>NZ_JSXC01000045.1 GCF_000803215.1 Pectobacterium fontis
TCGCCCCCGGTATCTCGATCTTTAAACGATCGGCGTTACGGCAAAAATGTCGGGGTTTCTTTATGATACGGCATAAAGCTTATTGACCGGCAATAGTAACCGCTTTACCGATGGCATCGGGGATCACGTCGCCGTGTCCTTTGCCGGGGAACAGAATAAAGTCAGCATTGGCACCTTGTTCGTTCAGGTTAGCCACCAGCGTTTTTGCTCTTTCCACCATTTTTCTTTGGCTGAGCCGTTCCGCTCGTTTTTCATCAACGGGTTTGCCTGCCTGCGCTGTGACCGGATCATCCTCATTTTCCCCTGCCGTGACGGTAATTGATTGCGGTAAGGTCGTGAGCAGCGGCGTTCTGGCTGGAATCACGACGCCATTGCCCCACCAGATCGATGGGCTGGCGGCCACATAGCGCTGGAAAGCCTCGGTATGGTTAAAAAGCGTATAGAGTGTAAACAGGCCGCCGAAAGAGTGCCCGGCCAGCGTCTGCTTTTGCTTATCGACGGAGTAATGCGCTTCAACCCAGGGTTTTACCGTGGAGTGCAAGAATTGATAAAAGGCCTCAGCTTCGCCACCGGCGGAAAAATCCGGGTCGGTGATGGTGGTCGGCGGCGTGTAATCACGGGTTCTGGCGGGCACATCGTAAGGTTTATCGATTGGATAACCGATGGCGACAATCAGCGGTGCGGCACCATTTTTCGTGTTATAGCGGTTTACCGCAACAGGAAATTGGGCATTGCCGTCAAGCATATACAGTACCGGATAGCCCCCTTCAGGAGTAGGCTGGCGTGGAAGCGCGATGAAAAGCCGATAGGCATGTTGCGCATCGCTTTTCATGTCAATCTGTTTGATCTCGAATTGGGCTTTTGCCTCTTCGGTAATGTCAGGAATGGTTGGCTGCGCCCGAGCGGGCAAAATGCCAGACGTAGATACCATCAGAGAAAATACAATCATAGAAAAATAGCGCATGTGATGGGGGCTTATAATTGTAAGCGGAAGCATAATGTGAAGTGATGATAATAAATCGCGTTATCGTTGGCAGCTATTTATTGTGCTTATGACGAGATGATAGCGAAATTGTCGTCTGTTTTTCCTCGCCTTTGGCGTCTTTTTCAGCGGTTAATCGGATAACCGGATTTAGCCGTTGACACTGTTAATTGGGTTTCATATTATGCGACCCGTTCGCACAGTACTTGCCTTCACGGTAATGCTGGATGATACGGGGCTATAGCTCAGCTGGGAGAGCGCTTGCATGGCATGCAAGAGGTCAGCGGTTCGATCCCGCTTAGCTCCACCAAACACTCCCTCTGTTTGGTTAGTTATCACGAACATTCCACACATTGTGGGGCTATAGCTCAGCTGGGAGAGCGCTTGCATGGCATGCAAGAGGTCAGCGGTTCGATCCCGCTTAGCTCCACCAAATCATCGTATTACCTCTTCTTTTTCTCAATATTTATTCGTGTTCAACCAACGTTTTCGTTTGCTCATACCCTTGTAAGTGATTTTTCATCAATGATGATTGTGGCTGCCTTCGTGCTTTGAAAGCAACCAAACCGTTGCCGCTTAGGCCTCTTCCGGGAGTCTTGGTGTCCAGTCTATTGGCGATAGCCCTTGCTGTTCGAGCAGTTGATTGGCCTGCGAGAAATGTTTACAGCCCAAAAAACCACGGTGTGCAGACAGCGGGGAAGGGTGCGGCGATTTCAGAATATGATGACGCCGTTGATCAATGATGTTGCCTTTTTTCTGTGCATGCGACCCCCACAGAAGGAAGATCAGACCTTCGCGCTGTTCATTTAACGCCGCAATGACGCGGTCAGTAAAGGTTTCCCAGCCCAGATTGGCGTGCGAATGAGCCTGTCCGGCTTCAACGGTTAATACCGTATTGAGCAGCAAAACGCCTTGCTCCGCCCAGCTTTGCAGGAAACCGTGTCGTGGAATTTCAAATCCTGGGATGTCGCTCGCCAATTCTTTATAAATATTGGCCAGAGAAGGCGGGGCAGGTACGCCGGGACGTACAGAGAATGACAGCCCATGCGCTTGATTCGGGCCGTGATAGGGGTCTTGCCCTAGAATGACGACTTTGACCTGATGAAGCTCGGTAAAACGGAAAGCGTTGAACACATCTTTTTGCGGAGGATAGATCGTCTTACCTGCCGCTCGTTCTTTCCCAACGAATTCAAGGGTATTAATAAAATAAGGCTGCTGCTTTTCTTGTGCCAGCACGTCATGCCAGGTGAGAGAGGTCGCCATCATGCACTCTTTTTTTACAGGTTGAAGGGTGTTGTGGGTAGCTTACCGATCTATCGTGCCGAGGTAAAACCGTAACCGTCGTTCTCTGGGTGAAAACGGTTTTTTCGAAAAAAAATTGAAAATATATAAAAATATTTGTAATTCGCGGTGTTGGTAAAATTGATATAAAACAATAAATTGCCTTCTGGTGTTCGAGTTAGGGGGCTTTGAAATTGATTTAAGTCAAGGATATCTGGTGATCAGACTGGTATATAAGAGAGCAGATATCAATGGTTTTATACGATCGTGACAAAATCTGGCAGTTTTTTGCCGATAGCGATTTTGCCTACATTAGTTTTAATTAAGACAATAACACGCCGTTTTACGGAGGCAATTATGGTTACTGGTATTCAAATCACCAAGGCTAACGACAGCGCGCTGATCAATTCTTTCTGGTTGCTGGACGAAGAGAAATCACAGGCGCGTTGCGTATGTGCTAAATCAGGTTATAGCGAAGATCAAATCGTTCCTATGAGCGATCTGGGGCAGATCGAATATCGTGAAATTCCGCTGGAAATCAAACCTGAAGTACGTGTAGAAGGCGGTCAGCAC
Organism: Pectobacterium fontis; assembly: GCF_000803215.1. Classification (GTDB taxonomy): domain Bacteria; phylum Pseudomonadota; class Gammaproteobacteria; order Enterobacterales; family Enterobacteriaceae; genus Pectobacterium; species Pectobacterium fontis. The sequence goes on from NZ_JSXC01000045.1 coordinate 2,837, forward strand.
CTGAACGTGAACGTCCTGCGCCGTGAAACGCTGGAAGATGCCGTTCAGCATCCAGAGAAATATCCGCAACTGACCATCCGCGTATCTGGCTATGCTGTGCGTTTCAATTCACTGACGCCAGAACAGCAGCGCGACGTTATCGCTCGTACTTTCACCGAAAGTCTGTAAGCTATTGTCTGAGCATTAACAGAAAGGGAGCCGAGGCTCCCTTTTTTACATCTCTGTCTTATATAGCATTTTATATCGATAGTCTTATTCGCCAGACGGTTCGTCGGTTTTCTGCGTAGGCTGACGACGTTTACCGATATTTTTGCTATCGCGGTGGCGAATTTTCACCTTAACTTTTTCTTTTTCCTTCTCTTTTTTCTCTTTCCGCTGAGCGAGCACTTTTTTCGATGGTTTACCCGTGGTTTTGGCGCTTGGTGCTTTGGTCGTGGGGCGGAGTTCCTCAATGACGCGTGGTTTTAACGGTTCATTCAGGTAGCGGCTGATTTTTCCCAGCAGCAGATGGTCGTGCGCTTCGACAAAAGAGATAGCGCAGCCTTTACGACCCGCGCGGCCGGTACGACCAATGCGGTGCAGATAGGTATCCGCTGTGAGCGGTAAATCGAAGTTAAAGACGTGGCTGACATCGTTAATATCAATACCACGCGCTGCGATATCCGTTGCCACCAGTACGTTAACACGCCCGTCGCTCAGACGTTTGATCGCCTCATTACGTTTGGCTTGCACCATTTCGCCTTCGAGATAGCAGGAGTTAATGCCCGCTTCACGTAGCCAGGCCACCAGTTCATGAACTCGCTCACGCTTGCGCACAAAGATGATAGAACGCGTCACATCCGGCTGTTTTAACTGGTGGCAGAGCAGTGCGGTTTTGTGTTTAACATCATCGGCACGGTAATACCATTGCAGAATTTTTTTGCGTTCCCGACGTGATGGATCGGATTCGATTTCAACAGGATCGTTGAGCAGGCGCTCGGCGAAATCCTTGATCGCATCCCCTTCCAGCGTCGCAGAAAACAGCAGCGTTTGTTTGCGCCAGCGTGTTTCTCCGGCGATGTGTTCAATATCCTGAGCGAAGCCCATATCCAGCATTCTGTCTGCTTCATCCAGAATCAGCGTTTCTACCGCGCGGCAATCAAAGTTTTCTTCTTTAATGTATTGCAGCAAACGGCCGGTTGTCGCGACGACGACATCCTGATTTTCACTGAAGACTTCAGCATGGTTCATGTAGGCCACACCACCTGTGATCGTGGCGACATCGAGGTGCGTATGTGCGGCAAAGGCTCGTGCCTGATCGGCTACCTGCATGGCGAGTTCACGGGTTGGCGTGAGGATCAGAATACGAGGAGGACCTGATTTTTTACGAGGAAAATCGATAAGATGCTGCAAAACCGGCAGCAGATAGGCAGCGGTTTTACCTGTACCTGTCGGCGCGGAACCCAGTACGTCGCGGCCTTCCATCGCCGGAGGAATTGCAGCAGCCTGGATCGCGGTCGGGCGTTCGTAGCCCATGTCACGCAGGGCGTCTAACAGGCTTTCATCAAGATCAAGCTCGGAAAAATTGGTTACAGTCATGGTCTACCTCTGTTTGGGGCGCCGATTATAGACGGATTGGCCGATTTCTTCACCTGTTTAAGCAGGCATCGGCACTTTTCCTGCATTGATGTTTCACCTATGCTACTGCGGTTTGCATTTGGAATCTTAATTTTCATGAATCATCAAGCTGATAATAAACTGACATTGCGTCGGGATGGTTTTACCTTCAAGCAATGCTTTGTGGCACACGATCGCTGCGCCATGAAGGTGGGAACGGACGGCATCTTGCTGGGAGCCTGGGCACCCGTATCCTCAGCCACGCGAATTCTGGATATCGGCAGTGGTTCTGGCCTGCTCGCGTTGATGCTCGCGCAACGTTCCGCACCGCATGTTCAGATTGATGCCGTCGAACTGGATAGTGCCGCCAGTCAGCAGGCGCAGGAAAACATTGCCGCCTCGCCATGGGCTGACAGAATCACGGTCTATGCTGACGATATTATGCGTTTTGCGCAGACGCGAGCCGCTGACTATTCATTGATTGTTAGTAATCCACCGTATTTTCCGCCGGGGCTCGCCTGTGGGTCGACTCAACGTGAGCAGGCGCGTTACACCACTTTGTTAACGCATGAAGCGCTGTTGCGCTGTGCGCATCAACTGCTGATGCCTGAGGGACTGTTTTGCGTGGTGCTCCCCGTTCAGATTGCGGAGAACTTTATTCCGCTGGCACAGCAGCATAACTGGCACGTTCATCAGCAGCTTTGTGTATCGGAACAAGCAGATAAACCTGCACATCGTGTTTTGCTGGCGCTATCGCGGCAGGAAAGGGAATGCGTGCATGCTTCATTGGTCATTCGTGATGACGAAAGACGTTATTCGGCGGATTTCCAACAACTGACAAAAGCGTTTTATCTCTTTATGTAGGGGCAGACGCCTTATCGCGGCGTCTGCCTTTTCAAGTTAACTGTCTTTTGTGAATTACCGCTGAACTACGGCACCAGAATGGTGGGGGTTGGTGCGTCGAACTGTTCTGGATAGTCCAGCGTATAATGCAGCCCGCGGCTTTCTTTTCTTTCCAGCGCACAGCGAACGATGAGTTCAGCGACCTGCACCAGATTACGCAGTTCCAGCAAATTGTTGGAAATACGGAAGTGAGTATAGTACTCGTTGATTTCCTGCTGAAGCAGATGGATGCGGCGTTGCGCACGCTCCAACCGCTTGGTGGTTCGCACGATGCCAACGTAATCCCACATAAACAGGCGTAGCTCGTGCCAGTTATGCTGGATCACTACCTGTTCGTCGGAGTTGTCGACCTGGCTTTCATCCCAATCTGGCAATTTTTTCACCGCTTTGATTTGCGGCAAGCGCTGTAAAATATCCTCGGCGGCTGACCAGCCGTAAACCAGACACTCCAACAGTGAGTTAGATGCCATGCGGTTTGCGCCGTGTAATCCGGTATAGCTGACTTCACCAATCGCATACAGGCCGTCAAGATCGGTACGACCATGCTGATCGACCAACACGCCTCCGCAGGTGTAGTGCGCCGCAGGGACGATAGGTATCGGCTCGCGCGTCAGATCGATACCGAGAGACTGTAGCTTTTCATCGATGGTGGGGAAGTGCTGTTTAATAAACGCTTCGGGTTTGTGACTGATGTCCAGATACATACAGTCTGCGCCAAGCCGTTTCATCTCATGGTCAATTGCACGCGCGACCACATCACGCGGTGCCAGTTCGCCTCTGGCATCGAAATCGGGCATAAAGCGCGTGCCGTCAGGACGCTTAAGGTAGGCACCTTCACCGCGCAACGCTTCCGTTAGCAGGAAATTTCGCGCCTGCGGATGGAACAGACAGGTCGGGTGAAACTGATTGAACTCCAGATTTGCGACGCGGCAACCTGCACGCCAGGCCATGGCGATACCGTCACCGGAGGAAATATCGGGATTCGTGGTGTATTGATACACTTTGGATGCGCCGCCGGTCGCCAGCACCACCGTTTTTGCCCGGCAGGATTCTACGCGTTCCCGCTCACGGTTCCAGATGTAAGCACCAATAATGCGGCGTGTACCAGGCAAACCGAGTTTATTTGAGGTAATTAAATCGACGGCGTTGCAGCGTTCCATAATCCGAATATTTGGATGGGCACGCGCTTTCTGCACCAGCGTATTTTCCACTTCTTTTCCGGTCGCATCTGCCGCGTGCAGAATTCGACGATGGCTATGCCCGCCTTCGCGCGTGAGATGGTAACGTTCTTCACCATTGGTGCTGGTTTCGGTATCGAATAGCACGCCTTGTTCGATCAGCCATTGCACGCAGTGTTTGGCATTGCTGGCGATAAACTCAACGGCTTCCCGTTCGCACAGGCCATCACCCGCGATCAGCGTATCTTCAATATGGGAGTCAATCGTGTCGGTTTCATCGAAAACAGCCGCGATGCCACCTTGAGCATAAAACGTTGCACCTTCGTTGAGCGGGCCTTTGCTTAATACCGTCACATTGGCCTGAGAAGCCAGGCGTAGCGCCAGTGAAAGCCCGGCAGCACCGCTACCAATGATTAAAACATCACAGACGTATTCAGTGGTCGTTTGCATGGTCGTATCGTGGATGTAAAAAAGAAGAGGAATTCCGATGGTAGCATCCAACGGTGTGATTGCTGTATCGGTTTTTCGCCTTATAAATAAGCGTATACCAGAACATGGTGAATCGTGCGAAGGCCTCGGATTTATCGTATCATCCACGAAAGTGCGTAGCGCCTCAGATGAAGAGAATGCGTCATGATATGCATCGCAAAGACGAGTCACGACGCTAAGCAAAAGAAAAACGATGGCCTGGAACTTTATTGGATGTCTTGGTTCTAATGAGGAGCTTGCTCTAAATATGACTTACATAGCTGGCAGTACTATTTTACGTGTGGAGAACGGTTTGAGTAGAGATTACCTCGGATGAGCGAGCAACTGACAGATCAGGTTCTGGTCGAGCGAGTCCAAAAAGGCGATCAAAAATCGTTTAACTTGTTGGTCGTTCGCTATCAGCATAAGGTCGCGAGCCTGGTATCACGGTATGTTCCACAAGGGGACGTGCCGGACGTGGTACAGGAATCGTTTATTAAAGCCTATCGCGCGTTAGAGTCATTCCGCGGCGATAGTGCGTTCTATACGTGGCTGTATCGTATTGCTGTGAATACGGCCAAGAATTATCTGGTAGCTCAGGGCCGCCGCCCGCCTTCCAGCGACATTGATGCCAATGACGCAGAAAACTATGAAAATGCGGGCGCACTGAAAGAAATATCGAACCCTGAGAATTTAATGTTGTCAGAGGAATTACGAAGTATAGTTTTCCGCACGATTGAGTCTTTACCGGAAGATTTACGTTTAGCGATTACGCTGCGGGAATTGGACGGTTTAAGCTATGAAGAGATTGCTGCGATTATGGACTGTCCCGTCGGCACCGTTCGTTCTCGTATTTTCCGGGCGCGGGAAGCTATTGATAATAAAGTACAACCGCTTATTCAGCGTTAGCGAGCATTTTTAGCTATCGCATGATTAATGATGGATTTGACAAGGTAAGGGTGTCGGTATGCAGAAAGAGAAACTTTCCGCTTTAATGGATGGCGAAGCAGTAGATTCCGAACTGTTAGGCGTATTGTCGCGGGATGATGCGTTGCAGCAAAGTTGGCAAAGTTATCATCTAATTCGTGATGCATTGCGTGGGGATGTCTGTGAAAATGTGATTCATCTCGATATCGCCTCTCGTGTTGCCGCTGCCATCGAAAAAGAGCCGGTTCGTCTGGTTCCGCAAGCGCAGCCTGAATCTCAGCCACAACCTGCCGAGTGGGCGAAGATGCCGTTCTGGCACAAAATCCGTCCGTGGGCTAGCCAATTGACGCAAATCGGCGTTGCCGCATGTGTGTCTTTAGCGGTGATTGTCGGCGTACAAAATTACCAGCAGGGCAATGTATCAGAACATGTTGCTGAATCCGGCGTGTTCAGTACCTTACCGGCGATGGGCACCGCTTCCCCTGTGAGCCTGGGCGTGCCGTCAGAAAATGTGGTGCCTCATAATGGTCAACAGAAATCCGATATGCAGCGTAACCGCCTTAACGCTATTTTGCAGGACTATGAATTACAGCGTCGGCTGCATGCCGAACATGCGTTGCCGCAGGACGATCAGCAAGCAGCGATTCAGGTTCCTGGCACTCAATCATTAGGAACACCGTCCCGGTAATGAAGCGTGTCTGGTTCGCCGCCTGTTTCCTGATTGGCAGTCTGTTTTATTCTACGCTCGCCCCGGCTCAGAATGCTGAACCGGGTACGTTGTTGCAGCAGATGAATAGCGCGGTTCGTTCTCTGAATTACGAAATTTCGTTTATCAACATTACCCTGCAAGGGTTTGAGTCGGTACGATATCGTCATGCTGTGGTCAACAACCGTTCCTTGGCGCAACTGCTATTTATGGACGGGCCACGACGCGAGATCGTACAGCGTGGTGATGAAATCAGTTACTTTGATCCTGGTTTTGAACCGTTTACGCTTTCCAGCGATCATATCGTTGACTCTCTTCCCTCTTTGGTCTTCGCTGATTTCCAAAAATTATCGTCCTATTATGACTTTATTCCCGCCGATGGACGGGTGCGTATTGCCGATCGTCTGGCGTCAGGCGTTCGGATCATCTCACGAGATGGCACCCGTTACAGCTACATGGTGTGGATTGACGCAGAATCGAAACTTCCATTACGTATCGATTTACAGGATCGCAATGGCGATAAACGACTGGAGCAATTCTTAACGACATCGCTGATTGTTGACGACGATGTGGTTAACGTGATGCGTCTGCTGGAAGGGATCAAACTTCCCCCTGTTTTATCGACGCCTGCTGTCGAAAAAGGTGATTTTACCTGGGAGCCGGAATGGTTGCCTGCCGGGATGACAGCGCTGTCACACGACAAAAGAGTCTTGCCTGGTTCGTCTATTCCTATCGAAACACGTTTGTACAGCGATGGTTTGTTCAGCTTTTCGATTAACATTAGCCCGTCTTCTGGCGTGAGTGAAGAGCAGTCTCTGCTAACCGGGCGGCGCTCCATCCACACGGTGATGAAAGGTAATCGCGAAATTACCGTTGTTGGCGATATCCCGCCTTCTACGGCTAAGCGTGTGGCTGACAGTATCCTTTTCAAGGCGCAACCATGATCAAAGAGTGGGCGACGGTAGTGTCATGGCAGGATGGTATCGCAGAGCTGCGATGTGAACCGAGTGCGGGGTGCGGCAGTTGCAAATCCCGTTCGTCGTGTGGAACTGGCTTATTAAGTCAGCTTGGGCTTTCTGCTGACAATACGCTGCGTGTCGCTTACGATCGGCCTTTAGAGGTTGGACAAAAAGTGGAGTTGGGGATTTCTGAGGGGCGGTTATTGCTTTCCGCCGCACTGGTTTACGTTGTTCCGCTGGTTGGCCTGCTGTTTGGAGCCGCGCTATTCCAAACGTTACTTGGCAGCGATTTGGCTGCTGTAAGCGGCGCGTTGTTGGGTGGTGGATTGGCGTTTATCGGCGTGAAGCGTTGGGCAAAGCGGTTAGGTAAGAATAAGCGTTATGAGCCTGTTATCTTGCAAATTGCACTACCGGGTACTCTGTTACAAAATTGACCTGTCCACCCTGGCGTAAACGGCGCACGGTGCGGAAACATGGCTTACTCGTTTGTTATCTTTCGACACGATGTTTGTCACGTCATGACACTTTACTTCCTGCTTTTCTCTTGTTGTTCTGCTATTCCAAATAAAACCGTCATAATCAAGGGGAATGCACCGGACATGACTAGGTTTTCACGCTTCTCGCATGTAGAATGCTGCGATTCAGGTGGAATAACATCGCTGCTGTTTTCACCTATGCGCATGCCCATCGGCAAGAATTTCAGGAATATCAAGGTAGAAAAATTTTTATAATGAAGCATATACGAAATTTCTCCATTATTGCCCATATCGACCACGGTAAATCGACGTTATCTGACCGTATTATCCAGATTTGTGGCGGGTTAACCGAACGTGAAATGGCTGCGCAGGTTCTGGACTCCATGGATCTGGAACGTGAACGCGGAATAACGATTAAAGCGCAAAGCGTGACGCTGGATTATAAAACGCAGGACGGCCAAACCTACCAGTTAAACTTCATTGATACCCCTGGGCATGTTGACTTCTCTTATGAAGTTTCCCGCTCGCTTGCCGCCTGTGAAGGCGCATTGCTCGTCGTTGATGCCGGGCAAGGGGTTGAAGCGCAAACGCTGGCGAACTGTTACACCGCGTTGGATATGAATCTGGAAGTGGTGCCGGTTCTGAATAAAATTGACCTGCCCGCTGCTGACCCGGATCGTGTTGCTCAGGAAATTGAAGACATCGTCGGTATTGATGCTACCGACGCCGTGCGTTGCTCCGCGAAAACGGGGATTGGCGTGCCAGATGTTTTAGAGCGTCTGGTTCGTGATATTCCGCCGCCGGAAGGCAGCCCTGATGAACCGCTACAGGCGCTGATTATCGACTCCTGGTTTGATAACTATCTTGGCGTTGTGTCCTTGGTGCGTATCAAAAACGGTACGATGCGCAAAGGCGACAAAATTAAGGTGATGAGTACGGGCCAGGTGTATAACGCTGACCGCCTGGGTATTTTCACCCCGAAACAGATCGACCGCGATGTATTGAACTGTGGCGAAGTTGGCTGGTTGGTGTGTGCTATCAAAGATATTTTGGGGGCACCGGTCGGGGATACGCTAACGCTGGCGCGTCAGCCGGCTGAAAAAGCGCTGCCGGGCTTCAAAAAAGTCAAACCTCAGGTCTATGCTGGCCTATTCCCAATCAGTTCTGATGACTATGAAGCATTCCGCGATGCATTAGGTAAGCTAAGCCTCAATGATGCCTCGCTGTTCTATGAGCCAGAAAGCTCTACCGCGCTGGGCTTCGGTTTCCGCTGTGGCTTCCTGGGGCTGCTGCACATGGAGATCATTCAGGAACGTCTGGAGCGTGAGTACGATCTGGAACTGATCACCACGGCACCGACGGTAGTGTATGAAGTAGAAACGACGGCTAAAGAAACCATCTATGTGGATAGCCCGTCTAAACTGCCGCCGCTGAATAACATTCAGGAACTGCGTGAACCGATCGCCGAGTGTCACATGCTGATGCCTCAGGAATATTTGGGCAACGTGATTACGCTTTGTATTGAGAAGCGCGGTGTGCAGACGAACATGGTGTACCACGGTAATCAGGTTGCGTTGACGTATGAGATCCCGATGGCCGAAGTGGTACTCGATTTCTTTGATCGCCTGAAATCAACGTCTCGTGGTTATGCATCGCTGGATTACAGCTTCAAACGCTTCCAGGCATCGGACATGGTGCGCGTTGATGTATTAATCAACAACGAGCGTGTCGATGCATTAGCTCTCATTACTCACCGTGATAATTCACAATACCGTGGCCGTGAATTTGTCGAAAAGATGAAAGAACTGATCCCACGTCAGCAGTTTGATATCGCGATTCAGGCCGCCATTGGTAACCACATTATTGCGCGCTCTACCGTTAAGCAGTTGCGCAAAAACGTATTAGCCAAGTGTTATGGTGGCGACGTCAGCCGTAAGAAGAAACTGTTGCAGAAACAGAAGGACGGTAAGAAACGTATGAAACAGGTCGGTAACGTCGAGCTACCGCAAGAAGCGTTTCTGGCAATTTTACACGTCGGCAAAGACAGTAAATAAATTCTGAGGAGTTGGCATGGCCAATATGTTTGCCGTAATTTTGGCATTGGTGACGCTGGTCACGGGGATTGTCTGGTGTTTAGAGCGTTTTATTTGGGCACCTGCACGCCGGAAAAAATTTGCTGCCATGAGTGGTGCTGATGGCGCGGTTTCAGCAAAAGCCGTTGCACAACCCGGTTGGATCGAGACGATTGCGTCCGTGTTCCCGGTCGTGGCGTTGGTATTGGTTGTGCGTTCCTTCATCTATGAACCGTTTCAAATTCCATCAGGTTCAATGATGCCGACGCTGTTGATCGGTGATTTTATTCTGGTGGAAAAATTTGCCTATGGCATTAAAGAACCTTTCACGCAGAAAACGCTGATTGAAACAGGACACCCAAAGCGGGGTGACGTGGTGGTGTTTAAATACCCGTCCGATCCTAAAGTAGATTTCATCAAACGCGTCGTGGGTGTACCGGGCGATCGCGTTAGTTATAACCCGATAACCAAGCAGGTAACGATTCGTCCATCCTGCCAGGGACAGCAGGCGTGTGACACCGCGCTGGCGGTCACATACAGTAATGTACAGCCTAGCGATTTCGTTCAGACCTTCAATCAGCCGGGACTGGAATCGCGCAGCGGATTTTATGAGGTGCCTGCTAATGACAACAGCGTGGAAGGGATCCGTATGGGCGCACGCAAAGAGTCATTAGGCAATGTGACGCATAATATTCTGTTAGTGCCGGGCCAGCAGGATCAGCTTGGTGGTTATTACCAGCAATCGCAGCAGCAGCTTGCGACGTGGGTTGTCCCAGCAGGGCACTACTTCATGATGGGTGATAACCGCGACAACAGTCTCGATAGTCGCTATTGGGGCTTTGTACCGGAGAGAAATCTGGTTGGTAAAGCCACCGCTATCTGGATGAGCTTCGAGAAGCAGGAAGGTGAATGGCCTACAGGCGTCCGTTTGAGCCGCATTGGTGGTATTCACTAAGCGAAATGAGATACAGGCAGCATTCTGCTGCTGTCCGTTGTAGAATATTTTCTGCAACGTTATTTTTGAAAGAACGTGCCCTAAAAATGCGAGTTACAGGATAACACGTTAGCGTGTGAACAACGCTAACGTCCGTGTAATGCGAAGTATGACGGGGATAAAGGCAGGCTCCCTGATGGGAGCCAATGCAAACGAAACAGTTTTGACCGAATTGGTAAGCAGGGCTGTTCCGTATGCTGCTGTTTTTGACGCATCGTTGATCTATTGGTAACACATGAATCCCATCCTGATAAATCGTTTACAAAGAAAGCTGGGCTATACTTTTCAGCAGTACGAGCTTTTGTTACAGGCATTGACCCATCGTAGTGCCAGCAGCAAACATAATGAAAGGCTCGAGTTTCTGGGTGATTCCATCCTGAGTTTTGTCATCGCCAATGCGTTGTATCACCGTTTCCCCAAGGTGGATGAAGGGGATATGAGCCGGATGCGGGCGACGCTGGTGCGGGGGAATACGCTAGCGGAGATCGCGCGTGAATTCGAACTGGGGGAGTGCTTGCGCCTCGGCCCTGGTGAATTAAAAAGCGGCGGTTTTCGCCGTGAATCGATCCTGGCTGATACGGTTGAAGCGCTGATTGGCGGTATTTTCCTCGACAGTGACATTCAGACCATCGAGCGTTTGATCCTGAACTGGTATCAAACGCGCTTGGATGAAATCAGTCCCGGCGATAAGCAAAAAGATCCGAAAACGCGGTTACAGGAGTTTCTGCAAGGGCGTCACTTACCTCTGCCAACCTATCTGGTGGTGCAGGTTCGTGGAGAAGCACATGACCAGGAATTTACGATCCACTGTCAGGTAAGCGGCTTTAGTGAGTCAGTCGTTGGCACAGGATCGAGCCGTCGTAAAGCTGAACAGGCTGCGGCTGAACAAGCGTTGAAAAAACTGGAGCTTGAATGAGCGAAATACAGACACACTGCGGTTTTATCGCGATTGTAGGTCGACCTAACGTTGGTAAATCGACGTTATTAAATCAATTACTGGGGCAGAAGATCTCTATTACGTCACGTAAGCCCCAGACGACGCGGCACCGTATCATGGGCATCCATACTGAAGGGGCTTATCAGGCCATTTACGTGGATACACCGGGGTTGCATATTGAAGAGAAACGGGCGATTAACCGCCTGATGAACCGTGCTGCCAGCAGTTCAATCGGTGACGTTGAGCTGATCATTTTCGTTGTTGAAGGTACGCACTGGAACGACGACGACGAAATGGTAGTGAATAAGCTGCGCGATCAGAAACTTCCTGTGCTGTTGGCGATCAATAAAGTTGATAACGTCACGGATAAAACCAAACTGCTGCCGCACATTCAGTTCCTTAGCCAACAGATGGATTTCCTTGATGTGGTTCCGATCTCTGCGGAGAAAGGCACAAATGTCGATACGATTGCCAGCATTGTGCGTAAGCACTTACCTCAGGCAACGCATCACTTCCCGGAAGATTACATTACCGATCGTTCACAGCGTTTCATGGCATCGGAAATTATCCGTGAAAAACTGATGCGCTTCTTGGGTGAAGAATTGCCGTATTCCGTCACGGTTGAAATCGAACGTTTCGTCACTAACGAACGCGGCGGTTATGACATCAACGGCCTGATTCTGGTTGAGCGTGAAGGCCAGAAGAAGATGGTTATTGGTAACAAGGGTGCGAAAATTAAAACCATTGGTATTGAGTCTCGTCAGGATATGGAAGAGATGTTCGAGGCCAAAGTGCACCTTGAGCTGTGGGTTAAAGTGAAATCCGGTTGGGCAGATGACGAACGTGCCCTGCGTAGCCTGGGTTATAGCGAAGATTTGTAAGGTTCACGCCGATGGAAGGCTGGCAGCGCGCATTTGTCTTGCATGGGCGACCTTATAGCGAAACCAGTTTATTGCTGGATCTGTTTAGCGAAAGCGATGGTCGGGTTCGTGTGCTTGCCAAAGGCGCACGCGCTCGTCGCTCTAGCCTGAAAGGCTGTTTACAGCCTTTCACTCCGCTGCTGGTGCGCTGGAGCGGGCGGGGAGAAGTGAAAACCTTACGCAGCGCCGAGCCTGTTTCTCTGGCGTTGCCACTGACTGGCACGATGCTTTATAGCGGTTTGTACGTTAACGAACTGCTGGCCCGCGTGTTGGAGCATGAAACCAATTATTCCGCGCTTTTCTTCGATTATCTCCACTGTTTGCAGCATCTTGCTGCACAAAATACGTCTCCTGAACCAGCATTAAGACGCTTTGAATTAGCGTTACTGGGCTATCTGGGGTACGGCGTTGATTTTCTGCATTGTGCTGGCAGCGGTGAGCCTGTGGCGGATACCATGACCTATCAGTATCGAGAGGAACGGGGGTTTATTGCCAGTCTGGTTGTCGATAATAAAAGTTTTACGGGTCATGAATTGCATTCACTGGCGTCGCGTGAATTTCCTGACGCTGGCACACTGAAGGCCGCGAAGCGTTTCACCCGTATCGCGTTAAAGCCGTATCTGGGGGGAAAACCGCTGAAAAGCCGTGAATTGTTTCGCCAGTTCGTTCCTGCTGCTAATTTGTCCAAACCCACACCTTCTGATAAATAATCCCTTTTCGTCAGTACCCTGACGCTGTGACATCGGTGTAAACTGCCATGCTCCGTGCATAACTTTACCGAGGATTTATCATGGCTGAATTGTTGCTTGGCGTTAACATCGATCACATTGCAACGCTGCGTAATGCGCGTGGAACGGCGTATCCCGATCCCGTTCAGGCGGCTTTTGTCGCTGAACAGGCGGGGGCAGATGGCATTACGGTGCACTTGCGTGAAGATCGTCGGCATATTACCGATCGTGATGTGCGGATCCTGAGAGAAACGCTCGAAACCCGCATGAATCTGGAAATGGCGGTTACAGAAGAAATGCTAAACATCGCCTGTGAGGTGAAGCCGCATTTTTGCTGTCTGGTTCCGGAAAAACGCCAGGAAGTGACGACAGAGGGCGGGCTGGATGTCGCAGGGCAGCAGGAGAAAATCGATAACGCCGTCGCCAGACTCAGCCAGGCTAACATCCTGGTTTCGCTCTTTATTGATGCGGATAAACGGCAAATTGACGCTGCGGTTGCCAGCGGTGCGCCCTATATCGAAATTCATACGGGGGCCTATGCCGATGCGCCAGATGATGAAACCCGTCAGCATGAGTTCGAACGCATTCGTGATGCGGCGACTTACGCTGCGGCGAAAGGGCTGAAAGTCAATGCCGGGCACGGTTTGACGTACCATAACGTGCAGCCGATTGCGACGCTGCCGGAAATGCATGAATTAAATATCGGACATGCGATTATCGGACGTGCGGTCATGAGCGGGCTGAAAGATGCCGTTGCTGAAATGAAGCGTTTGATGCAAGAAGCGCGTCGCTGATGGCGATTCTTGGGCTTGGAACGGATATTGTCGAAATTGGCCGTATTGAAGCGGTTATTGAACGCTCAGGCGAGCGGTTCGCTCGCCGCATTCTAACGGATGCTGAATGGGCGCACTATCAGCGGCATCAACAGCCTGCCCGTTTCCTCGCTAAGCGCTTTGCCGTGAAAGAGGCGGCGGCAAAAGCGTTCGGTACGGGGATGCGCAATGGACTAGCGTTCAACCAGTTTGAGGTTTCTAACGACGAGTTGGGTAAACCTTGCCTGCACTTTCTGGCTATGGCGGCAGACCTGGCCAAACAGATGGGCGTCAGACATGTACATGTGACGCTGGCTGATGAAAGACGCTATGCCTGTGCGACGGTAATTATCGAAAGCTGACCCTTCGTCAATAGATTCTCAAATCCTGTCGGCATGGTGCATGAGCACATATTTTTCCCACAGTTGCTCATTCCCTTCAATATGGTTTGGATCCTTAACGATCGTATTGTCGATCGGACAAACTTTTTGACACGTCGGTGTGTCATAGTGACCCACGCACTCCGTGCAGAGAGTGGTATCAATTTCATAAATGTCCATGCCCATAGAAATGGCCTGATTCGGGCACTCGGGCTCACACATGTCACAGTTGATGCATTTATGGGTAATGAGTAACGCCATGATCTTCTTCTACCTTACAAACAGGTTGCAGATTATACCCGTTGAGGCTCTTTTAGACACGCGTAACTATCATTGATGCAGAATACACTCGTGAGTTGGTGAGCTTTTGCGAGCCACCAGCATGGAATCTATTGGCTGCATAAATAGTTAGGTTACAGGGTAAAATTACCATCTGTTCGTTAAATTGCTTTTATATGTATGCTTTAGACTGTATGAATTAGTTAGTGCGACTGTGTTTCTTGGATTTTAATTTATTGATTTACAATTTAAATAAATTTAGTTGTGATATTGAACCACTTATTTTTGTAATATCGATGGATACCGATTTAGTCAGTATTACCGATTAAGTTTGCATCTGGTGAGTGAGTGATGATGCATGTCCTTATGATATTCGTTTATAACTAATTGTGTCAGTTTAATGGCGGAACTCATGGTGCAGCAGGAAGGTGATCTTAATCAGATTGGGGCGGGGCTTTTCCAACCGGTCAGCGTGGAACCACTAGACGCTGATTATTGGCACCAATGCCAACGGCGGTATACTTTTCAGCCTATTTACCGAACATCAGGTAAATTAATGGCTATTGAGCTGTTGACTTCCGTTTTTTCTCCAACTCTGCCGCAAAAATTCCTCTCTCCTGAAAAGTACTTCGCGAATATTGATGTTGAAACTCGTCTTTTTATTATTGTAGAACAACTGCAACTTTTATCTGATTGGAGTTTTCGCTTTACTCGCGACGATATTTTGGCCTCCGTCAACATTGATGGTATGACGTTGCTGGCGTTGCAAAATAATCTGGAAGCCAAGCGGTTGATTGCAGCCATGCCTTGGATTCGTTTTGAAATGGTCGAAAATCAGGGAGGGTTACCAAAAGAGGTATTAACCAAACTTCCTGAGGCGCAAACTTTGTGGTTGGATGATTTTGGCTGTGGTATGGCTAATTTTTCATCACTTATGTTGGCCCAGTATGATTGCATTAAAGTGGCTCGTGAACTCTTTATTCTCTTGCAACAAAGCGCAGAAGGTCGGGGCGTTTTTCCTGCACTGATCGCTTTGCTATCGCGTTTTTGCAATTATGTAGTGATTGAGGGAATTGAAACACAGGAAGAGTGGGCGATTGTGCAGGCATCACATGCTTGTGCTGCTCAGGGGTATTATCTCTCGCGTCCCCAACCGTTTGAGGGTTTTGAGGCACTGAAACTCGAACTATAGTTGATACTCTGTTGTTTTAGTCTATCTCTTGTCCCACAGGGCACCGCTGTACGTCTTTTTTTCCCCTCCTGTTTCATATCAATCCATTATATTTACTAATGTATCATGTTCGTATAAAAAACTGCTCTTTCAAATTGCTTTCTTTTTATTCTAAGTGGCAAATTATCATGCTGGTTTTGTTTTTATTTTGTTATTTAATTCTTTTTTATTTGTTATTGCGGTTTTTAATATCAAAAAGGCGAAAGAAGGAAGCGCTGTAAATCTTGCATCAATTTATCATATATATAACCAAGCGATTGTGTTAATGATTTTATTTTTTTTGTTTAATTATTTGATTTTTAATGGTAAAAAAATATAATGTTTACTGCTGACGATCGAAAATCATTTTGTGATAGGTTTTTTTGATTAAAACAATGATACCTATTGGTATAATTGATTTGCTTACAAAAAATTGATGTTCAAAATATGTCGCTATGTACCTTTAGGAATATTCTTTTATTCCATTAGATAAGCTTATACGTCGGAACGTTATTACTATTAAATTAAGATACTCTTTTGAATTTGTTGTTTTTATCTGCACACAGCCATATGCGAGGCCTTTATGCTGACGTTGCTATGTTTCTGAATACTCCTGCTTCATGGAGCGTTTTTTCTTTCATCTTTTCTGCTCTCCGGAAATGCATCAGTCCCAAAAATTTATGGGGTGGGGGCTTGTTACTGAGATCTTTCATCATCAGCGTTGTGATTCGCACGATCAGGACCACCCGGGCCTGAGGAGAGTGTTATTGTGTATGAAATTATAATAACCATGCTGTTGCTATTGTTGTTGTTTTCTTCTGTTAAAAATAGAAAAATTAAACAAAAGTTTAAAACAGAGCAGAAAAAACAAGATTTTCTCAACATGACTTTCTTTGCGATGGAATATAGTCCAGCTTCAATTATGATCGCAGATGAAAATTGTGAAATTATTTACGTCAATCGTCAGTTTATTACTATGTCTGGCTATATGCCGGATGAGGTTATTGGCAAAAAAACGAATATATTAAACTCTGGCATGACCAGTGCAAGCGTCTATGAAGATCTATGGGATACCATAAATAAAGGTGATGTTTGGAGTGGAGAGTTTGTTAATCGGCGAAAAGATGGACAACTGTATTGGGAAAAGGCCAATATTGTTAAAATATATAATAAAGCCAGCAATACAGCTCAATACGTTGGCATTAAGTTAGATATTACAGAACGGAAGTCACAGGAACATCATGATAATTCCTACAACCGTGCTCTGGATCTGTTATCAAGCGGTGCACCGCTGAAAGATATTCTGGATGCTATCATTTTCAGTGTTGAGGAAAAAAATCCAGGTCGCATTGTCTGTTCTGTGTTGCTAGTCGATAAAGACAAAAAATGCCTAACGCTGGGATCCGCACCGAGTCTGCCGGGCTTCTATAAAAATGCCATTCATAATGTGAAAATTGCCGATGGTGTTGCTTCTTTTGGTACGGCAGCTTATACCGGAAAACGTGTAATCGCTGACGATATTTCTATACATCCGCATTGGTCACTCTATAAAGGGCTCGCGTTATATGCCGGCCTGCGTTCCTGCTGGTCTGAACCTATTATTGGTCAGAATAAAGAAATATTAGGTGTGTTAAGCATTTACCACCGCAAAGTGCATACGCCAACCGAAGAGGAAATCTTCTCTATCGAGAAATCGGCACAGCTAATTTCTATCGCCATAGAGCGATATCATGCTATTGATATGCTACGGCGTAGCGAGGAACACTACCGGCAGTTAGCACACTATGACTCATTGACATCATTGGCGAATGGCTTAACTTTCGCTGAGCAAATGGAGCAGGCGATTCTGTTATCCAAACAAACAGGCAGAAAAATCGCGCTAATGTTCCTGGACCTCGACAAATTTAAACAGATAAACGATTCGTTCGGACATGCGGTGGGCGATTTGCTTTTAAAAGAAGCGGCGGCACGTATGCGTAGCGCGGTTCGGGATTCAGATACGGTGTATCGCCGTAGCGGCGATGAATTTATTATTCTGCTTCAAGGTATTAAAGAGATTGATAATACGCTTTATGTGGCGGATAAAATACATAACGCATTGAACAAACCTTTTGAGATCGATGGAAAAACGCTGGATATATCATGCAGTATCGGCATTGCGTTGTACCCTGAACACGGTTCCGATTCTCTGACACTGGCAATTAATGCCGATTCTGCCATGTACCAGGCGAAAGCCATGGGGCGAAGTCAAACACAGATTTATCACAATATGAACGATCACTGATAAATGAAATAGAAAAAGGTGCTCTGTTGAGCATCTTTTTATTATCGTTCTCGTAGCGCTTCTGCTCTCGCTCGAATAATAGGCTTTAACAAGTAACTGAGGATCGTTTTCTTCCCTGTTATTATATCAACAGAGGCGATCATGCCCGGAATGATGAGAAGGGGTTTATCGGCTGAACCTAAATAATTCTTATCAGTTCGTAAACGAATAATATAAAAGCTGTTCCCTTCTTTATCTGTTACCGTATCTGGGCTGATTTGCTCCAGCCGACCTTTTAACCCCCCATAAATGGTGTAGTCATAGGCCGTTAATTTTATTATGGCATCCTGCCCGGGGTGCAGAAACGCAATATCCTGAGGGCGAATTTTAGCTTCTACCAATAGATTGTCATCCAACGGCACAATCTCCACCAGATCGCTACCTGGTTGAATGACTCCCCCAATGGTATTCACCAGAAGTTGTTGCACGATACCGCGTACCGGCGAGACGACCAGCGTTCGATTGACTCGATCTTCGAGTGCTTTACCCGTAGCTTCAATTTTGTTCAGATTAGTTTGTGCTTCACTGAGTTGAGATAACGCCTCGCTTTTATAGCGACTGCGCGTTTCCTCTATTTTATTCTCACTCTCTTTAATCGCCGATTCTGCCCTGGGAATAGAGAGCTTGATAGAATCAAGCTGGCCACGGGTTTCAACTTCAGCACGGCGCAGGCGTAAAACTTCTACCTTAGAAATAGCCCCTTCCGCGATCAGCGGTTCTGACATTTTTATTTCTTGCTGAAGCAGGCCCAGACTATTGCGGAACTGAGTTTCTTTGGCTGAAAAATCAAGCAATTCCTGACGGCGCTGGATCAACTGCTCTTCCAGACCGGATATCTCATTATGGAGTTGCTGGCGGCGGCTGTTATAGAGATCTTTTTCTCCGGCGGCGATTTTAGGTGCCTGTGTCGTAATTTCTTCGGAAAGCACTAACTCCCGATCGTTGATTTCGGCATTCAGGCGTTCAATTCGCGATAGCAGCGCAAGCCGGTCGGCTTCGGTTTCACCTACGTTAGATGCAAAGCGCGTATCATCAAGGCGCAGCAAAGGGTCACCAGCATTGACGACTTGTCCCTCACGGATGAACACTTCCGTGACAATACCGCCTTCCAGGTTTTGGATTTTTTGCAATCGAGAAGAGGGAATCGCTTTACCGTCGCCGCGGGTGACTTCATCAATGTTCGCAAGCCCAGCCCACAAGATGAAAAACAGGAAAAAAGCGCCGATAGCCCACAGTGTGAAGCGAATAGAACGCGGTGAATCTTCAGTCATGGCCCGACTTACTTCCGGCATCGTTTGCAGGCTTTCTTCATCTCCGCCAACAAAATACCGTTTGATTCGTTTGCTATATTTACTGAGGCGCATTGATCTGCCCTTTCTTCAACGCGTCTACTACAATCGCTTTCGGCCCATCGGCAATAATTTTACCTTTATCGACAATGATTAAACGATCGACCAGCGCCAGCATAGAAACCCGATGAGTGACTAATAAGAGTGTTTTTTCCGCAATGACGGGAGCCAGAGCTTTCTTTAGGCGATCTTCGCTGGTGTTATCCATCGAACTGGTGGGTTCATCGAGCACCAGGATCGGTGGATCGAGCAATAGCGCCCTGGCTATCGCGACAGCCTGACGCTGCCCGCCTGAGAGTTGTTGGCCGCGTTCGCCAACCTGAAGGTTGTAGCCATCAGGATGCAGGCGGGCAAACTCGTTTACCCCGGAAATTTCTGCTGCTCGCAACATGGCTTCGTCTTCGACATAGCGTGCGCCACTGATAAGGTTATTACGCAGCGAGCCGCTGAATAGCTGAATATCCTGTGGAACATAGCCGATATTATGGCGTAAATCACTGACATCCAACTGACGCGCATCGACACCGTCGATTAGAATATTGCCGGTATTGGGCTGATAGAGATTGACGATCAGTTTTTGCAGTGAGCTTTTTCCTGAGCCACTACGGCCAATGATGCCCACCTTCTCACCGGGGGCGATAGTCAGGCTGATGTTTTGCAGCGAGTAGGTTTTCTGTTCCGGGTAATTGAACGTCACATCACGAAATTCGATACCGCCCCGGATACTTTCACGCTTCAGCGGGCGTTCGTTATCGCTACGTTCTTGTGGCAGTTGCATCATCTGTTCGGTGGTTTGCATCGTCAACCGTGCTTGCTGGTAACGGCTGACCAGGCCAGACAACTGGCCCAAAGGCATGAGCGCTCTGCCATTCAACATATAACAGGCGATCAATCCTCCCATACTGAGTTTGCCGTTAATCAGCATATAGACGCCGACGACAATCATGACAACACCGGCAAATTGCTGGAACCACTGCGTCAGATTGACCGCCAGTGAAGATAACGCTTTTGCCCGCATTTCCAGCTTGCTCAGGCTGCCAATTGTCTGTTCCCACTGGTGCTGCCGTTCACTTTCCGCATTATTGACTTTTATGGCGTCCAGACAGCTTAGGGTTTCGATCAACGTCGCCTGCCGTTCACTGGCAAGATGCATCGTTTTCTCAATCGTCGCAGACAGCGGTTTTTGTATTGCCCAACTTGCCAACAGGGCGATAGGGTAGGCCAGTATGGAAACCCAGACCAGCGGGCCGCCGATGATGCCAATAACCAACAGCAGAAGCAGCGTAAAAGGAAAATCGATCAGCGTGGTGAGCGTTAGTGAAGACAGGAAATCTCTGAGAGACTGAAATTCATGAATGTTCTGTGCGAAGCTACCGACCCTTGGTGGCCGAGCTTTCATCGACATACCGGTAATGCGTTCAAATAGCGTGGCAGAAATAATCAGATCGGTTTTTTTACCCGCCATATCGAGGCAAATGCCGCGCAGCGTTTTGAGTATCAAATCGAAAACAAAGGCGCCGGTAACGCCGATAGCCAGCACCCATAATGTTGAGGTGGCCTGATTAGGCACCACTCTGTCATAAACATTCATCACGAATAGCGGTGTGACAAGGGCGATAATGTTCACGAGCAAACTCGCGAGGATGGCATCGAGATAAAGCGAACGTGAAAGCTTAAGCGTATCTTTGAACCAGGATTTGGTCCGAGGAATCAGAGACGGATTTTGCACATCGAACTGATGACGAGGCTGGGCGAACATCACCAAGCCAAGATAATTCTGTTGCAGCGTATTATGCTCAACGGAAATTTCCCCGCCTTCGGTTTCACTGGGCATCAGGCGTGCAGTGCCGTCAGCATTCCAGCCTAACAGGATTGCCGCTTGCCCTTCCCGTAGCAGCAGCATTGCTGGGAGTGACATCTCAGAAATTTTATTCAGAGAGCGCTTGAGCACGCGCCCTTGCAACCCTGCGCGCGCAGCGGCTCTTGGGAGCAACTTTATGGATAACCGCTGGTTGGCTAATGGTAGCCCTGCGGTGAGTGTCGTACGGCTGACGGATTTCCCCTGTAAAGCACAGAGGATCAGCAAACTATCCAATAACGGGTCATCATGACGGCTGCGAGGGTCACTATTTTCATGGAGAATGGTGTCATGAACATCGGCAGGTTCATTGATCATAGACTTATGGGCAACCAATCCATCAAAACCATCAGCCTCTTGTACTGAATGCGACTTCATTTAACTAAACGTTCCCTTACGCAACGTAATTCCCTTGCATATAAACCACAATTTATCGCCGTCTGACCAATGAAATATATTAATTAAGGCTCGGTAGTTTTGCCTGAGTCGTGACGTTGGTCAAGCTGGAACCCGCATCAGGCGCAGGGATGGCTAAGCGGTTGAGTAGCTCTCCCATACGAGAGGTTATCCGGTATTCGTTATAGAGGGAAATGAAGCGAACCTCGACCAGACGGCGTTGTGCGGTGAGCAACTCATTTTCGCTGTCCAGTAGATCCAACAACGTCCTTTCTCCCAGGCCAAATTGTTTCTGATAGGCGGTACGCACTTTCATACTGCGGTCGGCATATTCGGCGGCAATCGGCAGTTGTTGACGTGAGTTACTCAACGCTGACCAGGCTAACCTGACTTCTTCGCTTAGCAGGCGGAGGGTATTATTTCGGACATCCTGCGCTTCTTTTACCTGATAAGCTTTTGATTCCATATTGGCTTTGCTACCACCGCCTTCATACAGGTTGTAGCGCATCCGTAGCATCGCCTGCCACTCATTGTTTTGGCCGCGTGAGCCATCAACGTTGTTATTCATTGTACGAGATAGCTCAACGTTGACACGCGGGTAAAACGTTGATTTTGAAGCTTCATATTGCTGTTGCGTGGCTTCAATATCGGACTCTGCGGATTTAAGCGCGGGGCTGTTAGCCAGCATGATACGCTGCGCTTCCTCCAACGTGGCGGGGAGTGTGAGTGCAGAAGTATCAGGCATTACCAAATTCTCTGGTGCTTTCCCGACAACGCTTATGTAGTTGATTTTTGCATCGTCCAGATTGGTTTTTTCCGTCAGCACGTTGTTACGAGCTTGTGCAAGACGGGCTTCAGCCTGATCCAGATCGGCTAATCGCCCGACACCCTGTTCGCTACGCAGCCTTATTTGATCGTAAATACGCTCATGGCTAACAAGATTGGCTTCTGCCAGACGGACAAACTCCTGACGTTGCAGCACATTGAGATATACCTGAACGGTATCTAACGCTGTCGCCTCGCTGGTATTCAGGACTTTATAGGCGCGTGAATTCACGGTAGCTCGTTGCCTACCCACTTCGCTGGAGGTGGCAAAACCATCAAACACCGTCTGGTTCAGATTAATGCTCGATTCCTGGCGACTGAGTTCAACGCGTTTATTGATGCTGGCGCGCGTTGAAGGGCTATCCGTTTCTTCACGACCAACACCCGCACTCAACGTAATGGAAGGGAGATAGCCGCTTTTTGCCGCACGCAAATCGTGTTCAGAAGAAAGACGGCTATTAATAGATGCACTGACTTCGGGGTGTGTGTAGAGCGTGCTTTTTATTGCTTCCTGAATTGTCTCAGCGGGCACCGCAGTGGGGAGCGCAGTAGTAATAAAAGGCAATAAAGCAAAACGGTATCTACGCATCATCAGTCGTTGTCCTTCACAAAAACTTTATTTTTGTGATTATTCCCATTAAAACGTTCGAGTGTTATAGAAGCACACAACGGGCTGGTTTTATTTAAATTGTTTAATATCAGTCTGTTGGGTTGTTTTTTAGCAAGCGTAATGTGAGAAAAATAAGTGTTGCTTTAAAGTGAGTAAAATTATGGAAAGAATATTCTGAATTTTTTATTATATCGTTCACTGAGTCAAGCGTTTGACGCATACCCACAGCACTATCGTAACGTTTTTTTTAACAGAATGTCAGGGCGACACACAGCAAATCAATCTTATCAGGACGATAGTGGAAATTTATAACCATACATATCGCTAATTATAAAAATAATTAAAGATATCAAGGAGAAATAATTTTGAACGGTGTGATTGGCGTCATTAAATTCGTTATTGGACATGTTTTTATCGTCGCGCTTGATGGAAGCCTGAGATTGCTGGTTGCTGGCGATCGGATTTATAGCGGTGAAGAAGTGGTCACTGGCGCTGACGGTGCAGTTTCAATCACATTACCTGATGGTAAAACCCTGGATCTGGGGCGAGATAGCCGCTGGAGCGATGTGATCAGCGCGTTTCCTCAGAAAAACGGGGATGTCGCTAATGATGTCGCGGCTATACAAGATGCTATCGCCCAGGGAGCTGACCCAACACAAGTGTTAGAGGCCACTGCCGCAGGTAATGACGATGTAGGAGAAGCGGGAGACGGCGGCGGTAGGCATTCAACGGTCGTATTGGATTTAACGGCTGATGTCGTGAATGTTCCCTTGAGTGGTTACGAGACAACTAGCCTGTCGCTTACTGACATAACGTCCCCCATTCAGGAAAGCGCAGGTATCTCCTCGTTGGTTGTTACAACAACAGAAACCACCGATATCACACCGTCTTCTGTCACCCTTGTCATAAATGGTGATGGCACAATCAGTTTCGTTTTCACAAAACCCCCTGTAGGTTTTGATCTTAGTGATATCACCGTAACCAATGGCACGGTAACAAATTTGGTGCAGGATCCTAACGATCCTATGCGCTGGACGGCGACACTGACACCTGCCACCGATTTTGAGGGAGAAGTTCGCGTTAGTGTTCCGGATGGCAGCTACACCGATGACTCGGGTATTCCAGGCTTGGGGGGAAGTGATGCGGTCACGGTGGACACCCTGCCTCCTGTTGCTTCAATTTCAATTGATAACGTTACCAGCGATAACGTAATTAATGCGGCCGAGTCCGGCCAGACCATCGCGGTGACCGGTAAAGTCGGTAATGACGTTAATGCCGGAGATGCGGTGACGGTTAGCGTCGGCACCGAGACCTACCAGACCACGGTAAATACCGATAAAACCTGGAGCGTGAATGTGCCGGGTTCGGTACTGGCGGCGAATAGCGATGTGAGTGCATCGGTCACCACGCGTGATACCGCCGGTAATGTGACTACCGCGAACGCTAATCACACTTATGGTGTGGATACTGTTGCGCCAACAGCGTTGATTTCTATTGATAACGTTACGTCGGATAATGTGATTAACGTTGCCGAGTCCGGCCAGATCATCGCGGTAACGGGTCAAGTTGGTAATGACGTCAACGCCGGAGATGCGGTGACGGTTAACGTCGGCACCGAGACCTACCAGACGACGGTGAATGCCGATAAAACCTGGAACGTAAATGTGCCGGGTTCGGTACTCGCCGCGAATGCGGATGTGAGTGCCACCGTGACCACCCGAGATCCCGCCGGTAATGTGACTACCGCGAACGCTAATCACACTTACGGTGTCGATACCGTTGCGCCAATGGCCTCGATCTCCATCGATAATGTCACGTCGGATAACGTGATTAATGCGGCTGAGTCCGGGCAGACCATCGCGGTGACGGGTAAAGTCGGTAATGACGTCAACGTCGGGGATGCAGTAACGGTTACTGTCGGCTCCGAGACCTATCAGACAACGGTGAATGCCGATAAATCCTGGAGCGTGAATGTGCCGGGTTCGGTACTCGCCGCGAATAGCGATGTGAGTGCCAGCGTGACCACCCGCGATCCAGCCGGTAACGTCACCACCGCTAACGCCAGTCACACTTACGGTGTCGATACCATTGCGCCAGCCGCATCCATCTCTATTGATGATGTCACGTCGGATAACGTGATTAACGTTGCCGAATCAGGCCAGACCATCGCGGTAACGGGTCAAGTCGGTAATGAGGTGAAAGTCGGGGATGCGGTGACGGTTACCGTCGGCAGCGAGACCTACCAGACCACGGTGAATGCCGATAAAACCTGGAACGTAAATGTGCCGGGTTCGGTGCTGGCGGCGAATGCGGATGTGAGTGCTTCTGTTACCACCCGCGATACCGCTGGTAATATCACCACCGCCAATGCCAGTCACGCTTACGGTGTGGATACGGTTGCGCCAGCCGCTGTTATCTCTATTGATAACGTTACGTCAGATAACGTGATTAATGCTGCCGAGTCCGGGCAGACCATCGCGGTGACCGGTAAAGTCGGTAATGACGTCAACGCCGGAGATGCGGTGACGGTCAAGGTCGGCTCTGAGACCTACCAGACGACGGTGAATGCTGATAAAACCTGGAATGTGAATGTGCCGGGTTTGGTGCTGGCGGCGAATAGCGATGTGAGTGCTTCGGTCACCACGCGTGATGCGGCAGGCAACGTCACCACCGCCAATGCCAGCCACGCTTACGGTGTCGATACGATTGCGCCAGCCGCATCCATCTCTATTGATGATGTCACGTCGGATAACGTGATTAACGCTGCCGAATCCGGCCAGACCATCGCGGTGACGGGTCAAGTTGGTAATGAGGTGAAAGCCGGGGATGCGGTAACGGTTAACGTCGGCACCGAGGCCTACCAGACGACGGTGAATGCTGATAAAACCTGGAATGTGAATGTGCCGGGTTCGGTACTGGAGGTGAATAGCGATGTCAGTGCCACGGTCACCACGCGTGATGCGGCAGGCAACGTCACCACCGCCAACGCCAGTCACGCTTACGGTGTCGATACGATTGTGCCAACGGCATTGATTTCTATTGATAATATCACTGCTGATAACGTGATTAACGTTGCCGAATCTG
Organism: Pectobacterium fontis; assembly: GCF_000803215.1. GTDB lineage: Bacteria > Pseudomonadota > Gammaproteobacteria > Enterobacterales > Enterobacteriaceae > Pectobacterium > Pectobacterium fontis. Next base: position 28,827 of record NZ_JSXC01000045.1, read on the forward strand.
GGCAGACCATCGCGGTAACGGGTACAGTCGGTAATGACGTCAACGCCGGAGATGCGGTGACGGTTAACGTCGGCAGTGAGACCTACCAGACCACGGTGAATGCCGATAAAACCTGGAGTGTGAATGTGCCGGGTTCGGTGCTGGCGGCGAATGCGGATGTGAGCGCCACGGTTACGACGCGTGATGCGGCAGGCAACGTCACTACCGCCAATGCCAGCCACGCTTACGGTGTCGATACGGTGGCACCAACGGCGTTGATTTCTATCGATAATGTCACGTTGGATAACGTGATTAACGTTGCCGAGTCCGGGCAGACCATCGCGGTAACGGGTCAAGTTGGTAATGAGGTGAAAGCCGGAGATGCGGTGACGGTTACCGTCGGCTCCGAAACCTATCAGACCACGGTGAATACCGATAAAACCTGGAGTGTGAATGTGCCGGGTTCGGTACTCGCCGCGAATGCGGATGTGAGTGCTTCTGTCACCACGCGTGATGCGGCAGGCAACGTCACCACCGCCAATGCCAGTCACGCTTACGGTGTCGATACGATTGCGCCAGCTGCATCCATCTCTATTGATGATGTCACGTCGGATAACGTGATTAACGCTGCCGAATCCGGCCAGACCATCGCGGTGACCGGTAAGGTTGGTAACGACGTCAACGCCGGAGATGCGGTGACGGTTACCGTCGGCACCGAGACCTACCAGACCACGGTGAATGTCGATAAAACCTGGAACGTAAATGTGCCGGGGTCGGTACTGGCTGCCAATAGCGATGTGAGTGCCACGGTCACGACGCGTGATCCAGCCGGTAATATCACCACCGCCAACGCCAGCCATACTTACGGTGTCGATACCGTTGCGCCAATGGCCTCGATCTCCATCGATAATGTCACGTCGGATAACGTGATTAACGTTGTCGAGTCCGGCCAGACCATCGCGGTGACCGGTAAAGTCGGTAATGACGTCAACGCCGGAGATGCGGTGACGGTTACCGTCGGCACCGAGACCTATCAGACCACGGTGAATGCCGATAAAACCTGGAGTGTGAATGTGCCGGGGTCGGTACTGGCGACCAATAGTGATGTGAGTGCTTCGGTCACCACCCGCGATACCGCTGGTAATGTGACTACCGCGAACGCTAATCACACTTATGGTGTGGATACCATTGCGCCAACGGCGTTGATTGCTATTGATAATGTCACGTCGGATAACGTGATTAATGCCGCCGAGTCCGGCCAGACCATCGCGGTGACCGGTAAAGTCGGTAATGACGTCAACGCCGGAGATGCGGTGACGGTTACCGTCGGCACCGAGACCTACCAGACCACGGTGAATGCCGATAAAACCTGGAACGTAAATGTGCCGGGTTCGGTACTGGCGGCGAATGCGGATGTGAGTGCTTCGGTCACCCTGCGTGATACGGCGGGTAATGTTATAACGGCGAATACCCATCATACCTATGGTGTGGATATGACTGCCCCCGACATTGGTATTACGAATTTTGCCGATAACGATGGGTATATTAACCAGAGTGAGTCAAAAAATACGCTTGTCAGCGGCACCAGTAGCGAGAAGACGGTCGAGCTGGTCTTTACCGATGTGAGTGGTAAGTCGGTGACGTTGCACGACGTGCCTGTGATGAATGGCAAATGGCAGACGACTGTCGATCTGAGCACGTTAGCGGAAGGCAAAATTACCGCAGGGGCCACGGCGACCGATGCGGCAGGTAATCAGGCGCATGATAGCAGTCAAGCCATCATGGATATTACCCCGCCTGTGGCACAGGACAATACGGTGTCGGGTACGGAAGATACGCCGCTATCGATTGACTGGAGCGATCTGGTGGTATCGAGTGATACCACCAGCATCGTCATTTCCTCATTGCCGCCAGCCAGCGCTGGCACGCTCTATTTTAATGATAATGGAAGTTGGAAAGCGGTCGCGGTTGGGCAAGCCTTTACGACTGATAACACCGATCTGCGTTTCATGCCCGTGGGTCATATCTCGGGTGCATCGCTGGGGGATGTGGGTTATCAGCCTATCGATATCGCGGGTAATACGGGCAATCAGGCCGCGCTGCATGTGGGTATTACGCCAGTGGCCGATGCGCCAGTAGTGACCCTAAGCATCACCAGCGGGGCGACGACGCCAACCTCTGCGGAAATTATTCAGGTCAATGGCGGTAGTGCTAACGGTGGCTTTGACGTTCAAAATGGGAAAATCGTTGCTGTGGGCAGTGGTGTTCGCGTCTGGTTGACTGAAGGGGATCCGATACCCACGGTGGTCGGCACGGGCAAAGTGGCCTACTACAGTCAGGGCAATACCAGCGGGGAGGGTAGCTACAGTGATATCTTCGTTGTGCATTCCAACAGCGGGTATTTCTATCGACAGAGTGATTGGCCTGCCGATCGAAAAGATCACCGCGATCTGGATTCGTTTAACGGTAACAGGACGAATAACGGCAGCAGTGCCCATTCTGACTATGTGTTTGTCATGAAGGAAGCAGGTTACACCTACAGTGCAACCTACAGTACGAATAACAATCAGGATACGTCGGTCAACACGCTGGATGGATTGAAGGTCAACTATACCGATAGCAGCGGTAAGTCAGGCTCGTTCACTACACAGGTCAGCAACAATATTGAAGGCGTGATCTACAGCGACGGTACGACGTACACTCCGGGCACTAACAGCACGACGGTGGAAACGGTGCCCGGTCAGGCAGGCACGCAGACGCATACGCTGGATGTTTCGGCGGCGTTGACCGATCGCGACGGCAGTGAAACCCTGTCAGGGATCACGCTAACAGGAATACCGCAGGGGACGGTGTTGACTGACCACATTAACAATGTGACGTATACCGTTGGCGCAGATGGGTATTATCTCATCAAAAATGCCAGCAACGCACAGACGCTGGCAGGGACGATCACCCTTGAGGTGCCAGTTGATGCCGGTAAGTTCAACGTGGTGGCGCAGGCGACATCGACAGAAATCGCCAACCACGATACCGCGACTGGCTACTCTGCTGGCGGCGTTGAGCAGTATGGAATGAGCGTTGGTGCGATAGGCGATGACAATATGTCCGGTACACATAGTCACGATGTGATGGTGGCGGATGTATCGGGTTTGCAGATCATTGAAGGGCAGAATTACAACATTGCATTTATGGTTGACTCATCCGGCAGTATGTCGTCAACGGATATCGAAAATACGCGTACGTCGTTGAGTAATCTGTTCAAAAGCCTGATCAATAGCGCTAGCGGTGTGAATGCCGGGACGGTGAACGTTTTCCTCGCTGACTTTGATACGCAGGTAGGGAAAACCGTATCCGTAAATCTGAACGATACCAATGCGCTGGATAAGCTGACCGCCGTATTGAATTCAATGGTTGGTGGGTCGGCTTCAGGAGGCGGCACCAACTACGAAGATGTATTCAAGACGACAGCAAACTGGTTTCAGAGCGACACGGTGAAAAATAATGTGGGCAATAACCTGACGTATTTTATTACCGATGGTGAGCCGACCTACTACCAGACCAATGAATCCAATGAAGTACGCGTGAGTGACTGGTGGCAGTCGCTGAACATCGACAATATTACCTACACCCTTGGGCAGTCTTACTCTATGGATGTTCGCGGTGCCGTACGTGAGGTCATTGATAGTAACGGTAACGTTTATCAATACGCCTGGAGCGACAGCAAAAATAAAGTCGTCGGGACAGTCATCGGGCAAGTACATGCGCAGGGGGATGGAACCTATGAAATCTCTTCACTGGGTGGCGTAGGTAATAACAGCGGCTACTGGGGGGATAACCGGGCTGCCAGTAATACGAATGCGACTCAGGCCTTTAACTTGCTGAAAATGCAATCCACTATTGAAGCTATCGGTATTGGCGCTGATTTAAATGCCGATACGCTGAAACGCTACGACACGGACGGTGTGGTTCAGGATCATATCGATCCTGCTAACCTCAATAAAGCCATTTTAGGGAGCAGCGAGTCGATACCTGCGGGTAATGACCAACTGAATGGTGGGTTGGGAAATGACATTCTGTTCGGTGATGTGGTGTCGTTCCCGAATATCGATGGTAATGGTATTACTGCCTTGCAGAACTACATTGGCAAGCAATTAGATATGCAAACGGGTGTACCGACCGCGAAAGAGATGAATAGCTACATTTCGGCACATAGCGCTGAGTTTGATCTCTCGTCGGCGAAAGATGGCAATGACATCCTCAACGGTGGAACAGGAAATGATATTCTTTTTGGTCAGGGTGGAAATGACACGCTGATTGGCGAAGAGGGTAACGATCTGCTGTATGGCGGCGCGGGGGATGACATCCTGATTGGTGGTGCAGGGGGCGATACGCTGATGGGTGGCGCTGGCGCAGATACCTTTAAGTGGCAGGCGGGCGACATTGGCAATGATGTGATCAAAGACTTTAACGCCAAAGAGGGGGATCGGATTGATTTAAGCGATCTGGTCGGCGAACTGGAGGACGGCACCGATATCAGCCGCTACATTCGCATCACCGATAATCACGGTTCGCCGATGATTGAAGTGAGTACCGCAGGGAACTTTACGGCGGATAAAGGCGGGACGGTTGCGGTGTCGATTACGTTGGAACATTATAACGGCGCATTACCGTCGCTGGAGAGTCTGGTCAGTAAGCCTGAACCGTCTAGCTGACAACAAGGGGATAAGAAGCCAATCTGGTTAATGCTGTTCACTTAAGCGTAGATTTACTCGCCCAGTTCCTGTGCTCGCCCCCGGTATCTCGATGCTTAAACGGTCTACATTAGCCTATCTGGCTGCTTTCTTTATCACGCAATTAAAGGGACTCCGAAAATGTTTTATATCCAGCGCGACGGTGATGGTCATCTGATAAAGGTAGAGCAGCGTCCTTTTCCTGACATGAATGGCGAACTCCCTGACGATTCGCGTGAAGCGCAGGCCTGGTTCCGCAGCCATCAGGCAGCGATGTCCAGCTTACAGCAACTGCGGCAAAGCGATCTGGAAATGGTGCGCGTGCTGGAGGATCTCATTCAGGTTTTGATCCAGAAAGGCGTGGTGAGCATTACCGACTTCCCTCAGGCGGCGCAACTGAAGTTGATCAATCGTGCGCAGGCGCGTGAAGCGCTGAATGGCGGATTGAACAAGCTGATTGGTGATGATGAAGAAACAATGTTTTGATAAGAGACATGTTTTGATGAGACAAGACATTACTGCCTATCCCGGCTTCATTGCCGTAGAGAACACCGGGATAGTTTTACGTACGTATTAACATGGCATCGCGTCAGCTTCTGACGGCTGGCATGGGTTCACCCAGTAGCCGTCCCATCGCACCCTGTAATCCCATTTCCTGAAGTACGTGCAATTCACCTGCGGTTTCAACGCGCTCGGCGATGAGCGGCAGCGCAATACTGTTGGTCGCACGATACAGCGCTTCGATAAACATGTGCTTATCGTCTTCCTGATCGATATTGCGAATGTAGCTGCCATCGACTTTCAGGTAAGCCAGTCCCCACTGGGACAAGTTGCCGATCATATTAAAGCGTCCACCAAAATGCTGTAACCCCAGCGCGCAGCCATGCTCATTCAGCAGCCTGATCAAGGCTTCCAGTTGGGCGATGTCTGGCAATTGGTTCTCATCCAGTTCCAGAATCAGCCGTCTGGCGACGTCGGGTTGATGCTTCAGCGGGGCAAGCAGGTCGGCGAGCAGGCGGAGGTCCAGAACGGTGCTGCCGGACAGACTTAATGCCAGATTACCATCGTGCTGGCGCAGATAGTCCAGCACTTCGCGCAGCATCGTCTGATCCAGCCGGGTATCCCAGCCAAAGCGTTGGATCCACGGCAGGAAACGACCTGCGGCGATGCTGTTCCCTTGTTCATCCTGAATACGAGCCAGTACCTTATGATGCAAAACCTGGTTGGGATCGTCACAGGCCACGACAGGTTGCAGAAAAAGCTGTAACCGTTCCTGTTCCAAAATAGGATCAAGGAGGTTAAACCATCGATGGCGATCGGTTTCGATCTGTTCGGCACTGACGGGCGGAATCTCGTAAGGCGCGGTGGTGTCGGTATTGCTTTCGGCTCGTGTGAGCGCCTGATCCCCTTGAACAAACAGGGATTGTGCGGTATCTCCGGGGCGGAAGGGCACCATGCCGAATTGCGCGACAGGGGAGACATCGGTTTCGCCCGTCAGATGTAAGGTTTCGATGCTGCGGGTCAGTTCGTCAATCAGCGCATGGGCTTCTTTATCGACCAGACCGGGGCAAAACAGCGCGAATTCTCCCCCACGGATGCGCGCCAGCAGGCTCTCTGCATTCGTATGCTGTTTCTGTGCGTTACGCAGGATATGCCCGACGGAGGCTAACAGCGCGTCGGTACGTTGGCCGCCCAGACGCTGGTTCATGCCCGCCAGATCCTGCACGCGAATCATAATAAGAAAGCCGGGGGCGGTTTCCTCATCAGCCAGCTTGTCGCTGAACTGCATGTCAAACGCACGGCGATTATTCAATCCGGTTTGTGGATCCTGATAGGCTTCCTGACGCAAGCGTTCGCTGCGTTCTGCTTCCTCTTCAAACAGCGTTTTGAGCTTGCTGACCATCAGGTTCATCGCCTGTGCGACGCGACGGAATTCAGGGGTATTGGGTAAATCCGGCTGGCTAAGGAATTCACGACGGGTAATCGCCAGCGACTGATCGACAATGTAGTCAAGCGGGCGTAGCTGACGGCGCAGGAACAGCGCGCCGATAAACACGCCCAGCGTGCCGCAGCCTAGCAGCCACAGGAAAGAGGCCGTACTGCTGCGCCACAGTCGGGTTACCGCGAACATCGGGTGGCTGACCACTTCAACTTTTGCCGCCTGCTCCCAACCGCGCATCACGATGGCCTCTCCTGCACCGGGCTGAAGGTTGACTAGCCGGACAAACCAGAGCGGGACATCAGGGACATCCGGTGATGCGGTGCGTTCCAGCGTGACGTTGCCGGTTTTTAAGTCTCGTACGCGAATACTGGAAAAATAGCCGCTGTCAAAAATCGAGCTAACCATCAGTTCCACCATCGCCGGGTCATCAATATTCGGCGTCAGTGAAAGCCCGAGGGCGGTCGCGGCATCCTGCGCGTGAGAGTGAAGCTGGTTATTGTATTGCCCACGCGAATTTTCCAGGCTGACGAAAAAACTCCCGCTGAAAATGATTAGCACAAACAGGCAGATGGCTATCAGTAATTGTTTGTATAGAGACATAGCCTACCTTTACTCCTCAATTGAAAACCCTTCGGCACGCATTTTGGTTAATACATCCTGCCAGCGTGAAAGCCGTTTACTGTCACCGACGCGTTTATTACTGCCGCTGGCTCCCGGCAACCACAGGCCGCCGCCGTTAAAGGCATACACCGGAACCAAATCATTGCGCTCTGTCGCAGGTTGGATCTTATCGGTCAGATTATCCAGCACCAGTGGAATCGAGGTCGGCGTGGGATAATAGGTCAGCACCATATGTGCTTTATTCAGACGCAGAGCTTTAACATAGGTGATGCGCAATTTGTCGGCTGGGACGCCTAAATGGCGCAGCGTAAAATACTTGGCCAGCGCGTAATCCTCGCAGTCCCCGGCACCTTTACGCAGTGCTTCAATCGGGGTGGCCCAGTAATCTTCCTGATTCCAGATGACGCTATCATCGCGAAACAGCATGCGGTCATTGAAAAATTGATTCACGCTGCTCAGCAACGCCTTTTCCTCTTTGTTACGGGAAGCGGCCAACAGCGTTTGCCATTCGTCTATCCGGCGGCGGGCATCGGGCGTTGCCGGGCCATAAAGCTGCTCGGTACGTTGATGAATAGTAATAAAATCCCAGTCAGCACGCAGAGAACCCGCCAGCAGAAACAGCAGACAGCTAATAAAGAAAAGCTTGTTACCGGATAGCCCGAATTTGGGGAGCCGCACTGAGGTTTCTCTGTTTGCTTTGCGAGATGAAGGTGGAACGTGAAGCCGATAATGTTATGCACAATAGCGTACTTTTACACACCCCAAAAGCAGTATAGTGGTGAAAACGATGGTTTGTCATCGGCGTATAGCACGCTGATATAGCATGAGGTAGCGGAATGTGTTCAGGCATGATGGATAAAGAAAATCTGGATTTAGGGAGACTGGTTTCCGAAACGCGAAATCCGGCAACGATGACGTTGGATCAGCTTTCTACGCTGGAGATGATGCAGGTATTTAATCAGGAAGATCGGAAAGTGCCGGAGGCAATTGCGCAGGTTTTACCCGCCATTGCTGAAGCTGTCGATCTGGCGACGGCTTCGCTACAGGCGGGTGGACGGCTGATCTATCTGGGGGCGGGCACTAGCGGCCGTTTAGGCGTGCTGGATGCTTCAGAATGTCCACCGACGTTTGGTGTGCCGCATGGGGTGGTTATCGGCCTGATTGCAGGTGGACCGGGCGCATTGCTAAAAGCGGTAGAAGGCGCAGAAGACGATCCCGCACTTGGGGCGGCAGATTTGAAAGCGTTGGATGTCACTGCTGCCGATATGGTAATTGGCCTGGCGGCATCAGGCCGGACGCCGTATGTCATTGGCGCGTTGCGCTACGCGCGCGGTATAGGCTGCCGGACAGCGGCGATTTCCTGTAACCCCCATTCGCCTATCGCGCAGGAAGCTCAGGTGGCGATTTCTCCGGTGGTTGGCCCCGAGGCCTTAACCGGCTCGACACGGATGAAATCGGGAACGGCGCAAAAATTAGTCCTGAATATGATTTCTACTGGTGTAATGGTTAAGCTGGGGAAGGTGTACCAGAATTTGATGGTCGATGTGAAAGCCACTAATGTGAAGCTGTTGGATCGGGCGTGTCGGATTGTGGTGGAAGCCACAGGCGTTGAAAGGGACAGGGCGCGGCAGGCGTTGGAGCAGGCGGATAATGACGTGAAGCCGGCGATTCTCATGCTGCTGGCGAATATTGACGTGGAAGCGGCGCGTGAACGTCTGAAACAGCACAACGGCTATCTGCGTGAGGCGCTGATTAACGGATAAGACTATTGTGACGTAAGTCGGGAGAAACGTTTTGAGTGATAAGCGAGAACAACGCATTGTTTTTTTCGATCTGGATGGCACATTGCATCAGCAAGATATGTTTGGCAGCTTTTTGCGTTTCTTGATTCGTCGGTTGCCGCTAAATCTTATCCTGGTTATTCCGCTATTGCCCGTTATCGGTCTGGGATTATTGATTCGCGGTCGCGCGGCACGGTGGCCGATGAGCGGGTTGCTGTGGGCGATTACATTTGGGCGTGATGAAGACAAGCTGGTTCAACTGGAAAAGCAGTTTGTCAGCGCGTTTCGTCATGCTGTTATCCCTTTTCCGCAGGTGCAGCAGCGGCTGAAAAGCTATCTTGAAGACAGCGAGGCGCAGGTCTGGCTAGTGACCGGATCGCCACAGCGATTGGTGGAGCAGGTCTATCACGATGCGCCTTTTCTGCCCGGCGTTCGCCTAATGGGGAGCCAGATTACCCGTCGCTACGGCGGCTGGGTATTGACGTTGCGTTGCCTTGGACATGAAAAAGTCGTGCAGATGGAGCAGCGTTTGGGCGCGCCGCTCAAACTTTACAGCGGTTACAGCGACAGTAAGCAGGACAATCCGTTGCTCTATTTTTGCGAACATCGCTGGCGCGTAACGCCCGAAGGCCGCTTGCAACAGTTGGAATGATTTTTTCATCCTTTCATCTAGGTATAATGCGCCGCCAAAATATGACGAATTGAGTGAGGAAACGTGAGTAGCCTGCGTAACGATGAATACTGGATGCGCCATGCATTAACGCTGGCTCAGCGTGCTCAGGATGAAGGTGAAGTGCCGGTTGGTGCCGTGCTGGTGCGGGATAATGAAGCGATCGGAGAAGGGTGGAACCGGCCGATAGGGCATCACGATCCTACCGCGCACGCGGAGATTATGGCGCTGCGGCAGGGAGGCCAGGTGTTGCAGAACTACCGCCTGCTGGAGACCACGCTGTATGTCACGCTAGAGCCGTGCATCATGTGTGCAGGCGCGATGATCCACAGCCGCATTGGCCGCCTGGTTTACGGCGCATCAGATGAGAAAACGGGGGCGGCGGGGTCGCTGCTGGATATTCTGCGCCACCCCGGTATGAATCATCAGATTGTGATTGAATCCGGCATTCTGGCGGATGAATGCTCCGCAACGCTCAGCACGTTTTTCCGTCTGCGCCGTGAACAGCATAAAGCCCGACGTGCAGCCGAGAAAAACGCCTCGCAGCCGTAGCCTAACGCCGATCGTTTAAGAACTGAGAAACACGAGGTGAGGTGTCCCGGCGGGAACCACGCCCCGTGTTTCTCCTAAAATGAGGCTGAAGTAATCAGTACTCGTGCTGGCGTCGCGGTGTTTTTCTTCCTTTATGCAGGCTTATTCCGGCACCTTGTTGAGAGGAACCGCCGGATAGCCCTGTGCGATTTGGGTGTGCTGCTGCGCTTTGGCGTCTTTTTCTATCAGGTAACCTTCCAGACTCACCATATAGCGCCGAATGTTTTCCACGTAGTTGTAGGCTTCATGTCCCCGTGCGTAGCCGTAGGTGGTTTGAGTGTAATAACGCTTTTGGCTCAGCATCGGCAGGCGCATTTTCACATCGACCCAACTGTCGGGATTCCCTTTCTGTTTTTCCGTCAATTTACGCGCATCAAGCAGATGGGCGTATCCCATGTTGTAGGACGCTAACGCAAACCAGATTTTTTCATCCTCTGGGATGGTATCCGGCATTTTCTGCATCATGTGCGACATATACTGCGCGCCGCCGCGAATACTTTGCTCAGGGTCGACGCGATCGGTAACGTTCAGACTTTCAGCGGTGTTGCGCGTGAGCATCATCAGCCCACGAACGCCGGTCGGGGAGGTCGCCTGTGGGTTCCAGTGTGACTCCTGATAGGAGATGGCGGCCAGCAGCTTCCAGTCGATATCGGTGGCGTATTTTTCGAACAGCGGGCGTAGATCTGGCAGCGTTTCATCAATCGCGCTCAGGAACGTGGTGGTATCGACGTAGTCAAATTCGCCAACGTGACCGAGATATTTCTCTTCCAGACGTGCCAGCGTGCCGTCTTCAACAATCTGGCTGAAGAAGTCCAGCAGGGCGGCAGACAGGCTGTCATCGTGCGAACGGCGCATATACCAGGTGACCGGTTCTTCGTCGCTGAGATCAAAGGCGACGGCGAGCTGGGGATGGATGCGCTGCATCAACCCGATGGTGACGGAATCACCCAGCGTGTAGTCCAGCTTGCCATCGGCAACCTGCTTCAGTAATTCCTGCGTGCTCTGATCGGAGGCGGATTCCCAGTTTAGCTGCGGGTATTTTTCCGCTTTGAGATCGCGCAGCGTAGTCGCGTGAGCAGAGCCGGATGTGACGACGAGACGGCCTTGCAGCTTATCCAGTGTTTTCGGACGGGGCGATCCGAGGCGGTAAACCAACTGTTGTGAAATGGAATAGTAGGTTGGGCCGGCACGGAAACGTTCCAAACGCTCGTGATTATAAATCAGCCCGGCAGCCAACAGATCGGCATCGTTACCGTCCAGATCGTCAAACAGTTCATCAAGATTCTTACGTGACGACACCACCAGCTTGACGCCGAGGTAATCGGCGAAACGTTTTGCCAGTTCGTAATCCAGACCTGTCGGGGATCCATTGCTCATTGCATAAGTCAGCGGTGAATTAACGGTGCTAATACGTAACTCGCCGCGTGAAAGGATCTGCCGGAGCTGAACATCCTGACTACTGCGCCAGGGAATGCTAGGCCACAGCGCTAACGCCAGCAGTAACGTGATAATCCCGATGAAAAAATAATTTAATTTTAAAGGTTTCAAATGGTTATCTCTCGGCGACCGTGTGGTCAGTCTGTCTGTAACGGCAGTTTTTTTATACGTCATTTCCCAGAGTGGGGGCATTTTGCTTAACAAACCGCCAGTGTGCAACTTTTATTGATTTGCTCACCGATTCATCATTTGCCAGAGGCGAAGTGAAATTATCGCCACGCAAACGGTTTCGTCCGAGGGAAGGATTCTCTATAATGTGCGCGTTTCCCCCCTGTTGTGCCCCATGGCTGTATCACAGCCAGTGCATCGAAGACGAGAGAACTTTAGATTATGGAAATACTGCGTGGTTCACCTGCTTTATCGGCTTTTCGTATTAATAAATTGCTGGTCCGTTGCAAAGAGCACGTTTTGCCAGTCAGCGATATCTATGCTGAATACGTACATTTCGCCGATGTCAGCGCCCCGCTGAACAACGATGAACAGGCCAAACTGACACGTTTGCTGAAGTATGGTCCTTCTCTCGCGGAGCACGAGCCGCAAGGCCATCTGTTACTGGTCACGCCGCGTCCCGGCACCATTTCTCCGTGGTCTTCTAAAGCAACGGATATCGCTCATAACTGTGGATTAAACAAAGTGCTGCGTCTGGAACGCGGTCTGGCTTTCTATATTCATGCGCCAACGCTGAGCGATGAACAGTGGCAACAACTGGGGGCACTGCTGCATGACCGGATGATGGAAAGCGTATTTAGCGACCTGAAACAGGCGGAAGCGCTGTTTTCTCATCATCAACCGGCACCTTTCAAACGCATTGAAGTTCTGTTGCAAGGGCGTCAGGCGCTGGAAGACGCAAACATTCGTCTGGGGCTGGCATTAGCGGAAGATGAAATTGATTATCTGCTGGACGCCTTCACCAAACTGGGACGTAACCCTAACGATATTGAACTGTATATGTTCGCACAGGCGAACTCTGAACACTGCCGCCACAAGATTTTCAACGCAGATTGGGTGATCGACGGCACCGCTCAGCCGAAATCGCTGTTCAAAATGATCAAAAACACCTTTGAACACACGCCCGATCACGTTCTCTCTGCCTATAAAGATAATGCCGCCGTTATGGAAGGTTCCGCTGTCGGGCGTTTCTATACGGATACCAACGGGCAATATGCTTACCATCAGGAAGATGCTCATATCCTGATGAAGGTGGAAACGCACAACCACCCGACCGCAATTTCCCCGTGGCCGGGGGCGGCCACCGGCTCTGGCGGTGAAATCCGCGATGAAGGCGCAACAGGCCGAGGATCCAAGCCGAAAGCGGGTCTGGTCGGCTTTTCCGTATCGAACCTGCGTATTCCTGGCTTTATCCAGCCGTGGGAAGAAGAAGAGTTTGGCAAGCCAGAACGCATTGTCAGCGCACTGGATATCATGACCGAAGGTCCATTAGGCGGCGCGGCCTTCAACAACGAATTTGGTCGTCCGGCGCTGACCGGTTATTTCCGTACTTATGAAGAGCGTGTCGATAGCCACAACGGCACGGAACTGCGCGGCTACCATAAACCGATTATGCTGGCGGGCGGGATTGGCAATATCCGCGCCGATCACGTTCAGAAAGGCGAAATTAGCGTCGGAGCCAAGCTGATTGTGCTGGGCGGGCCGTCCATGAATATCGGTCTGGGCGGCGGCGCGGCGTCTTCTATGGCATCAGGTCAGTCTGATGCGGATCTGGATTTTGCATCGGTACAGCGCGATAACCCGGAAATGGAGCGTCGCTGTCAGGAAGTGATTGACCGTTGCTGGCAGTTGGGTGAAGCGAACCCCATCCTGTTTATCCACGATGTTGGCGCTGGCGGTTTGTCCAACGCGATGCCGGAACTGGTGAGTGACGGTGGTCGCGGTGGTCGCTTTGAACTGCGCGATATTCTGAACGACGAGCCGGGCATGAGCCCGCTGGAAGTCTGGTGTAACGAATCGCAGGAACGCTACGTTCTGGCGGTTGCGCCAGAACAACTGGCACAGTTTGATGAAATTTGCCGTCGCGAGCGTGCACCTTATGCGGTGATCGGCGAGGCGACGGAAGAACTGCATCTGACGATGAACGATCGTCACTTCAACAACCAGCCTATCGACTTACCGCTGGATGTGCTGCTGGGTAAAACGCCGAAGATGCTGCGTGACGTGGAACGCAAGCAGGTTGAAGGCACGCGACTACAGCGTGACGAAATCTATCTGGCTGAAGCCGTCGAGCGCGTGCTGCACTTGCCGGTAGTGGCAGAAAAAACCTTCCTGATTACCATTGGTGACCGTTCTGTGACCGGCATGGTAGCTCGCGATCAGATGGTGGGGCCGTGGCAGGTGCCAGTGGCTGACTGTGCGGTGACGACCGCCAGCCTTGATAGCTATTACGGCGAGGCGATGTCTATTGGCGAACGTGCGCCAGTCGCGCTGCGTAATTTCGCGGCCTCCGCGCGTTTAGCCGTGGGTGAAGCATTGACAAACATTGCTGCCACGCACATCGGCCCGCTGACCCGCGTGAAGCTGTCAGCGAACTGGATGGCGGCTGCCGGGCACCCAGGCGAAGATGCCGGGTTGTACGATGCGGTGAAAGCGGTGGGCGAGGAGCTGTGTCCGGCGCTGGGTCTGACGATCCCGGTCGGTAAAGATTCCATGTCGATGAAAACCCGCTGGCAGGACGGCGATGAAGAACGCGCGGTCACATCGCCAATGTCATTGGTCATCTCTGCATTTGCTCGTGTGGAAGACGTGCGTCATACGGTAACGCCACAACTGCGCACCGGACAGGATAATGCGCTGCTGCTGATCGATCTGGGGGCTGGCAATAAGGCACTGGGTGCGACGGCATTGGCACAGGTTTATCGTCAACTGGGTCGTAAGACGGCAGATGTTCATAGCCCAGCACAGTTGGCGGGCTTCTTTAATGCCATACAGCAACTGGTTGCGGATAAAGCGCTTCTGGCTTACCACGACCGTTCAGACGGCGGCCTGCTGGTTACGCTGGCAGAGATGACGTTTGCAGGGCATTGCGGCATGACCGTCGATATCGCGTCTCAAGGCGACGATACGCTGGCGACGCTGTTCAACGAAGAGCTTGGCGCTGTCATTCAGATTCCTGCCGCACGTCGTGCTGAAGTGGAGGCCGTTCTGGCTGGGCATGGTCTGGCCGATTGCGTGCATTACCTCGGTCACGCTGAAGAAGGTACGCGTTTCACTATCAATAAAGGTGCGGAAGCGGTCTATCAGGAAAGCCGTTCGACGTTGCGCCGCTGGTGGGCGGAAACCAGTTGGCAGATGCAGCGCCTGCGTGATAACCCGCAGTGTGCCGATCAGGAACACATCGCCAGACAGGATGACAACGATCCCGGCTTAAACGTGTCCCTGACTTTCGATCCGCAGGAAGACATTGCGGCGCCGTATATCGCTAAGAATGTCCGGCCTAAAGTGGCCGTTCTGCGTGAGCAGGGTGTGAACTCTCACGTCGAAATGGCGGCGGCGTTCCACCGCGCGGGCTTTGATGCGATCGATATTCATATGAGCGATCTGCTGGCGAACCGCCGTAACTTGCAGGACTTCCAGGCACTGGTAGCCTGTGGCGGCTTCTCTTACGGTGATGTGCTGGGAGCGGGTGAAGGCTGGGCTAAATCTATTCTGTTCAACTCCCGCGTGCGTGATGAATTCGCTGAATTCTTCCTACGTCCTCAGACGCTGGCGCTAGGGGTCTGTAACGGTTGCCAGATGATGTCCAATCTGCGTGAACTGATTCCAGGTGCCGATCTCTGGCCGCGTTTTGTACGCAATAAATCCGACCGTTTTGAAGCACGCTTTAGTCTGGTCGAAGTGGAGAAAAGCCCGTCGCTGTTCATGAATGATATGGCAGGGTCGCGTATGCCAATTGCGGTTTCACACGGTGAAGGACAGGTTGAAGTGCGCGATGATGCGCATTTAGCGGCGATGGAAGAGCAGGGGCTGGTCGCGCTGCGTTACATTAATCACTATGGTCAGGTAACCGAGAACTATCCGGCTAACCCAAATGGCTCACCAAATGGTATTACGGCGGTCACCAGCACCAGTGGTCGGGCAACCGTCATGATGCCGCACCCTGAGCGCGTGTTCCGTACCGTTAGCAATTCCTGGCACCCAGAAGAGTGGGGTGAGGATGGCCCGTGGATGCGTCTGTTCCGCAATGCACGCAGACAGCTTGGCTAAGTGAATGTGACTGAGAGAAAGGAGCTTCGGCTCCTTTTTTTATAGCTGTTTTCTCGGCGTGTCGTTTTTTTGCGACGGATTGGTTTTTTATTGTCTCTAATGGGTGACATATAACTAATTGATTTATATAAGGGGTTTGATGGATCCATAAAGCTGTCTGTTTTTAGCGACATAAACCGTCTGTTTTGCGCGTATTTCCATGTGTTGCATTCCGGGTCATTGATTTCTCGGTGAAGGATAAAATAAAAATTATTAATAATCAGTTAGTTATTTGTTGTTTTGGGTGATTGGCATGGATAGTGCATGATAGCTTGTGTTGCTCATTCAACTGGTTATGATGGCGTTGCTCACTGGCAAATATATCGCTCATAACATCTGGAATGATGCCAAAAGAAAGGGTGCCTATCGTCCACCAAACCGATAACAGGGCGTGAAAACGAACGTTATCAAGCATCGGACGACACGTTGAGTGAGGCACCGCCTATTCAGCTATGCGGCCAGAGGGAGCGATTCTTCTGGCCGCGTGACGTTTTCGTGCCTGTTACACCTCTCCAGAGAATCCCTCCTGACTGCTTTTTACGGCGTTACATTGGCATTCATGCCGTATTGCGAAGCGTTGCGCATGTCGTAAGGGAAAACGTTGAACTTTTATCAGACTCAGTTAGCATCAGAGCGGATTCGATAGGTAACGAGATGATTTCTTTGAAACGATGGCGTTTATTCCCGCGTTCTCTGCGGCAATTAGTAATTATGGCGTTCTTGTTGGTACTGCTGCCGCTCTTAGTGCTGGCCTACCAGGCTTATCAAAGCCTGAACATGCTGAGCGAACAGGCGGCGGATATTAACCGGACAACGCTGGCGGATGCTCGTCGCAGTGAGGCGATGACCAGCGTAGCGTTAGCCATGGAGCGTAGCTACCGGCAATACTGCGTATTGGACGATCAGACGCTGGCGACGCTCTATCAGAACCAGCGTAAACAGTATTCGCAAATGCTGGACTCCCATGCGCAGGTGTTGCCCGATCCCCGCTACTACCAGACGCTGCGTCAACTTCTTACTCAACTCGGCGACATACGCTGCCATAACAGCGGCCCGGAACAAACGGCATCCGGCCTGTTGGAAGGGTTTTCTCGCGCTAACGGGCAGATGGTGCAGGTGACGCGTGATGTCGTGTTCTCCCGTGGGCAACAACTCCAGCAGGCCATTTCTGAACGCGGTCAGTTCTTTGGCTGGCAGGCGCTGCTGTTATTTCTGGTCAGCGTACTGCTGGTGGTTCTCTTTACGCGGATGATTATCGGCCCGGTTAATGGCGTAGAGCGTATGATTAACCGTCTCGGGGAAGGTCGTTCGTTGGGCAATACCAGCACCTTCAAAGGCCCGCGTGAGATTCGTACGCTGGCGCAGCGCATTATCTGGCTGAGCGAGCGTCTGTCCTGGCTGGAGTCACAACGGCATGAGTTCTTACGCCATATTTCCCATGAACTCAAAACACCGTTGGCGAGCCTGCGAGAAGGCACCGAACTGCTGGCGGATGAGGTCGTGGGGCCGCTGACTGCCGACCAGAAAGAAGTGGTGGCTATTCTTGATAGCAGTAGTCGCCATCTGTTACAGCTTATTGATCAACTACTGGACTATAATCGCAAACTGGCGGATACGCCGACCGAGCTGGAACGGGTTGAGATCGAAGAGATTGTCGATATTGTTGTGTCGTCCCACAGTCTGCCTGCCCGAGCCAAAATGATTCATACCGATGTGACGCTGGCCGTTGAACACTGCTGGGCGGAGACGACGCTGTTGATGCGAGTGATTGATAATCTCTATTCCAATGCGGTGCACTACGGTAAGGAATCCGGTAACATTTGGATTTATAGCCGTCAGGTTGGCAACCGCGTTCAGATTGATGTTGCCAATAATGGTACGCCCATTCCCGATGCAGAGCGGAGCATGATTTTTGAGCCTTTTTATCAGGGAAGCCATCAGCGCCGTGGTGCGGTCAAAGGAAGTGGACTAGGGCTGAGCATTGCGCGTGACTGTATCCGCCGTATGCGCGGTGAGCTTACTCTCATTTCCGTCGATTATGCTGATGTATGTTTCCGCATTGAGCTGCCCTTATTGTCCGATAATGAATAAAGTCCGAGAATGAACAGATAATGAATATAGGATTTATGAACGGATGGCTTACGAATAGCATATTTTCCCGCCTTTTGACGGTGGCGATCGTATCGTCGTCACTCCTTTTAGCCGCGTGCACTAGTCATGTGAACAAGGGGTCAGCGCTGCTGGAAACAGAAGCGACACCGCCGAAAGAGCAGGTTGCCGATTTCCGTATCGCGCAATGTGAGAATCTGTGGCAGATAGACGATCGTGAATCCATGAACAATGCGCTTTATTGGCTGCGGGCGATGGACTGCGCCGGGCGCTTGACGCAATTCCAGGCTCGTGAGGAAGCGGGGCTGGTTGCGGGAGATAGCTGGGATAGCGTGTTTAAACAGGGCATTCTGTTGGATAACGCTGGCATCACTCAGGTGGAACGGCGTCAGGTGTTGGAACAGATCAATTTATATCGTCTGGAGTTCCCTGCGGCACTGCGCCCGTTGATGCAAACCTGGCGTGACAGACAAACACTCTTTCTAGCGCTGTCGGACGAACGTCTGCGCTATAAGCGTTTACAGGAATCCAGCGACAAACAGCTAGACGCTTTGAGAGTGCAGCAAAATCATCTGCAATACCAGTTAGAAACAACCACGCAGAAGCTGGAAAATCTGACGGATATTGAGCGTCAACTGTCGTCCCGTAAGCAACTGTCAGGGGATATGTCGGATAACGATGCCGATCGCCGTGGCAGTGCTGGCACCACCAAAGACGATTCGCGTAGTTCGGCAACGAAATCCAGAAATGAGTCCGTTGATGCGGATGATACCTACATGCCTCCGATGGAATCGCATACGGGCAAACCGACGACGAAGAAGGAATCAACAAGACAATGACAGCCCGAAAAACGGCGAGTTTGTTGCTCGTGGATGATGACCCAAGCCTGCTGAAGCTGTTGGGAATGCGTTTAACCAGCGAAGGATTTAGCGTGATGACGGCGGAGAGCGGCCAGGAGGCGCTGCGGCTGTTAACGCGCGACAAGTTCGATTTGGTGATCAGCGATCTGCGCATGGACGAAATGGATGGCATGGCGCTGTTTTCTGAGATCCAGCGTTATCAGCCGGGGATGCCGGTAATCATTTTAACCGCTCACGGTTCTATTCCTGATGCAGTAGCCGCCACGCAGCAGGGAGTATTCAGTTTCCTGACGAAGCCCGTTGACCGTGATGCGCTTTATAAAGCCATAGATGAAGCGCTGGCGTTGTCTGCGCCAGCAGGCGATGAGAGTTGGCGTGAAACTATCGTGACGCGCAGCCCGATTATGTTACGCCTGCTGGAACAAGCCCGAATGGTCGCGCAGTCGGACGTCAGCGTGCTGATTAATGGTCAGAGTGGAACCGGGAAAGAGGTGCTGGCTCAGGCCATTCACGCCGCCAGCCCGCGAGCGAAAAAAGCTTTTATTGCCATCAACTGCGGTGCACTGCCGGAACCCTTACTGGAGTCGGAGTTATTTGGTCATGCGAAAGGCGCTTTTACTGGTGCAGTCAGCAGTCGCGAAGGGTTGTTTCAGGCGGCGGAAGGCGGCACGCTGTTTTTAGATGAAATCGGCGATATGCCTCTGTCTTTACAGGTAAAGTTACTACGCGTTTTGCAGGAACGAAAAGTCCGTCCGTTGGGGAGCAATCGCGATCTGGACATTGATGTGCGGATTATCTCCGCCACGCACCGTGATTTGCCAAAGGCGATGGAAAAAAACGAATTCCGTGAGGATCTGTACTATCGGCTCAACGTGGTGAATATGAAGCTGCCGGCGCTGCATGAGCGCGCTGAGGATATCCCGTTGCTGGCAAACCATCTGCTGCGCGAATCCGCGAATCGTCACAAGCCTTTTGTGCGTACTTTTTCAACCGATGCAATGAAGCGCTTGATGACGGCAAGCTGGCCGGGTAACGTGCGTCAACTGGTGAATGTTATTGAACAATGTGTGGCGCTGACCAGTGCGCCGGTGATCAGCGATGCGCTGGTTGAGCAGGCGCTGGAAGGGGAAAATACCGCACTGCCGACATTCGTTGAAGCGCGCCATCAGTTTGAACTTAACTATCTGCGTAAATTATTACAGATGGCAAAAGGTAACGTGACGCAGGCTGCACGCATGGCTGGGCGTAACCGGACGGAATTTTATAAACTGTTGGGCCGTCACGAACTGGATGCCAACGACTTTAAAGATTAACGCAGGAAGTACAGGTGGCACGGCGACAGTGCGATGCGGGAGAGATTAATCCTAAATAATGTGGGCCGTGAAAC
This sequence comes from Pectobacterium fontis, assembly GCF_000803215.1. Taxonomy (GTDB): domain Bacteria; phylum Pseudomonadota; class Gammaproteobacteria; order Enterobacterales; family Enterobacteriaceae; genus Pectobacterium; species Pectobacterium fontis. The sequence continues at coordinate 49,251 of NZ_JSXC01000045.1, forward strand.
AAAAGGTATTCGTTTTAACAACGTATAAGCGGCTTGAGGTATAACGGATATGGATTGTCTACCTGAGTTCTGACATGCTGTTTATTTGCTGATGCTCGGCTTTGGCCGCAACATAGATAACACAAAGGTTCCTCGATGAAGAAAATTGATGCGATTATTAAGCCGTTCAAACTGGACGATGTGCGTGAAGCGTTAGCTGAAGTGGGCATCACAGGGATGACGGTAACGGAAGTGAAAGGTTTTGGCCGCCAGAAAGGTCACACCGAGTTGTATCGTGGCGCGGAATACATGGTCGATTTTCTGCCAAAAGTAAAAATCGAAATTGTCGTGGCGGATGATATCGTCGATACCTGTGTGGAAACCATCACACAGACCGCGCAGACGGGGAAAATCGGCGACGGTAAAATCTTTGTCTTTGACGTGGCGCGCGTTGTCCGTATTCGTACCGGTGAAGAGGACGAGGAAGCGATTTAATCGTCTTCCCCCACTCGTCATGAGAGGCCAGCCTGATTAGGCTGGCTTCGTATCCCTTTACTTGCTTTTAGGTGCCGTGGGCACCCAACCTGCCAACACCTTGTCTGCGGTGTATTCCGCGGCATCCGCTTCGCTTAGCTGACGACGCTGATCGTTTTTCTCTGCCCCAGTACCGCTGGATTTATGCTCGAAAAAGCGTGAGTCCTGCGGATAGAACCAGATTTTCTCGCCTTGCTTATCTTTGCCTGACATCTTGTCCCAACCATAGATATGATCGTCCATGCTGGTGTTCAGGAAGACGGTTTGGCCGATAGCGTTAGGATCGGCATAGCGGCCATCTTCAAACGTGGTGGTTGGATGCCATGGGCGGCCCAAACCATAGCTTTTTGCAGGAACGTCTTTCTCTTTAATCACCCGGCTATTGGTAATGACTAAACCGTACTTTTGCTTAATGTTGGTGCTGGGAGCGGTGAGATAGCCAATCGGCTGATCTTTCACGTCGGTACGGTTACGCGCAACGATGTCGCAATTGTCAAATAATGCAGTGCCGTCGCCAAAGATGAAGTCAACGGTGCCGCTTATTCGACATTGTGAGAAGAAGCTGCGTCCACCCTTCACATATAAGGTGTCCTGATACCCGACCAGGCTGACATCATGGAACCACGCTCGATCGCTATTTTCGGCAACCAGTAGCGCAACGGCTTGCGAGTCTTTTAGTTTAGTCGGATCGTCACTGGCTTTGGCCTGGTTAGTCGGGTAATCGAAATCATTGCGGATAGTCAGCGAGCGGGCGCTGAAATCCGGGGCATCGACCTTCACTGTGTTACTGCCATAGGTTCCCCATTTGCTGCCATCGGGTTTGAGCATTCCGGCTGCGGTGGTGGCGGTGATGACGGTGCCCTCTCGGCTTTCGCCCTGTAGATGGATGTTAGGGCGCGTAATCGTCAGACGCTCGTGGTATACGCCATTTTTCACATAAATAACAAATGGAGAGCTATCTGCTGGCGCGCTGGCAATCGCTTCAGTAATGGTTTTGTAGGCTTTCGCATCCCCGGCATTGCTGGAAACCAGCGCATTGTAGTCAGCGGCTTGTGCTGACGACCAGGGGGAAGAAATTAACATGGCTAAGGTTAACGTCTTGTAGAGGTGTGGGGCGTTTATCATGTCCAGCGTCCTTTAATCGGTAAGGTAAGGGGATATAACGCGCGGCAGTGACGCCGCGCGTGGTTCTGTCTTATCGTTTTTTTGATGGATAACTACTTGTGCTTGCCCGCTGTTTTTGCGGCCAGTGATGCTAATGCAGGCTCTTGCCGAATGGCATCAGCAACAATTTCTGCCACGGCGATAGCGCCTTTTTTCTGAAAGTGGGTGGTATCCGGTTTGCTCAGGCTACCCGCCTGATCGCGGTAAAAAGGGTACTGCTTAGGGTCGACCGCCAGCCAATACTGTTTCCAGTGATCGCTGTTGCCCTGATTCGCCAGCGCGATAGTGGCAGGCTCCACGTCCAGTAACATCACCTTGTTATCCGCTGCGGTATCCTTGATGGTCTGGCTGTAATCGCCGATGAAAGCGTAGCCGTTATCGGCATTTTGTTTGGTAAAATGGCTGTGTACGGCAGGTGTGCCTTCTTTGCCGTCAGCCGTTTTCACTCGGGTCGTTGGGGTAAGCAGTACCGGTGTGAGTTTATGCTGGCGGGCGAAGGTGATGTAGCGTTCCAGCGACGTCTGGAATGACATATCGGCTTTCCCCTGTGGAGCCTGTTTTTCCCCTGCGGCATTATTCGGATAAGTACAGAGGTTAGCGACATCCGCCGCGCCGCGCACCGCTTTCGCGCCGTTGCAGTTTTGATCGTTGTGTCCCATCTGGATAAACAGGAAATCACCTTCTTTCATCAGGGGTTGCATCTGACGGAACCAGCCTTCATAAAAATAATCGCGCGAGCTGCGGCCTGAACGCGCGCCATTGACGACTTTTACGCCGCTGTTTTTACTGAACTGTTGTTCAAAAACCTGTCCCCATCCCATGCGGGGGAAACGACCTTTTTCATAGGTTGCCGCTGTCGAATCACCGACGATAAAGATGCGGGTTTGCGCTTTTTGGATCGCGTCGAGGTTTTGGCGGGCAGACCGATAATCTAACGGTTCATAGTTGCCTTTATCGTTCAGGCCAACAATCGGGCGAAATGCGCTGTCAGTCAGTACCGTATGGCCGGAGTAACCCGTATTATTGTGATAATTGCGGTTATGATTAATCACGCTGACGATTTTGGTGACGGCATCTTGCTGAGCCGCAGGGTAGGTCAGGGGGTCGAAACGCGTGGGGGCGCTGATACCGACCTGTTTTAAGGCATCATTAAAGCCCGTGTGGAAATCGACATAGGCTTGTTTCCATGCTGCGGCATCCAGTTTCGGCGATGCCGTGTCGTCCGTTAGCTGCTGTGGGCCGATGTAACCTGCGGCTACCGCGATATCCGAAGTAATACGATCGGTTAGCGGGTTGATATTGGCGGTATTTTCTTTACCGTCATGTAATGACGGAGCGACAGCCGACAGGCATATTGCACGGGAAATATTATTCAGCAGGCAGTTATTGCCGCCAGACTCAATCGCTAAAAGCCGTAACGGTGGCGTGAGGCCAGAAATATCCAGGTGATATTTCCCTTGTTCATCGGTTTGCGTCTGACGCTTCTGGCCCTGCTGGTCTCTGATGATGATCGTGGCAGGCAAATGAATGTCCCGTGCGGTGATGCTTCCCGATAAGCCCGTTTTTTCACCCAGTGTGGAACCCGACAGTAATTTAACGCTGTCCGGCGTAGTGGTTTGCTGTGCTGCATCTGGAGTTTTAGCGTGTACCAGTGTGAAAGGCGCGGAAAGTATCAGGGCTAAAGCTACACTTTCTGAAAAACGTTTTGCCATGGTCAGACATATCCCTTGTTGGTTAATCGAAAACGGTTAATGACCCCATGCGTTATCAAAGGGCGGTTCTATTTTTTATCGTTCTTGTCACGGCCTTTAACGAAAACATCGGGGTTTTTATTATGCTCCCGAGCCGATTCAAGGGCGATGCCTAAACACTAATGCCGATCGTTTAAGCATCGAGATACCGGGGGCTACCACGGTGCGAGGTATCCCTGCGGGAACCTCATCACCGCGTTTCCCCCTAAATCCATACTTAAGTGAACAGCGTTAATGCCTAAACATAGGGTTTTTGGTGAAATAACCATTCATTAAAAATGAAATATTATTTTAATATGATTCGTTTTTTTGTGACCCACCTCTTTTTTAGCGGAGCATTCGGGTGTCGGCACATAAAATTGTGATCAATAGGGTATTTCTGGGCAGGGGCTGTTTTGATAAACGAAAAAAAGGCCGCCAGAGCGACCTTTGGGTTTGATCCGTTATCAATGAGGGTTAGACAACTTTATGGGGACCAAAACATTCGTAATGTAGCTGTTCAGCCGGGATGCCCATCGCCAGCAATTGCTGGGCGATAAACTGCATGAAAACTACTGGGCCGCAGAGGTAGTAGTGCATATCGGGTGTAGCTAATTCGTCTTTTAGCGGGGCCAATTGCATCAGCCCGCTGTGATGATAATCTTCCCCGAGATGATCGGCCTGTTGCGGTGTGCGATACCAAATATGCTGCTGGAACTGTGGCAGTGACTGGCCCGCTTGTTCTATTTCCTCCGCGAATGCATGCGCGGTGCCGTTTTCTGTCGCATGCAACCATAGCACCTTCGCCTGATGACCCTGCTGTTTTAGCGTATGCAACATGCCTAGCATCGGGGTTTGCCCCACGCCGCCGGAAATCAGAGCAACCGGTGTGGCGGTTGGGATATCAAGGAAGAAATCGCCGTGTGGGGCCGCCAGATGAATGATATCGCCTTCGCGCGCGGTATCATGCAGATAGCTGGAAACGGTGCCTTGTGCTTCGCGTTTAACTGCAATTCGATAGGACTTTCCATTCGGTGCATGAGTCAGAGAGTATTGGCGAATCTCCTGATTGGCAAAGCTGTCATGCGTGATGTAAACCGCCAGATATTGGCCCGCCTGAAAGTCAGCAATAGGTTGGCCATCGGTGGGTTCCAGCGTGAAGCTGGTAATCACGGCGCTTTGTGGCTGCTTGTTGACAATACGGAAAGGTCGGACACCGTTCCAACCACCGTTTTTCGCCTCGGTGCTGCGGTAGATATCGCCTTCGCGTTGGATGAAGACATTCGCCAGCACGCCATAGGCTTTACCCCAGGCATCCAGTACGTCCTGACCGGGGCTAAACAGTTCATCCAGCGTGGCCAATAAGTGTTTACCCACGATCTGATACTGATCGGCCTGAATATTGAAGCTGGCATGCTTTTGGGCGATACGCTCAACCGCAGGCAGCAGCGCGGCCAGATTTTCGATATTCGTCGCATAAGCACAAATCGCATTGAATAGCGCTTCCCGCTGATCGCCATTGCGCTGGTTACTCATGTTAAAAATATCTTTGAGTTCAGGGTTATGCGTAAACATGCGATCGTAGAAATGTGCAGTCAGTTTCGGGCCGGTTTCCGCCAGCAGAGGAATGGTCGATTTAACGATGGCGATAGTTTGGTTGTCCAGCATGGTGGCTCCTTATTATTGGTATGTTTTATAAGATGTATTTTACATGCATCTTATTGGGTTTATCCTCCGCTGTAAATTACCTTTTTGGTGGTAGGGGCTTTGATGATGAAACAAAGGGAACAACATGAAGAAATAGCCGATTGAGAATGAAGAAAAATCCGTTTACCACCACAGGCTTCATATTTGCTGAAGCCTTGTGCCGCCTGTAGCTAATCGTTTGCGTAAAAACCTCTGTCAAGACCTATCTTCATTAGGGAAAAACGGTTTACACTATACGCCATTCCCCTAAAGGGTAGCCCAATTCCCAAGTGGGCCATTAATTCCCAGTATATTTATGTTAGCTGAGTCAGGAGATGCGGATGTTAAAGCGTGAAATGAACATTGCCGATTATGATGCCGACCTGTGGCAAGCAATGGAGCAAGAAGTGGTGCGTCAGGAAGAGCACATTGAACTGATTGCGTCAGAAAACTACACCAGCCCACGCGTTATGCAGGCTCAAGGATCTCAGCTAACAAACAAGTATGCTGAAGGTTATCCGGGCAAACGTTACTACGGCGGCTGCGAGTATGTTGACATCGTTGAGCAACTGGCGATTGACCGTGCGAAGGCGCTGTTTGGTGCCGATTATGCCAACGTGCAGCCACACTCTGGTTCTCAGGCGAACTTTGCCGTTTACACCGCGCTGCTGCAACCGGGCGACACCATTCTGGGTATGAACCTGGCGCACGGTGGTCACCTGACCCACGGTTCACCAGTTAACCTGTCTGGTAAACTGTATAACGTCATTCCTTACGGTATCGACGAAAGCGGTAAAATCGACTACGACGAAATGGCAGAACTGGCGCGCACCCACAAGCCAAAAATGATCGTCGGCGGTTTCTCTGCCTATTCTGGCGTGGTTGATTGGGCAAAAATGCGTGAAATCGCTGACAGCATCGGTGCCTACCTGTTTGTCGATATGGCGCACGTTGCCGGTCTGATTGCCGCCGACGTTTACCCTAACCCGGTGCCTCACGCTCACATCGTGACGACGACGACGCACAAAACGCTGGCTGGCCCACGCGGTGGTCTGATTCTGGCGAAAGGCGGTGACGAAGATCTGTACAAAAAGCTGAACTCTGCGGTTTTCCCTGGTGGTCAGGGTGGCCCGTTGATGCACGTTATCGCGGGTAAAGCGGTGGCGCTGAAAGAAGCGATGGAGCCTGAATTCAAGGTCTACCAGCAGCAGGTCGCGAAAAACGCCAAAGCGATGGTTGACGTCTTCCTGTCGCGTGGCTTCAACGTCGTTTCCGGTGGAACCAGCAACCACCTGTTCCTGCTGGATCTGGTGAGCAAAAACCTGACCGGTAAAGACGCGGATGCGGCGCTGGGTCGCGCGAACATCACTGTGAACAAAAACAGTGTGCCTAACGATCCGAAAAGCCCGTTCGTGACGTCGGGTATCCGTATCGGTACGCCTGCGGCTACTCGTCGCGGCTTTAAAGAAGCGGAAGTGCGTGAACTGGCTGGTTGGATCTGTGATGTGTTGGACAACATCAACGACGACGCGACGATTGAGCGCGTGAAACAAAAAGTCCTGGATATCTGCGCTCGCTTCCCTGTCTACGCATAATTCAGCATTTTTCTGACATTCCTGTCGGAGCACTTACCAAACGCCAGCCTGTGTGCTGGCGTTTTTTATGGCGATAAAAATGTCTTTATGTCGCTTGCTCAAGCCGATACGCCTGTTCAGGTGTCATGGCGAATAACGCGTTGCGCTGCTGGGGACACTCTGACACAGTAACCAGCAAAAAACGTTGGCGCATTTTCAGCGTAAAATTATAGACGTAGCATTTACGACGGTTCGTCGATGGTGGACGGAAACATTCGCCATCGAAAGGGAGACATCATGGTTTTACAATCGACGCGCTGGCTGGCGCTGAGCTATTTCACCTACTTTTTTTGCTATGGAGTTTTCCTACCATTTTGGGGCGGGTGGCTGAAAGGCGAGGGGTTGTCTGCCGAGTCGATCGGTATACTGTTGGGGGCAGGGCTGGTGGCCCGTTTCGTTGGCAGCCTGGTCATTACGCCAAGCGTCAAAGATCCGTCCAAATTGATTACGGTATTACGCGGGCTGGCGTTGCTATCACTGGTGCTGGTCGTGGGCTTCTGGCTGGGCAACGCCTGGCTGTGGCTGATGATAGTGATGATTGGGTTTAATCTGTTTTTTGCCCCGCTGGTGCCGCTGACCGATGCGTTAGCCGCGACCTGGCAGCGGCAGGTGGTGATGGACTATGGCAAGGTGCGGGTCTGGGGATCGATCGCTTTTGTTATCGCCTCAGCGGCGACGGGGGAACTGGTCGCTATTTGGGGGCACCCGGCGATTCTGGCGATCCTCAGTGTAGGGCTGGCTACCATGCTATTAGGTATGCTGCTTCGCCCCAGCGTGATGCCGCAAGCGGCAGTTTCGACAGCGCAGTCGGCCAGCGTCACACCGTGGAACGCGTTGCTGACTGAGCCTGCGGTATGGCGTTTTCTGCTTTGTGTATCCCTGTTGCAGGGCGCGCACGCCGCTTACTATGGCTTCAGCGTCATTTATTGGCAGGATTCGGGTTATTCCGCCTCGATTATCGGCTATCTCTGGTCATTAGGCGTGGTTGCGGAGATTGTCATTTTTACCTTCAGCCAGCAGTTGTTTCGACGCTGGAGTGCCAGACAGCTTCTGTTGCTTTCCGCCGTATGTGGCGTGGTGCGCTGGGGGTTAATGGGGTCGACGGTGGCGCTGCCGTGGTTGATAGTGATACAGCTATTGCATTGTGGTACGTTCACCGTGTGTCATCTGGCGGCGATGCGTTTTATCGCGGCGCGTTCTGGTGGTGACATTCTGCGATTACAGGCGGTGTATTCCGCGCTGGCGATGGGCGGAAGTATCGCGGTGATGACGATGATATCGGGTTTCTTGTTTGAACATTTGCAGGGCGGTACATTCTGGGTGATGGCGCTGCTGGCGGTGCCGGCATGCTTTATCCGGCCTTCTGTCAGTTACCGTCGCGCAGTTAAAAAAGCGTAAATCTGTCAAGATAACGTCGTGTGGTAAAAATAATGTTACATTATAACGCTTTGAAACGGTGGGGCGGGCGGATAACGTTGCTGGTAATCGGTCTGGCATTGGGCCAGCCCGTTTTCGCGCATCCACACAGTTTTATTGATATGCAGACAACGGTTGAAAGCCAGAACGACAACATTACCGGTTTACGGATGCAGTGGACGATGGATCCCATCACGTCTGCCGACTTGTTGTATGACGCTGGGAAAGCGAAGAAGGACTCTGAAGTCTGGAAAAAACTGGCGGCGGAAGTCATGGCGAATGTGTTAGGGCAACACTATTTTACCGATATTTATCGTGATGGTCAGCCCGTGAAATATGCGCCGATGCCAACGGAATATCACCTTTCTCGCAAAGGCAACCAGGCGGTACTGGAATTTGTGCTGCCGCTGGCGCACCCGCAGCCGTTGGCCGGAAAACCGTTGCTGATTTCTACCTACGATCCGACCTATTTTGTTGATATGTCCTACCAGAATGACAAGGCCGTTATGCTCGCAACTGCGCTGGCTTCACGTTGTAAAACCTCGCTTGTCACGCCGGAACCTAATGCGGAATTGCAATCCTATGCGCTGTCGCTGGATAAGAACGATGCGCCGGATGAAGACATGGAACTTGGGAAACAGTTTGCACAACGGGTGACGTTGCAATGTCAGTAAACGTCGGTTCACTGCCGCGTCAACGTTCGTTGTTGAGCCGATTGCGCGATTTGTGGCCGCTGTGGCTGTTTTTGGCGCTGCTGGCTACGGCGCTGCATTACATCGTGGGATACTGGCCGCAAATCGTGCTGCAAAGCGCGATCTGGCAGAAATCACTGCATCAGCAGATGTCGCATCTATTGCAGATGGTCGAGCAACAACCGCATCAGGCGGGGCTGAGTCTGATGATGTTCAGTCTGGTCTATGGCGTGCTCCATGCTGTCGGGCCGGGACATGGTAAAGTCGTCATCATGACCTATCTGGCGACACACCCGTCAAAGCTGAAAAGTAGTCTGAAATTGACACTTGCCGCGTCGTTGGTTCAGGGGGGGATGGCGGTAGCGCTGGTCACTGTGGTGTTAGGGATCTTGCAGTTGTCTAGCCGAACGCTGCATAACAGCAGCTTTTGGATGGAAAAAGGGAGTTTCGTGCTGGTGGCGGGACTGGGGGCGTTGCTCTGTTTCCGCGCGTTGAAACAACTCTATATTGTCATGCGACAACCTAAACCGGCGACAATTTTGCGTGTCACGCCTTTGCACATGCCCACGGATAGACGTGTGATGCTGCGTCCTAACCCAGCGCCATCCCACGCGTTTCATCAGCACGATGCCGATTGTGGCTGTGGCCATCGTCACCTCCCTACCAATGAGGAACTAGAGCGCGATAGCCGTTGGCGCACACGCCTGATGATTGTGCTGGCGATGGGGATGCGTCCATGCTCCGGCGCTATTCTGGTGCTGCTTTTCTCTAAAGTGATCGGCGTCTATCTGTGGGGCGTCGCCTCTGCGCTGGTCATGGCCGCAGGAACGGCGATCACCATTTCGGCACTGGCCGTGCTGGTCTTTTACTGTCGTCGCATCGTTGAGCGTTTAGGTGCAAATCGCGCATCATCTGTGTGGCAGCGTGCGACATTTTCCCTTCTGGCGCTGGCTGGCGGGCTGATTCTGGTCGGATCCGGCATCCTGCTTTACCTCAGTGCGCAGCCCGCGATGATGGGCGGCATCCGGCCATTCTCCGGCTGATTTCACTTTTTATTAACTTTACGTTAAAAACTCGTTGCCTCTGATAATCACGGCAGGATATTATTCCATTAATGATAACTATTATCATTTATAACCGTGATCGCAGAAGGAAATAATAATGAAGAAATGGCTGTTTTCAGTCGTTATGCTTTTGGGGCTAAGTGCGAGCGTTGCCGTTAGCGCAAACCCGATTGTTATTGAAGACGTTAGTGGCAGGAAGGTGGAAATTAAATCCGAGGTGAAGCGGATCATTTTGGGCGAAGGTCGACAGATTTATCTGCTGGCTGCTTTTGACACCGAAGCACCGTTCCAACGTGTGGTTGGCTGGCGTGACGATCTGCCGAAAGCGGATTACGACGGCTATCTGGCATATGAAAAGCAATACCCGGAAATCAAAAAGCTGCCGACCTTTGGTGGCGCGAAAGATGGCACCTTTAACGTTGAGCAGGCATTGACGTTGAAACCGGATTTGGTGCTGATGAATCTGGAATCAAAGGCCGCGACGGATGAAGGCAAGTTGATTGAAAAACTCAGTTCACTGGGTATTCCGGTGGTGTTTATCGATTTCCGTGAGAAGCCGTTTGAGAACGCAGAGAAAAGCATTCACATCATGGGGCAACTGGTCGGCAAACCGCAGCGTGCGGAAGCGTTGATTAAGTTCCGTCGTGAACAGATTGAGATCGTTACCGATCGCTTAAAGAACTATCAAGGCCCACGTCCGAAAGTGATGATCGACCGTGCGGGCGGCTATGATGAAGAGTGCTGCATGTCATTCGGTGATGAGAACTTTGGCCGCATGGTTGAGGTTGCAGGCGGTGACAACATTGCCAAGAACATTATCCCCGGCACGTTTGGTACGCTGAACCCTGAGCAGATTATCAGCTCTCGCCCTGATGTGGTGGTGGTGACTGGGGCGAACTGGAAAAACTACAACACGGCGAATGGCTGGGTTGGCGTTGGGCCAGGAGCCGATCAGCAAGAAGCGCTGCAACGCCTGCAAAAACTGATGGAGCGTTCAGCATTCAAAACGCTGCCAGTTGCAACCAATGGCAACGCTCATGCGATCTGGCATCAGTTCTATGACAGTCCGTATCAGTTTGTAGCGATTCAGGTATTAGCAAAATGGTTGCACCCGGAACTGTTTAAGGATATCGATCCTGACGCGACATTCCGTACCTTCCACGAGAAGTTCCTGCCGCTGCCGTATCAGCCGGGTTATTGGGTTACGCTACCAGCGAAGAAATAACGCAGCCGGATAGAGTTAATCAAACAATAAAAAAGCACTGAGCCTTCATCGGCCAGTGCTTTTTTGTTGCCGTGAGGGATCAGATCGTGGGTTCGCTGACCAGTCCGTCGATAATCACCTGCGGTACGCCCTGCGAGCAGCGTTCGATGCGCCCGCGTACGCCATAGACGGCTGACAGGCTTTCCGGGCTAATGACTTCAGCAGGTGCGCCATCGGCAATCAGGTTACCGTTTTGCAGCATCAGTACATGGTCGCCGTGACGTAGCGCAATATTGATATCATGCACCACCACGACGGTGATGATGTTGCGCTTGCGCGTTTCCTTACGAACCAGATCCATTACATGGAACTGATAGTTCAGATCCAGCGCGCTGAGCGGTTCATCCAGCAGGAGCAGAGAGGGCTGACGGATCAGTGATTGCGCCAGACCAACCAACTGCTTTTGTCCACCCGAGAGCTGATCGAGATAGCTCAATGCCAGATGTTCAATGCCCAACTGACGCAGGAGATTCATGACTTCATCCTGCTTTTCGGCATTGTGCATGCCGCCGGATGCACGCTGGGCGACGATAATCGATTCCAGTACGTGCAGGTGAACGCCTGCGGGCAGGGATTGCGGCAAATAAACGACTTTTTCCGCCCGCTGCGCGAAGGGTAATGCCATCAGGTTGTTATCATCCAGCCACAGTTCGCCTTCGGAGGCGTTGAGTCCTGCCATGGCGCGCAGTAGCGTTGATTTACCGCTGCCGTTGGGGCCGAGCAGTATGGTGATTTTTCCGCGTGGCAATTGTGGTACGGACAGATCGCGAATCACCTGACGCTTGGGGTAACCCGCGCAAAAGTGGGAAAGGCGTAATCCAGAAGCGGTTGGCTGGCTCATACGTTTCCTCTATGGCGTAGGATGATGCTCAGGAAGAAGGGCACGCCAACCAGTGACGTAACGATACCGACGGGGATAATGACGCCGGGAATAAGGTTTTTCGAGGCAACAGACGCCATCGACAGCACTAGCGCGCCCGTTAACGCACTGGCAGGCAGATAGAAACGGTGATCTTCACCGAAAATCATACGGGCGATGTGCGGTGCCACCAAACCGATAAAACCAATTGGGCCAACGAATGCGACTGAAATAGCAGATAAGATACTGATACGCAGCAGCGTTTCCAGACGCAGACGACGGACGTTGATACCAAAACTGACGGCGCGATCCTCCCCCAGACGCAGTGCAGTCAGTTTCCATGAGCTCATCAGTGAAATAGGCATAATGATGACAAGCACCAGCAACAGGATACCCAATTTTTCCCATGAGGCACGCGCCAGGCTGCCCATGGTCCAGAACACCAGACCTTGCAGAGTGTCTTCGTTGGCGATGAACTGGAGCATGGAAACCAGCGCATTGAAGGTAAACACCAGCGCAATACCGAATAACACGACACCGGACGTCGCGACCTGCGTCCAGCGTGTAATGCCATCCAGCAGCAAGGCTGCCAATAGAGCAAAGATAAAAGCGTTAGCTGAGATGAACCACTGAGCCGGAATACCGGGGATACCGATGCCAAGGACAATCGCGAGCGCGGCACCGAATGCGGCGGCGGAGGACACGCCGAGCGTAAACGGGCTGGCAAGCGGGTTGTTCAGGATGGTCTGCATTTCTGCGCCAGCCAGCCCGAGAGCCAGCCCGACAATGATAGCCATCAACGCGTAAGGCAGACGAATATCCCAGACGATCACGCGCGTACCGGCATCGGCGCTGGCCGGATCGGTCAGCGTTTGCCAAAGCACATCAAGCGTCAGGCCTGAAGGCCCCATCGTAAAATCCAGCAACAACGAGCCGATGATGATCAACAGCAGTATCGCCATAACACCTACGCGGCGCCGAATGATGCCACGATAGTTGTCCATAACGGTGTTGGTATCTGCGGTGGTATTGCGGATACCCGGTTCAGTGGTTGTACTCATAAAAAATTACTCACCTTGTTTCCAGGCAAAGATAAAGTCACTGTTAGGCAGTGAGGTAAAATTTTGAATGATATGACGATACGTGTCATCAGGGTTCAGGCTGCTGAACTGTTGGGGATAAATAGCCTTCGCCAGATATTCCATACCGACAATATTGTAGGGGTGGTTGTAAAACTGGTGGTAAATACCGACAACCCGTTTTTCTTTCACTGCGGGAATTTGGTTCACTCCCTGACGTGACATCAGTACCTCTGCGCTGGCGGCGATATCCGCTTTGTTAGCGTTATACCCCAGTGGCAGCGTTTTGCTTGACGGCGAATTACGCTTTGCGCCTGTCATGATGTAAATATCCGGCTTCATGCTGATCAGTTTTTCCAGCGAAACGTCGCCAGTCGCGCCTGGCAATAACGCAGAGGCGATATTGTTGGCTCCAATCGCTTCAACCATGCCACCCCAGCCGTTGTGCGCGTGACTAAAACAGCAGCTATCGGAACGCCCGGCCCAGGCTTCGACAAACACGTTGGCTTTTTTAGGAAGTGCCGCAGTTTTCTGCTGAATGGCCGCCAGATGTTGGCGATAAAAATCGCTATAGGCTTTGGCGTTGTCTTCTTTGTTCAACGCTTTACCAAGTAAATCAACGCTAGCGGCTGTATTTTTCGCTGGATTGACTTCGGAATCAATAAATACGACCGGGATATTCAACGCACTGAGCTTATCGAGTACACCGCTTTCGGTCAGAGAGGGTTTGGCGCGTAGCTGAGCCACCATCAGATCGGGATGCTTGGCTAATACGCTTTCTAGCTCAATTTCGCCTTTATCGCCGAACCCCATATCCAAAATATTATCCGCTTCCGGCCATTGGGTCTTCAGCATGTTCCAGGTCGCAGTATCAGATTTTTTAGGAATGTTATTCCAGGCCACCATCCTTTTAAACGGGTTATCACGATCCAGCAGTGCCAGCGTCATGATATCGCGCCCGTCTTGTATAACGATGCGTTTGGGTTCCTGTTCGATTTTGACTTGACGACCATCAATGTCAGTGAGGGTGACAGGATACTCAGTAGCATAAGTATTGAATGATGCAGTGAGCGTTATCGCGATAGCAAATGGTGCAAGTGTTTTTTTCAACATTATCACTTCCTGATGCGTTTATCTTAAAGAAGAATGATTCTAATAATTATTATCAGATGTGGGTAGTGTCGATGGCCCAAATGAAAGGATATAAGGGATGTGAGTAAGTAAAAAAACACGCCAGCTTGGCGCTGGCGTGGTATTTAATTTTTGTTAAAAACTGTATCAGCGTTTCAGTGCGTCGCTCAGTTCTTCACGGATGGTGCTCAGCATGGCTTTCACTACGCGTGGGTTGCCTGCGACCAGATTGCCGGATGCCATGTAATTATGGCCACCAACGAAGTCCGTCACGATCCCGCCTGCTTCACGTACCAGGAGTTCGCCACCAGCAAAATCCCACGGTTTCAGGCCGATCTCAAAAAAGCCGTCAACGCGACCTGCGGCAACATAGGCCAGATCCAGTGCGGCAGAGCCTGTACGACGGAAATCCGCACAGTGGACGAACAGCGCGCCGATAGCATTGATATAACTTTTGCTGTGTTGTTTTAATTTGAAGGGAAAACCTGTCGCCAGAACTGTGCCTTCCAGATCGCGGGCCGTGCTGCTGCGTAGACGATAGCCGTTCAACTGTGCGCCTTGACCGCGTGTGGCGGTAAATAGCTCATTACGCATAGGATCGTAAACGACGGCCACTTCGGTACGGCCTTTAATGCGTACCGCGATAGACACAGCGAAGTGAGGTAAACGTTTGATGAAGTTGGTGGTGCCATCCAGAGGATCGATAACCCATTGTACCGCCGGATCTTCGCCAACCATCTCGCCACACTCTTCACCAATAATGGTGTGCTGTGGGTAAGACTTACGGATGACTTCAACGATCAGACGTTCCGCATCCCGATCGACGTTGGTCACAAAGTCGTTGCTGCCTTTCTGGCTGGCTTCGACGGCGTCTGGCGTTTCATAGTTTTTGGCAATTAGATTACCGGCTTTACGCGCAGCGCGTATAGCGATGTTGAGCATCGGATGCATGGTATCGGTCCACTGGAATGTTAAAGAACGGAAAGCGGCGCAGAGTATAGCAGCAGAAAAGTAAAATATCTATAACACGTCATTCTTCAAGCTGTATGTGTGTTGGCTACACTACTCGGCACACTGGCGTGTGCCTCGCCCCGTTAGGGCCGCTGCAAGCAGCGTTCAAACCTGCCTCTGGCAGATTTGTCACTCACCTGAATCACTTACTGGAGTAAGCTCATCGGGATTCCTTCATTTGCCGCCTTCCTGCAACTCGAATTATTTAGTGTGTAAGTTTGTGTTAAGGTATGGCGTTTTCTTTTTCGCACGACTTCTTCTTCCTTTTATCGCACAACAGAGTTCATATGTTAGACAATATTCGCATTGTTCTGGTCGAAACGTCGCACACTGGCAATATGGGGTCAGTGGCCAGAGCGATGAAAACCATGGGGTTAAGCAAACTTTATTTGGTCAATCCATTGGTTAAGCCTGATTCGCAGGCCATTGCGTTGGCGGCTGGCGCCAGCGATGTTATCGGCAATGCCACCATTGTTGAGTCGTTCGATCAGGCGCTCGAAGGGTGCGGTCTGGTGGTTGGCACCAGCGCGCGTTCCCGAACCTTGCCCTGGCCGATGCTGGAACCGCGTGAGTGCGGTGTTCGCAGTGCGCAGGAGGCAGAGCACGCGCCAGTAGCGCTGGTGTTTGGGCGTGAACGTGTCGGGTTGACGAATGATGAGCTTCAGAAGTGTCATTATCATGTAGCGATTCCCGCCAACCCGGAATACAGCTCGCTCAATCTGGCGATGGCGGTGCAGATCATCGCTTATGAAGTGCGTATCGCGCATTTGGATCGATTACAGGCCGGACAGCCGCAGCATGAAGCATCGCCGTATCCGCTGGTCGACGATCTGGAGCGCTTTTATCAGCATCTTGAACAGACGTTGTTGCAAACCGGATTTATCCGACCCGCACATCAAGGGCAGGTGATGAATAAACTGCGCCGCCTGTTTACCCGCGCCAGACCGGAAAATCAGGAGCTTAACATCCTGCGTGGGATACTGAGTTCGGTACAGAAAACACACGACGAATAATACTTGAGTATTTTGCTCGGTTAAATAGTTGACTAAAATACTCGGGAATGTCAGACTCGCGATATGTTCTGCCAATACATGTTTTCATAATACATGTTTTATCTACAGGTATCACTATCATGAGACTGACATCCAAAGGCCGTTACGCCGTTACCGCCATGCTCGATGTGGCTCTGCACTCCCAGGAAGGGCCAGTTCCGTTAGCGGATATTTCTGAACGTCAGGGTATTTCGTTGTCTTATCTGGAGCAGCTCTTTTCGCGCCTGCGTAAGAATGGACTGGTTGCCAGCGTTCGCGGCCCAGGCGGCGGTTACCTGCTGGGTAAAAATGCCAATGAAATCGCTGTCGGCATGGTCATTTCGGCCGTCGATGAATCCGTTGATGCAACGCGTTGCCAGGGTCGTGAAGGCTGTCAAGGTGGCGATCGCTGCCTGACGCACACGCTGTGGCGCGATCTGAGCGATCGTATTACCGACTTCCTGAATAACATCACGCTGGATGAGCTGGTGAATAATAAGGAAGTGCTGGACGTTGCCGATCGTCAGGATGCGGATACGCGTCGCATTGCCAACGGGCGTATCCAGGAAACGATCAACATCAATCTGCGTGCCTGATTGTTCTCCAACGTGACGAGTTGCTTTTACTCGTCACGCTTTGCCTTTCTGATAGCCGCATAATCCTGACCACATTACTCAATGTGGCGTTGGCGTTACTCCGACTATCACTGTGTTGTGCCGACGATAAATTGTTCCGACTATAACATCGTCAGATTTTTTGCATTGGCCCGAGAGGTTGCGGGTATAAACAGCCTGTCAATAAAACAAAACGCATTGTACGTTTTGAAGTGATGTACGGAGTTTATGAGCAATGAAGTTACCTATCTATCTCGACTACTCAGCTACCACGCCGGTTGACCTGCGCGTCGCTGAGAAAATGATGCAGTGTTTGACGTTGGACGGTACGTTCGGCAACCCGGCTTCCCGTTCCCACCGTTTTGGCTGGCAGGCGGAAGAGGCGGTAGATATCGCCCGTAACCAGATTGCCGAACTGGTTGGTGCTGACCCGCGTGAGATCGTCTTCACGTCAGGCGCGACCGAAGCTGACAACCTCGCGATTAAAGGTGCTGCCAACTTCTATCAGAAGAAGGGCAAGCACATCATCACCAGCAAAACCGAACACAAAGCCGTACTGGATACCTGTCGCCAACTCGAACGCGAAGGTTTTGAGGTGACCTATCTGGCACCGCAGCGTAACGGTATTATCGATCTGACTGAACTCGAAGCGGCAATGCGTGAGGACACCATTCTGGTTTCCATCATGCACGTCAATAACGAAATCGGCGTTGTGCAGGATATCGAAACCATCGGCGACATGTGCCGCAGTCGCGGTATCGTGTTTCATGTCGATGCCACACAGAGCGTAGGCAAACTGCCTATCGATCTCAACCAGTTAAAAGTGGATCTGATGTCTTTCTCCGGCCATAAAATCTATGGGCCGAAAGGGATCGGAGCACTGTATGTTCGTCGTAAACCCCGTATTCGTCTCGAAGCGCAGATGCACGGCGGCGGCCATGAGCGCGGTATGCGTTCTGGCACCTTACCGGTACACCAAATTGTCGGTATGGGCGAAGCCTACCGCATCGCGAAAGAAGAGATGAGCGCAGAAATGGCGCGCCTGCGTGCGCTGCGCGATCGTCTGTGGAACGGTATTAATGATATTGAAGAAGTCTATCTGAATGGTGACATTGAGCAGGGTGTGCCTAACATCCTGAACGTCAGCTTCAACTATGTTGAAGGTGAATCGCTGATTATGGCGCTCAAGGATCTGGCGGTGTCGTCCGGTTCTGCCTGTACGTCGGCCAGTCTGGAACCCTCCTACGTGCTACGCGCGCTGGGTATGAATGATGAGTTGGCACATAGTTCGATCCGTTTCTCGCTGGGGCGTTTTACCACCGAAGAAGAGATCGACTACACCATCGAGCTGGTGCGTAAATCCATCGGTCGTCTGCGCGATCTTTCTCCGCTGTGGGAAATGTTCAAGCAGGGCGTGGATATCAGCAGCATCGAGTGGGCGCACCATTAATTCACCAGATCGGGGACGACTATCATGGCTTACAGCGAAAAAGTAATTGATCACTATGAAAATCCACGCAACGTGGGTTCGTTTGACAACACCGATCCTTCTATCGGCAGCGGCATGGTCGGCGCGCCAGCGTGCGGCGATGTGATGAAGTTGCAGATAAAAGTCAACAATGAGGGTATCATCGAAGATGCCCGCTTCAAGACATACGGTTGTGGTTCTGCCATTGCCTCCAGCTCGCTGGTCACCGAGTGGGTAAAAGGCAAATCGCTGAATGAAGCTGAAGCGATTAAGAACACGCAGATTGCCGAAGAGCTTGAATTGCCACCAGTGAAGATTCACTGCTCCATTCTGGCGGAAGACGCGATTAAGGCCGCGATTGCGGATTACAAAAGTAAACGCGACGCGCAGTAATCTCTGCGGTTGAACTTGTCAGGGGCACCGTTTTTTCCCGGTGCCTGATCCTGACGAGGTGGCGAACGATCGAGGTAACAGTATGTCGATTTCTCTGAGTGACAGTGCGGCACAACGCGTGAACGCTTTTATCACAAACCGGGGTAGAGGCCTTGGGCTGCGTCTTGGCGTACGGACATCCGGCTGTTCCGGTATGGCGTATGTACTAGAATTTGTTGATGATTTGAACGATGGCGATACGGTCTTTGAAGACAAAGGCGTCAAAGTCATCGTGGACGGCAAAAGCCTGGTCTATCTGGACGGAACGGAGTTGGATTTCGTCAAAGAAGGGCTTAACGAAGGCTTTAAGTTCAATAATCCCAATATTTCCGGCGAATGTGGTTGCGGCGAAAGTTTCAACGTCTGACCCCTCTCAGGTCGTAGCGCACTCTCCGTGAAAGGTTAGTGCGGCTACCCAGAACCCCAGAGCACCACTATGGATTACTTTACGTTATTCGGGCTGCCGATTCGCTATGATGTGGATGGTGGCCTGCTTGCGTCCCGTTTTCAGGAATTGCAGCGGCAGTTCCACCCCGATCGCTATGCTGCCAGCCCGGAGCGCGAACGCATGCTGGCGGTACAGCAGGCCGCGACGATTAATAACGCCTATCAGGCGCTAAAACATCCTCTGAAACGTGCGGAATATATGCTGTCGCTACACGGTTTTGATATCAGCAACGAACAGCATACGATGCAGGACACGGCATTCCTGATGGAACAGCTTGAACTGCGCGAAGAACTGGACGCGATCTCGCCGCGATTGGATGCGGATGAGGCGCTGACGGCATTTGCTGAGCGGTTGCAGGTGATGGTCGCTAAACGCTGTTCGCAGATGCGTATTGAACTCGATAATGAGACGTGGACAGACGCCGCAGATACGGTGCGCAAGCTGCGCTTTTTAGACAAACTCCAGCAACAGGTTGAAGAACGCGAAGAACAATTGCTGGACAGATAACCCGTTGATCCGGCGAGAAACCTGATGGCGATTGCCATACCGGTGTTCCGCCAGCCAATTGATGGAAGCTCAATATGGCCTTATTACAAATTAGTGAGCCTGGCCTTAGCGCCGCACCGCACCAGCGTCGTCTGGCTGTCGGTATTGATTTAGGCACCACACACTCTCTCATTGCCACCGTACGCAGCGGCGCAGCCCAGACGCTGACAGATAGCGACGGGCGTGATCTGCTGCCATCGGTTGTCCACTACCACCGCGCGGGGCACAGCGTTGGCTGGCACGCGCGCGACAATGCTGTTCACGATCCAGAAAATACCGTCAGTTCAGTCAAACGCCTGATGGGGCGCTCCCTTGCCGATATTCAGCAGCGCTATTCTCATCTACCGTATCGTTTTCAGGCCAGCGATAACGGTCTGCCGCTGATTCAGACACCCGCAGGCAACCTTAATCCTGTACAGGTGTCGGCGGATATTTTATCTGCGCTCGCCGCGCGGGCGGAAGCGGTGTTAGGCGACGTGCCGGATGGCGTAGTGATTACTGTTCCCGCCTATTTCGATGACGCACAGCGTCAGGGCACCAAAGATGCGGCACGCTTGGCCGGGCTGCACGTATTACGTCTGCTCAATGAACCGACGGCGGCGGCGATTGCCTACGGGCTGGATTCCGGTAAAGAGGGCGTGATCGCCATTTACGATCTGGGCGGTGGCACCTTTGATATTTCTGTTTTGCGCCTGAGTCGTGGCGTCTTTGAGGTGCTGGCGACAGGCGGTGATTCCGCGCTGGGCGGGGATGATTTCGATCACCTGCTGGCGGAGTGGTTGCGTGAGCAAGCGGGGATTCTCGATCGTGGCGATCGTCAATTGGATCATGCGCTGCGCGACGCGGCGGTGAAAGCCAAGATTGCACTAAGTACTACTGATGTCGTGCGCGTAGATGTTGCTGGTTGGCAGGGTGATATTACCCGCGAACAGTTCGATACGCTGATTGCTTCGCTGGTGAAACGCACGTTGTTGTCCTGCCGTCGTACGCTGAAAGACGCCGGACTGACGGCAGAAGACGTGCTGGAAGTGGTGATGGTCGGCGGGTCGACGCGCATTCCTTTGGTGCGTGAGCAGGTAGGAACGTTTTTTGGCCGTACGCCGTTGACTTCAATCGATCCCGACAAAGTGGTGGCGATCGGTGCCGCGATCCAGGCGGATATTCTCGTGGGCAACAAGCCGGACAGTGACATGCTGCTGCTGGACGTGATCCCTTTGTCGCTCGGGCTGGAGACGATGGGCGGATTGGTGGAGAAAATCATTCCGCGCAATACCACAATCCCGGTCGCCCGCGCACAAGAATTCACGACCTTCAAAGACGCCCAAAGCGGCATGATGGTTCACGTCGTGCAGGGCGAGCGCGAATTGGTGGCGGATTGCCGTTCGCTTGCCCGTTTCTCGCTGCGAGGCTTACCGCCGTTGCCCGCTGGTGGGGCACACATTCGCGTGACTTTTCAGGTGGATGCGGATGGCCTGCTGAGCGTGACAGCATTGGAGAAATCGACCAACGTTGAGGCATCCATTCAGGTGAAACCGTCCTACGGTTTAAGTGATACGGAAATTGCCACGATGATCACCGATTCGATGCTGAACGCGAAGGAGGATGTCGGGGCGCGTCGCCTGGCAGAGCAAAAAGTAGAAGCGGCACGCGTGTTGGAGAGTTTACACAGCGCGCTGGTGGCCGATGCCAATTTATTGAGCAATGACGAAAAAGGCCTCATTGTCGCGGCATCCGAACACTTGCATACGATGATGCAGGGAAGCGATCCCGCGGCGATTGAAGCCGCGATTAAAACCGTCGATCAACAAACCCAGGAATTTGCTGCCCGCCGTATGGATGCCTCTATCCGTCGCGCGCTGGCAGGCCATTCTGTGGATGAGGTGTAACATGCCTAAGATAGTTTTTTTACCGCATCAGGATTTGTGTCCTGAAGGGGCGGTGTTGGAAGCGGAACGCGGTGAAAGCATTCTGGAAGTTGCCCTGCGTAACGGTATTGACGTTGAACATGCCTGTGAGAAGTCCTGCGCCTGTACCACCTGCCATTGCATTGTCCGTGAAGGCTTTGATTCACTGGTGGAAAGCACAGAAGAAGAAGACGACATGCTGGATAAAGCCTGGGGGCTGGAGCCGGAAAGCCGTCTGGGCTGTCAGGCGCGTGTCGCCAGTGACGATCTGGTCGTCGAGATCCCGCGCTATACGATCAACCACGCGCGTGAGCATTGATCTGAATAGAGAGAAACCGTTATGGGATTAAAATGGACAGACAGTCGGGCTATCGGTGAAGCGCTGTACGATCAGTTTCCCGATCTCGATCCTAAAACCGTGCGCTTTACGGACATGCATCAGTGGATCTGCGAATTGGATGAATTTGACGATCGCCCGGACGCTTCCAACGAAAAAATTCTGGAAGCGATCTTGCTGGTCTGGTTAGATGAAGCGGAATAAGGCTGTCTTTGGTGGTAATGCTGTTCACTAAGCATGGATTTAGGGGGAAACGCGGTGATGAGGTTCCCGCAGGGATACCTCGCACCGTGGTCGCCCCCGGTATCTCGA
>NZ_JSXC01000046.1 GCF_000803215.1 Pectobacterium fontis
TTGCTCTTTAACAATCTGGAACAAGCTGAAAATTGAAACATGACGGCTGAACATGCATAACTGCCTTCGGGTGGGTTGTGGTGAATCAGTCTGTCAATGAGTCTCTCAAATAATCGCAGCGCGATGATGGCATTGATACAGTCAAGACATCTTCGGGTTGTGAGGTTAAGCGACTAAGCGTACACGGTGGATGCCTAGGCAGTCAGAGGCGATGAAGGGCGTGCTAATCTGCGATAAGCGTCGGTAAGGTGATATGAACCGTTATACCCGACGATACCCGAATGGGGAAACCCAGTGTGTTTCGACACACTATCATGACATGAATACATAGTGTCATGAGGCGAACCGGGGGAACTGAAACATCTCAGTACCCCGAGGAAAAGAAATCAACCGAGATTCCCCCAGTAGCGGCGAGCGAACGGGGAAGAGCCCAGAACCTGAATCAGTTTGTGTGTTAGTGGAAGCGTCTGGAAAGTCGCACAGTAAAGGGTGATAGTCCCGTACACAAAAATGCACAAGTTGTGAGTTCGATGAGTAGGGCGGGACACGTGACATCCTGTCTGAATATGGGGGGACCATCCTCCAAGGCTAAATACTCCTGACTGACCGATAGTGAACCAGTACCGTGAGGGAAAGGCGAAAAGAACCCCGGCGAGGGGAGTGAAATAGAACCTGAAACCGTGTACGTACAAGCAGTGGGAGCCTACGTGTTAGGTGACTGCGTACCTTTTGTATAATGGGTCAGCGACTTATATTCTGTAGCAAGGTTAACCGAATAGGGGAGCCGCAGGGAAACCGAGTCTTAACTGGGCGTTAAGTTGCAGGGTATAGACCCGAAACCCGGTGATCTAGCCATGGGCAGGTTGAAGGTTGGGTAACACTAACTGGAGGACCGAACCGACTAATGTTGAAAAATTAGCGGATGACTTGTGGCTGGGGGTGAAAGGCCAATCAAACCGGGAGATAGCTGGTTCTCCCCGAAAGCTATTTAGGTAGCGCCTCGTGAATTCATCTTCGGGGGTAGAGCACTGTTTCGGCTAGGGGGTCATCCCGACTTACCAACCCGATGCAAACTACGAATACCGAAGAATGTTATCACGGGAGACACACGGCGGGTGCTAACGTTCGTCGTGAAGAGGGAAACAACCCAGACCGCCAGCTAAGGTCCCAAAGTCATGGTTAAGTGGGAAACGATGTGGGAAGGCATAGACAGCCAGGATGTTGGCTTAGAAGCAGCCATCATTTAAAGAAAGCGTAATAGCTCACTGGTCGAGTCGGCCTGCGCGGAAGATGTAACGGGGCTAAACCATGCACCGAAGCTGCGGCAGCGACGCTTAGGCGTTGTTGGGTAGGGGAGCGTTCTGTAAGCCTGCGAAGGTGGCCTGTGAGGGTTGCTGGAGGTATCAGAAGTGCGAATGCTGACATAAGTAACGATAATGCGGGTGAAAAACCCGCACGCCGGAAGACCAAGGGTTCCTGTCCAACGTTAATCGGGGCAGGGTGAGTCGACCCCTAAGGCGAGGCTGAAAAGCGTAGTCGATGGGAAACAGGTTAATATTCCTGTACTGGGTGTGACTGCGAAGGGGGGACGGAGAAAGCTAGGTTATCCGGGCGACGGTTGTCCCGGTTTAAGCGTGAAGGTGGATGACTTTGGAAAATCCGGGTCATTGTTAACACTGAGGCGTGATGACGAGTCACTACGGTGATGAAGTAACCAATGCTACGCTTCCAGGAAAAGCCTCTAAGCTCCAGGTCACATCGAATCGTACCCCAAACCGACACAGGTGGTCAGGTAGAGAATACTCAGGCGCTTGAGAGAACTCGGGTGAAGGAACTAGGCAAAATGGTGCCGTAACTTCGGGAGAAGGCACGCTGGTGTGTAGGTGAAGTGACTTGCTCACGGAGCTGAAACCAGTCGAAGATACCAGCTGGCTGCAACTGTTTAATAAAAACACAGCACTGTGCAAACACGAAAGTGGACGTATACGGTGTGACGCCTGCCCGGTGCCGGAAGGTTAATTGATGGGGTTATCCGCAAGGAGAAGCTCTTGATCGAAGCCCCGGTAAACGGCGGCCGTAACTATAACGGTCCTAAGGTAGCGAAATTCCTTGTCGGGTAAGTTCCGACCTGCACGAATGGCGTAATGATGGCCAGGCTGTCTCCACCCGAGACTCAGTGAAATTGAACTCGCTGTGAAGATGCAGTGTACCCGCGGCAAGACGGAAAGACCCCGTGAACCTTTACTATAGCTTGACACTGAACCTTGAGCCTTGATGTGTAGGATAGGTGGGAGGCTTTGAAGCGTGGACGCCAGTCTGCGTGGAGCCGACCTTGAAATACCACCCTTTAATGTTTGATGTTCTAACGTGGGCCCCTAATCGGGGTTGCGGACAGTGTCTGGTGGGTAGTTTGACTGGGGCGGTCTCCTCCCAAAGCGTAACGGAGGAGCACGAAGGTTAGCTAATCCTGGTCGGACATCAGGAGGTTAGTGCAAAGGCATAAGCTAGCTTGACTGCGAGAGTGACAGCTCGAGCAGGTGCGAAAGCAGGTCTTAGTGATCCGGTGGTTCTGAATGGAAGGGCCATCGCTCAACGGATAAAAGGTACTCCGGGGATAACAGGCTGATACCGCCCAAGAGTTCATATCGACGGCGGTGTTTGGCACCTCGATGTCGGCTCATCACATCCTGGGGCTGAAGTAGGTCCCAAGGGTATGGCTGTTCGCCATTTAAAGTGGTACGCGAGCTGGGTTTAGAACGTCGTGAGACAGTTCGGTCCCTATCTGCCGTGGGCGTTGGAAGATTGAGAGGGGTTGCTCCTAGTACGAGAGGACCGGAGTGAACGCACCACTGGTGTACGGGTTGTGATGCCAATTGCATTGCCCGGTAGCTAAGTGCGGAAGAGATAACCGCTGAAAGCATCTAAGCGGGAAACTTGCCTCGAGATGAGTCTTCCCTGG
>NZ_JSXC01000047.1 GCF_000803215.1 Pectobacterium fontis
TCGCCCCCGGTATCTCGATGCTTAAACGATCGGCATTAGCCTTTGGTAGCCAGTTTTATTTCCATGCCAAAATTCGTCACATTTGCATGTCATGATGCACGGTTTATCTAACTGCAAATATGAAAAGCACCTGCAAACATGAAATGTGGCAGGAATACCTATTATCGGAGAAGCACTATGACGAACAATACCATGCTGATTTCACTCTCCACCCAACCTGCTGACGCGCGCTGGGGAGAAAAAGCGACGCTGAGTGTGAATGAGCAGGGTTTTACCATTCATGTAGGGACGACATCGCTGAATGGCAAAGCCGCACTGGCGGTGATCCAACGTGCTGCCCGCAAGATCGACGGGCAGGGGATTAAACACGTTAAGCTAGCCGGTGAAGGCTGGGATTTGGCAAACAGTTGGGCATTCTGGCAGGGGTATCGCGCGCCAAAAGGGCAAAGAACGGTTGAATGGGCAGAGCTGAATGACGCTGACCAGAAAGAGTTGACTGACCGACTGAAGATTGTCGATTGGGTTCGTGACACCATTAACCTGCCTGCTGAAGATTTAGGCCCTGAGCAACTGGCGACCCGCGCCGTCGATCTACTGTGTGATGTCGCCTGTGATGCCGTCAGCTACCGCATCACCAAAGGTGAAGATCTGCGTGAACAGAATTACGCTGGTCTGCACACTGTGGGGCGCGGCTCTGAGCGTCCTCCGGTGCTGTTGGCGCTGGACTATAACCCGTCGGGTAACCCAGATGAACCCGTGTTCGCCTGTCTGGTCGGTAAAGGCATTACGTTCGATACCGGCGGCTACAGCCTGAAACCCAGTGGCTCCATGGATTCCATGAAATCGGATATGGGCGGTGCCGCCACTCTAACGGGGGCATTGGCGCTGGCGGCATCACGCGGTTTGCAACAGCGCGTGAAGCTGTATCTGTGCTGTGCAGACAATATGGTGAGTGGCAATGCGTTCCGACTGGGCGACATCATTCGTTACCGTAACGGTAAAACGGTTGAAGTCATGAACACCGATGCAGAAGGGCGTCTGGTGCTGGCGGATGGTCTGATCGATGCTTCCGAACAGAATCCGCAATGGATTATTGACTGCGCAACGTTAACAGGTGCAGCGAAAATGGCGCTGGGTAACGATTATCACGCGCTGTTCAGCTTTGATGATGAACTGGTGGCGGCCTTGCAGGACAGTGCGAAACAAGAAAACGAGCCGTTCTGGCGTCTGCCGCTGGAAGAGTTCCACCGTAGCCACCTGCCGTCCAGCTTTGCCGATCTGAATAACATTGCCAGCGGCGCGCACACTGCGGGTGCCAGCACGGCGGCGGCATTCCTGTCGCATTTTGTGAAGAATTATCAGCAGGGCTGGCTGCACATCGACTGTTCCGCGACCTACCGCAAAGGTGCTGTAGATCAGTGGGCGACGGGGGCGACGGGGCTTGGCGTGCGCACGCTGGCTAACCTCTTGCTGAGCCGCACCAAATAGGTGTCTGCTGCTTACAGCCCTGAGTTGATCAAGGGGTTGAGAAATAACGTCGCGCTGAGGCTGATTTGAGAGTGATGGCTGCTGCCATGCACGTTATTCAGCTTCAACGCGCCGGTTTTTAACGTAATCATGTTGAGGGCAGTATGGAGTTTTCGCCACGTAATAAACTGGAAGAAGTGCTGATTCTGGCGGCTACGGAGCCGGCACATCGTCCAGAATTTTTCAGCGAACTGATGGAAGCCACGGTGTTTGTGCTAGGCAGCACCGACGACGGGGATGAGACCGGTGAGGTGGTGCTGCATGCAGGCAGTAATGTGAACATCCAGCACTGGGAAAAAGACGATGGCTCATCGGCTATTCCTTTCTTTTCTTCTTTGGAAGCCTTACAGAGCGTGATTACGGACGAGGCGTCTTTTCTGGCACTGCCGACGCGTTCGCTATTTGAAATGACGCAGGGCGTCACGCTATTCCTCAATCCTAAGCTGCCATATGGCAAAGAGTTTTTGCCGCAGGAAATTGAACATATCCTGTCCGGTGACGGTAACGGTTTTGTTCAGCAACGCATCGTCGAAGAAGATATGCAGGTCTTGCTAAGCCAGCCCGCCGAGATGCCCGCACAGATGATTGACTCCCTGACACAACTCTTTACCAAGCATCGCCATGTAAAACGGGCGTTTCTGGCGCAGATTCAGGAACCGGGCGAAGAACAGCCGCATCTGCTGATTGGTATTGATGTCGATCAGGACGAGGAAAGCGTTATCCGTGAAGCGGGCAGCGTCGCCAGCGATACGTTGCCGGATGAACGCCCTGTCGATCTCTGTTTGGTGAAGGAGGGCGAGCCGGGCATCAGCCACTACATGATTAAGCACACCACACCGTTTTACGAGCGCAAGTGGGGGAGTTTCCTGAGGGAGTTTAAGGCCACCGGCAACGCCTGATACCGCTTTACTTCAGGCGGCTTGTGCGTCTGTCGCCCTTACGCCACCCGAATTATTTAGGGTAGATAAATTTGATACAGGCAACGACGGATAAGGCTTTTTCCGCCGTTGCCTGCTGCAACCGCCGTACATCAAGCAGTATCACCTGATTTGAGTCGAATGAACGTTCTGACTCACAGACCGTAAAACCCTGAACAGGGTTAATCACGTGCAATCGGTACATCGTCGCGGCTACCCCAATCGCTCCACGAACCATCGTATAACGTCACATTCGGGACATTTAGCTGTGCCAGTGCTAACACGACGACGGATGCCGTTACGCCGGAGCCACAACTGGCGACGATAGGGCGAGTGAAATCTACGCCGTGCTTATGCAGAATGGTTGCGAGTTCGGCATTCGGCTTCAGTGCACCGTTATGCACCAGATCGGTCCAGGGGACATTCAGACTGCCGGGAATATGTCCACGATGCAGACCGGGACGCGGTTCGTCCACCTCGGCGTGAAAGCGCGGAGCGGGGCGGGCGTCAATAATCTGTTCTGATTTATCCCGACTGATGGAAAGCACCTCGTCGCGTGAACGAATGGCGCGTTCATCCAACGTAGCGTGAAACGTGGTTGGCTTTGGCGCGACATCACCCTGCTCCAACGGCAGATTTTGCGCTTTCCAGCCTGCCAGTCCTCCACTCAGGATCGAAAGAGATGTTGCACCGAAGGTGTGCAACATCCACCACGCGCGTGGAGCGGAGAAGAGATTGCCTTCATCATAAATCACCAGATGTTGCTGGTTATCGATCCCCAATTCACCCATTGCACGTACGAAGTTTTCGCGCGTCGGCATCATATGCGGCAGATCGGTGCTGTGATCGGACAGGGTTTCGATATCAAAAAAAACCGCGCCAGGTAGGTGACCGGCACGGTATTCGGCGTGAATATCACGCGTGCTGTTACCCGGTGGCAGCATCCGGGCATCAATGAGCGTAATGCTGCGGTCATTCAGGTGGCTGGCAAGCCAGTCTGCGGAAACAAACCGCTCATGAGAAACGGGCAAATCAGAAGATGATGCTGGCATAGATCCTCCACGCTGGAGCCGACGAATTCGGCTCCGATGTGTAATGATAGATGCATTGTCAGCGATTTTCCCTTATCCGACAAGTCGCGGATTATTCGGCGACATCCTCTCTATATACTTGTTTTAATTACTGCCAGTAATCTTGATTGGCCTCATTAGGCTGATTCAGCGCAAGGCGTAATCGTTAATAAAGAGGGAGGAAGAGGTAATGTTTTTTAATGAAATGTTATCTCTTTGGTAGGCAATAAAGGCCGCTACCCTTATAATCTGCGCCACTTTCACTGGTCGGGTATACTCGTCATACTTCAAGTTGCCTGTGCGGTTGCCGCCTGCTTGCAACTCGAATTATTTAGGGTATAGACAATTCTTATAATCCGGCTGCAATCTGATAGTTTAGCTAATGAGGTCAATATGACGATAGAACGTACCTTCTCCATCGTAAAACCTAATGCGGTTGCCAAGAATGCCATCGGTGCGATTTACGCCCGCTTTGAAAGCGCAGGTTTTACCATTGTTGCGGCTAAAATGCTGCGTCTGAGCCGTGAACAAGCGGAAGGTTTCTATGCCGAGCATAAAGGCAAGCCGTTCTTTGACGGGCTGGTCGAATTCATGATGTCTGGCCCCATTATGGTCCAGGCACTGGAAGGTGAAAACGCCGTTCAACGTAACCGTGACATCATGGGTGCGACGAACCCGGCGAATGCGCTAGCGGGAACGCTGCGCGCCGACTACGCAGACAGCTTCACGGCAAACGCGGTACACGGTTCTGATTCTATCGAATCCGCTCAGCGTGAAATCGCTTATTTCTTCAGCGATGACGAAATTTGCCCGCGCGCGTAATTTCTGTGTCGCGTTACGCATGATGCATTGTTGTGCGTGATAACAGGTGAGTGCTTGTGTTGTTGCCTCTTTTGGGTTGCGTGAATATGCGATGCTGGCTTAATGACACAGAAAAAAAGCGGTGATGGTAGCTTACCTGTTTTAAACTTTGTACAATGCTGCGCCCCGGATGAGCCTGCACTTATTCGGGGCGTTTCTTTGGTTATTACCATCGAATTCCACCCTATTTTTCGTGCCATAACGTGTAATAACGAGGCCAGGATTGACAATGTCTAAGCAAATCGCGTCTGAAACCGTCGTGTCTGAAATCACAGCACCTAAAACTACCGTATCCGAGCAAACCGTGTCCGAATTCTCTCCGGCGTCTGCTGATGCCTCTCAATCCGCTCAAGCCAGTGCGGAAAAAATTAATCTGTTGGATCTTAACCGCCAGCAAATGCGTGACCTCTTCATGTCGATGGGAGAGAAACCGTTCCGCGCCGATCAGGTCATGAAGTGGATTTATCACTACTGCTGTGATGATTTCAATCAGATGACGGATATCAACAAAGTTTTCCGTACCAAATTGCAGGAAGTGGCTGAAATTCGCGCCCCCGAAGTGGTGGATGAACAGCGTTCTTCCGACGGCACGATTAAATGGGCGATCCTGGTGGGCGGCCAGCGGGTCGAAACGGTGTATATTCCTGAAGAAGATCGCGCCACGCTGTGTGTGTCGTCTCAGGTAGGCTGTGCGCTGGAGTGTAAATTCTGTTCGACGGCGCAGCAGGGCTTTAACCGTAACCTGCGCGTATCGGAAATCATTGGTCAGGTGTGGCGTGCGGCGAAAATTATTGGTGCCTTTAAAGTCACGGGGCAGCGTCCGATCACCAACGTGGTGATGATGGGCATGGGTGAACCGCTGCTGAACCTGACTAACGTGGTGCCAGCGATGGAAATCATGCTGGATGATTTCGGTTTTGGTTTATCCAAGCGTCGCGTCACGCTGTCCACATCTGGCGTGGTGCCTGCGTTGGATAAACTGGGTGATATGATCGATGTCGCTCTGGCCATTTCACTGCATGCGCCGACCGACGACATTCGCAACGAAATCATGCCGATCAACAAGAAGTACAATATCGAAATGTTCCTGAGCGCAGTGCGTCGCTATCTGGAAAAATCCAATGCGAATCAAGGCCGTGTGACCGTTGAATATGTGATGTTGGATCATATTAATGATGGCACTGAACATGCGCACCAACTGGCTCAATGTTTGAAAGATACACCGTGCAAGATCAACCTGATTCCGTGGAACCCGTTCCCGGGCGCGCCGTATGGCCGTAGCTCAAACAGCCGCGTTGACCGTTTCTCCAAAGTGCTGATGGAGTATGGTTTCACGACTATCGTTCGTAAAACCCGTGGGGATGACATTGATGCCGCCTGCGGTCAGTTGGCGGGGGAAGTTGTAGACAGAACCAAGCGTACGCTGAAGAAGAAAATGGCCGGTGAACCTATCGCGGTGAAAGCGGTCTGATAACGAATGGCGTGACGTGGGTTAATTCACGCGGAAACACTCCCCGACGTCTGCTACCAGCTCGGCTTGCGGGGTAAGTGTGAGAAAATTGCGAGGCGCGCCGCGTTGTTATCAGATCTGACTGTCGCCCTGTTCGTATTGCGGTAATCTCTTGTCCAGGATGTCAAACAAGGATGACGACGCGAGGGAACAGGGATGGCAAAGGGTCTATCACAGGGACGCGCTTTATCATATTGGCTGAGTGGCCTATTGGCGATGCTATTGCTGGTAGGGTGTGTGCCTTCGCCTCATGAGACGGTAAATCCTGTGGCCGCTCAAACGCGCTTGCAGCTCGGGTTGGCGTATTTGGCGCGCAATAATCTGGATTCAGCCCGGCAGAATCTTGAGAAGGCTGTGGCGATGGCACCACAGGATTATCGAACACAATTGGGGATGGCGCTTTACGAGCAGCGGATAGGTGAAAACCATCTGGCCGACCAGCGTTATCAGCATGTGTTGAGCATGGCACCGGGAAATGGCAGTGTCATGAATAATTACGGTGCGTTTCTGTGTCGTTTAGGGCAGTATGTAGCGGCGCAGCGACAGTTTAGTGCGGCTGCACAACTTCCTGATTACAGCCAGGTTGCTGATGCGTTGGAAAATGCGGGATACTGTTTTTTCAATGCCGGACAGACTGTAGAGGCACGCAATTTATTAAGCCGGGCGTTAAAATATGACCCGACGAAAGGCAGCGCCTTGTTGGCTGAAGCAAACCAACAGTTTTCTACCGGGAAGCAGGAACAAGCGCGACTGCTGCTTGATATTTATCGGCATATTCTTCCGGCCACCGCCGAAAGCTTATGGTTACAGATTCGTTTCGCCGCGTTGGCGGGTCATTACGTCGATAAAGAACGTTATGGCAACGCGCTGGCGCGAAGTTTTCCACAATCTAAACAGTACCAGCATTTCTTAGCTAATGAATACTGAAGCCACCCAAGATACAACAGAAGCAAAACTACCCGGCGAACGTCTGCGTGAGGCGCGTGAACGCCTTGGACTGAGTCAGCAAACTATTGCTGAGCGTTTGTGCCTTAAAATCACTACCGTTCGCGATATTGAAGACGGTTCTACCCCAGCAGGCTTAGCGCCGACCTTTCTGCGCGGCTATATCCGCTCTTATGCCAAGTTGGTTCATTTACCCGAAGATGAACTGCTTCCCTCTGTGGGTAGTCTGGCTGTGCCTAAAACGCTCTCTGTTTCGCCGATGCAGAGTTTTTCGCTGAAAAAAAGCCGCAAAAAGCGTGATGGCTGGTTGATGACAATCACCTGGCTGGTCGTGTTTGTTGTTCTGGGGCTGACGGGCGCATGGTGGTGGCAAAACCATCAGGCTCAACAGGCGGAAATCAACAGCATGGTCGATCACGCCAGCTCAATTCAGGCGCAAACGGAAGGGCAGTCGGTTCCGCTGATGGATAACAGCGTCGCGCAGGAAACCGCGACTCCAAATGCGGCGGCGGCACCTTCTTCTACTTCTACGCCAGTCGATCTTTCTTCCACCGTCGCGGCAACGTCTTCTTCCGCCACGGCGCAGTCTGCCGTGCCGTCCAGTCAGTCGTTTCCACAGACGGGTTCTGCACAGCCGCAGCCTACGGGTAATGCACTGCAAGGCGCTGGGGCTGCCGCACCGACGACGGTAGACAGCAATCTGGTATCCGCTACCCATACACTGGTGATGACGTTCACGGCCGATTGTTGGCTGGAGGTCACGGATGCCAGCGGTAAAAAACTGTTCAGCGGTATGCAGC
This sequence comes from Pectobacterium fontis, assembly GCF_000803215.1. Classification (GTDB taxonomy): domain Bacteria; phylum Pseudomonadota; class Gammaproteobacteria; order Enterobacterales; family Enterobacteriaceae; genus Pectobacterium; species Pectobacterium fontis. The sequence continues at coordinate 7,631 of NZ_JSXC01000047.1, forward strand.
GTCATGGCGGTACACTGAATCTGGATGGTCAGTCACCCTATAAACTTAAAATTGGTGCACCTGCTGCGGTACAGATTCAATTTCAAGGTAAGCCAGTCGATTTAAGCCAGTTTGTGCGCAGCAGTCAGGTTGCACGCTTGACGCTGACCGCAGAATAACGTGCTGTTCAGGTAAGACTGCAATGTTGGAGATGAAGTAATGCATAACGCTGCACCCATAACCCGTCGAAAATCAAAACGGATTTACGTCGGTAAGGTGCCTGTTGGAGATGGTGCACCGATTGCCGTGCAATCCATGACCAACACCCGAACCACCGACGTTGAAGCAACCGTCAATCAAATCAGATCGCTGGAGCGAGTGGGAGTGGATATTGTCCGTGTCTCCGTGCCAACGATGGACGCGGCGGAAGCCTTTAAACTGATTAAACAGCAGGTAAATGTCCCGCTCGTCGCCGACATCCATTTTGACTACCGCATCGCGCTGAAAGTCGCGGAATACGGTGTCGATTGTCTGCGTATTAACCCCGGCAACATTGGCAACGAAGAGCGTATCCGCTCGGTTGTTGACTGCGCACGCGACAAAAATATCCCGATCCGCATTGGGGTGAACGGCGGTTCGCTGGAAAAAGATTTGCAGGAAAAATATGGTGAGCCGACGCCGGAAGCGCTGCTGGAATCGGCGATGCGCCATGTCGATATTCTCGATCGCCTGAATTTCGATCAGTTTAAAGTCAGTGTGAAAGCCTCGGATGTTTTCCTTGCTGTGCAATCTTATCGTCTGCTGGCGGCGCGCATCGATCAGCCGCTGCACCTCGGTATCACCGAAGCTGGCGGCGCACGGAGTGGTGCAGTGAAATCAGCTATCGGTCTTGGTTTGCTGCTATCAGAGGGCATTGGCGACACGCTGCGTATTTCACTGGCGGCCGATCCGGTGGAAGAAGTGAAAGTCGGTTTCGATATCCTGAAATCACTGCGCATTCGTTCACGCGGAATTAACTTCATTGCTTGCCCAACCTGCTCTCGTCAGGAGTTTGACGTGATCGGAACGGTGAATGCGCTGGAGCAACGTCTGGAAGATATCATCACGCCGATGGATGTCTCGATTATCGGCTGTGTGGTGAACGGTCCCGGTGAAGCGTTGGTGTCGACCATTGGTGTCACGGGTGGACACAACAAGAGTGGCTTCTATGAGGATGGCGTGCGGCAGAGAGAGCGCTTCGATAACGAACAGATGATCGACCAGTTAGAAGCCAAGATCCGCGCTAAAGCCTCCATGATGGACGAAAATCAACGCATTACCGTCAATCTGGTGGATAAATAGCGCTGACGGGGTGGCGGTATGCCGTCACCCGCATAGTTCACAATTCCTGAACCCGATGGGGATGTGCCGCATTGAAGATGCGACGACAATCCCTCTATAATCGGGTTTATTTTTTGAAAAATGCATAGAGAATTAACGTGGCAAAAAATATTCAAGCCATTCGCGGCATGAACGATTACCTGCCAGCCGAAACGGCATTGTGGCAGCGTATTGAAAACAGCCTGAAACAGGTGCTCAGCGGCTACGGCTACAATGAAATTCGTTTGCCGATTGTTGAGCAAACGCCGTTGTTTAAGCGCGCTATCGGTGAAGTGACCGATGTCGTCGAAAAAGAGATGTATACCTTTGACGATCGCAATGGCGATAGCCTGACTCTGCGCCCCGAAGGGACCGCAGGCTGCGTTCGCGCCGGTATTGAACACGGTATTCTCTATAACCAGGAACAGCGACTGTGGTATGTCGGCCCGATGTTCCGCTATGAACGTCCACAGAAAGGGCGTTACCGCCAGTTCCATCAGTTGGGCTGTGAAGTGTTTGGTCTGCAAGGGCCGGATATTGATGCCGAACTGATCCTGATGACCGCGCGCTGGTGGCGAGTGCTAGGCATCGCCGATCATGTGAAGCTGGAATTGAACTCGATTGGTTCATTAGACGCGCGTGCCCGCTATCGTGACGCGCTGGTCGCGTTCCTCGAACAGCATAAAGATCAGCTCGATGAAGATTGCCTGCGCCGGATGTACACCAACCCGCTGCGTGTTCTGGATACGAAAAATCCACAGATTCAGGTGCTGTTGAACGATGCTCCAGTGCTGACGGACTATCTGGATGACGAATCGCGTGCACACTTTGAAGCGCTGGGTGAACTTTTAACGCAGTCCGGTATCCCATATACCGTTAATCCGCGTCTGGTTCGTGGTTTGGATTACTATAATCGCACCGTATTTGAGTGGGTCACCACCAGTCTGGGCGCGCAGGGCACGGTCTGTGCCGGTGGGCGTTATGATGGTATGGTGGAACAGCTTGGCGGGCACGCGACGCCCGCGGTGGGTTTTGCGATGGGGCTGGAACGTCTGGTGCTGTTGGTTCAGTCTGTCAATCCAGATTTCAAAGCACAGCCGAGCGTAGATGTTTATCTGATTTCTTCCGGTGCAGGAACGCAGGTTGCCGCAATGCAACTGGCGGAGAAATTACGTGATGCGCTGCCGCAGTTGAAACTGATGACCAACTACGGGGGCGGCAATTTTAAGAAACAATTCGCCCGCGCTGACAAATGGGGCGCACGCGTCGCATTGGTGTTAGGTGAAAATGAAGTGGCGGCTGGTCAGGTTGTGGTTAAAAACCTGAGTAATGGCGAGCAGGATACACTGGCACAAGCCGATGTCGCATCGCGGCTGGCAACGTTACTGGATTGAGGAGAGAGACACCGTGGAAGTCTATACCACAGAGAATGAACAGGTTGATGCACTACGTCGTTTCCTCGCGGAGAACGGAAAGGCGCTAGTTGTTGGTGTGGTGTTGGGCGTTGGCGCACTGGTTGGCTGGCGTTTTTGGCAAAGTCACCAAAATGACAGCGTGATGGCGGCATCTGCATCTTATCAGCAGGTGACGGAGCAATTGGTCGAAGGCAAAGCTGAGGCGATTGCTGCAACCGAGAAATTCACGGCTGAGAATAACAATGCCTATGGCGCGCTGGCTTCTCTGGAATTGGCTCGCCATTACGTTGATCTGAAAGATTTTGCTAAAGCCGCTCAGCACTTGGTACAAGCGCAGTCGCAGACTAAAGATGCTGACCTGCTGGCGGTGGTGAATCTGCGTCTGGCGCGGGTTCAGCTACAGGAAAACAAAGTGGATGACGCGCTGAAAACGCTGGATGCCATCAAGCTGGAAGGCTGGGCGTCACAGGTAGCGGAAGTTCGTGGCGATATTCTGGTGAGCAAAGGGGATAATCAGGCTGCGCGTGATGCCTACAACAAAGGGTTGTCTTCCAATCCATCGCAGGCACAGCAATCGTTACTGCGTATGAAACTGAATAACCTGTCCAGCTAAGAGGAATTCCATGCAATTGCGTAAAACACTTTTGGTAGGACTGGTTTCTGTTGCCCTGCTGAGCGGATGCTCGCTGTTTAACAGCGAAGAAGATGTCGTCACTATGTCTCCACTGCCGCAGGTGGAAAACCAGTTCACGCCAACTAAGGTGTGGAACAGCTCGGTTGGGAATGGTATTGGTGAGTTTTATTCCAATCTTCACCCCGCATGGCAGGATAACCGCGTTTTTGCCGCCGATCGTCATGGCACAGTAAAAGCGATGGATCTGAATGACGGCAAAGAGATTTGGCGTGCCGATCTGTCGGAGAAGACCAATTTCTTCTCCCGCAATAACCCGGCGCTGCTGTCTGGCGGCGTAACGGTGTCTGGTAACCATGTCTATGTCGGCAGCGAAAAGGCGCAGGTCTATGCGTTGAATGTAGAAGATGGTACGCCTGTATGGCAGACGAAAGTGGCTGGTGAAGCGCTGTCTCGCCCTGTCGTCAGCGACGGTGTCGTACTGATTCATACCAGCAACGGTATGTTGCAGGCGTTGAATGAAGCGGATGGCGCCATCAAGTGGAGCGTCAACCTGGATATGCCTACACTGTCTTTGCGCGGTGAATCTGCTCCGACAACCGCATTTGGCGCGGCGATTGTGGGCGGTGACAATGGTCGTGTGAATGCGGTGATGATCAATCAAGGGCAGCTTATCTGGCAACAGCGTATTTCACAGCCAAGCGGTGCCACCGAAATCGATCGTCTGAATGATGTTGATACCACGCCGGTTGTTGCAGGCGAAGTGGTGTACGCGCTGGGTTACAATGGCAATATGACGGCGCTGGATCTGCGTTCTGGTCAGGTTTTGTGGAAGCGTGAACTGGGTTCAGTGCATGATTTTATCATTGATGGCGACCGTATTTATCTGGTCGATCAGGACGATCGCGTTGTTGCATTGAACACCAATGGCGGCGTAAGCCTGTGGCGTCAAAGCGATCTGCTGCACCGTAACCTGACGGCGCCAGTGCTGTATAACGGTTATCTGGTTGTCGGCGATACCGAAGGGTATCTGCATTGGCTGAATACGGCGGATGGGCGCTTTGTGGCGCAGCAAAAAGTAGATAGCTCCGGTTTCCTGAGCAAGCCCGTCGTTGCCAGCGATAAGCTGTTGATTCAGGCGAAAAACGGTGATGTCTACGCGTTTACCCGCTAGGTAACCCTATATTGATTTGGAGCGCAGCGCTTTTGGGTGCGCTCGTACTTTTGAACGTGTTACCACAACGGCTCCTGACATTATCAGGGGCCGTTTCGTCTTTTTATCGTCAGCGAGATTTTCGCTGTAACGTATTGAAATATAAGTAATGAGGTTGTAACAATGATACCTGTCGTCGCGCTGGTCGGGCGTCCGAATGTGGGGAAGTCCACGCTATTTAACCGCTTAACGCGCACTCGTGATGCATTGGTGGCGGATTTCCCTGGGCTGACTCGTGACCGCAAGTATGGTCGTGCAGAAGTGGAAGGGCATGAATTTATTATCGTCGATACCGGTGGGATCGACGGTACAGAAGACGGCGTGGAAACGCGTATGGCGGGTCAATCGCTGGTAGCCATTGAAGAGGCAGACATCGTGCTGTTCATGGTGGATGCCCGTGCGGGGCTGATGCCTGCGGATGAAGGTATTGCCAAGCATTTGCGTAGCCGCGAAAAGACCACGGTACTGGTGGCTAACAAGACCGATGGCCTCGACCCCGATATGGTCACAGCCGACTTCTACTCACTCGGAATGGGCGAAGTGTACCCTATCGCCGCGTCTCATGGCCGCGGTGTAACGTCGCTGTTGGAAACAGTTTTGCTGCCGTTTGTACAGGATGATATCGAAGAGCCGGTCGAGTTGACCGAAGAAGAAGAGAACGCGGCGTACTGGGCTGAACTGGAAGCGGAAGAGCAGGCCAGCGAAGAAGAAGCCGAAGACGATTTCAACCCTGAAGATTTGCCGATCAAGCTGGCGATTGTCGGGCGTCCGAACGTGGGGAAATCCACGCTGACCAACCGTATTCTGGGTGAAGAGCGCGTGGTGGTATTTGATATGCCGGGCACGACGCGTGACAGTATTTACATTCCTATGGTGCGCGATGAACGCGAATACGTTCTGATTGATACCGCCGGGGTGCGCAAGCGTGGCAAAGTAACGGAAACGGTAGAGAAATTCTCCGTCATCAAGACTTTGCAGGCGATTGAAGATGCCAACGTAGTACTGCTGGTTATCGATGCGCGTGAAGGGATTTCCGATCAGGATCTCTCGTTATTGGGCTTTATCCTCAATAGTGGGCGCTCACTGGTGATTGTGGTGAACAAGTGGGATGGCCTGTCGCAGGAAGCGCGTGAGCAGGTAAAAGAGACGTTGGATCTGCGCCTTGGGTTTATCGACTTTGCCCGTATTCACTTCATTTCCGCGCTGCACGGCAGCGGGGTGGGTAATTTGTTTGAATCGGTTACCGAAGCCTATGCGTGCGCGACCCGCCGCGTGAGTACGGCGATGTTGACCCGTATCATGCAAATGGCGTCAGACGATCATCAGCCGCCGTTGGTACGCGGTCGCCGCGTGAAGCTGAAATATGCACACGCCGGGGGATATAACCCGCCGATTGTGGTGATCCACGGTAATCAGGTGAAAGACCTGCCGGATTCCTACAAGCGCTATCTGATGAACTACTATCGTCGTTCGCTGGACGTGATGGGGACGCCGATTCGTATTCAGTTTAAAGAAGGGGAGAACCCCTTTGCAGACAAGCGTAATACGTTGACACCGAACCAGCTACGCAAGCGCAAGCGTTTGATGTCACACATCAAAAAAGGTAAGTGATTTATTAACGGGGCGAATAGCGATATTCGCCCCGTTTTGTCAGCGCCGAAACGAGCCGTAGTTAACAAAACCAATAATAATCAAGGAAAGCCATGTCCTGGGAAACCTGGAGCTTTGCGTTTAACGTCACGATGCCGAATGTACTGATGTTGTTGCTTGGTATCGCGTTACGTAAACTCAATCTGCTTAATGATGCCTTTTGCGATACGGCAATGCGGGTGGTATTCAACCTTTCTCTTCCCTGCCTGCTGTTTTTCAGCGTGGCAACTAATCATCAGTCGTTTTCCGAACAGTGGCCGCTGGTAGTTTACGGGACGCTGGGCACACTAGCGACGTTCCTGTTGCTGGAAATTGCCGCAGTGAAAGTCGTCAAAGAACCAAAAGAGCGTGGCATTTTTGTGCAGGGCGGATTCCGTTCGAATACTGGCGTGATGGGGCTGGCGTTTGCGATGAGCGCTTATGGTGATGAAGGTGTGGCTATCGGGTCGCTGTATCTGATGGTGACAGTCATGATGTTTAATGCACTGTCTGTCATCACGCTGACGCGCAGCTTGCAGCGACAATCGCCTGAACAGAGAATCCCAGCCAGTAAACTGTTGAAAGGGATCGTGACCAATCCGCTGATTATTGGTCTGCTTCTTGGCGCGGCGTATGGGCAAAGCCAACTGCCGATGCCCGGCGTGATTAAACAAACGGGCGGTTTTATCTCCTCTATGGCGCTGCCGTTGGCGCTGTTGTGCGCTGGTGCCAGTCTGGAGTGGCGCAGTATGTTTCGTTCGTCCAATGTTGCTGTGCTTGCCTCGGTGGCGAAGATCTTGGTTGTGCCGGGGCTACTGACGTTGGGGGGATGGCTGGTCGGTTTTCGCGGTGTTGAACTGGGCATTATTTTTCTGTTTTCTGCAACACCGACTGCATCAGGCAGCTATGCGATGACACGAGCCATGGGAGGAAACGCGACGTTGGCAGCGAATATTATTGGGCTGACAACGGTGGGGGCGTTTTTCATGATTGCGATTGGGCTATATGTGCTGCGTTCACTCGGTGTTATTTAACGTCTGATACTTTCATTATTGATAGCAAAATGTGGGAGAAACGATGGATACGCGTTGTCCTGATTGTCACCATGTGATGCTATGGCAGCCTGACGGTTTGTTTCGCTGTGAGGAGTGCCAGCAGCATTATCAGCGTGAGGCGGTGTGTCCTGAATGTAAGCACTTGCTTCAGGAGTTGAAAGCCTGTGGCGCGGTGGATTATTTCTGCCAGCAGCACGGAATGATCTCCAGGCGGCAGGTGGTGTTCAGTTACTCGCCTGCCGATTAACTCCACCGTTATTACGGCAGGCTGTTGTGCCCCCGTTCAGCCAGCTTGGGGATCCCGGCGAATCCCCCTGCACGCGCCCATTCAATGATGGCGTCTTCGGTGAGTTTCGGCAGCGTCTTCATAAAAACTCTTGTCGTACCTCCACGCCGACGGTTTCCCACGACTGCATGACGATGTCAGCAACGGTGGGATTAAAACGCTTAGCGGCATGTTGAATGGTATGGCGCGCGAAAATTTCGAAATCCGCATTTTGCGGGAGTGCGTTATCACACAGTGTGTCATACCAGATGCGACCCGCTTTTTCCCAGGAATAGCCGCCCAGCGCGATGGCCGTCAGATAGAAGGCACGATTGGGAATACCTGAATTCAGGTGTACGCCACCGTTGTCTTCGCGTGTATTCACATACTCATTCATGTGAGAGGGTTGAGGGTCGATGCCGATCAACTCATCATCATAGGCGGTCCCCGGCTGAGACATTGAGCGCAGCCCCATACCGTGAATCCCCTCTGCCAGCAGCTCGGCACCAATAAGCCAGTCGGCCTGTTCCGCAGTTTGCCCCAAATGGTACTGTTTAACCATAGAGCCAAAGACATCGGACAACGATTCATTTAGCGCGCCGGACTGGCGAAAATAGATCAAACCCGCTTCATTTTCCGTTATGCCGTGAGTGAGTTCATGTGCGACCACATCCAGCGCAATCGTGAAGCGATTGAAAATTTTGCCATCGCCATCCCCGAACACTATTTGCTGCCCATTCCAGAAGGCGTTCTGGTAATCCTGACCGTAATGTACCGTACCTGCCAGCGGCAGCCCCTCGGCATCCAGCGAGTTACGCTGGAAGATTTTCCAGAAGAAATCGTAGGTGATGCCCAGATAGTTGTAAGCTTCATCCACAGCGATATCACCGTTGCTGGGCTGGCTTTCAGCACGTACCTGTTTGCCGGGTAACTGTTGCTCGGCATTGTGAATGCTGCGCTTGGCACGTCCAGCGGGTAATTTCTCATGAGGTTCTGGACGCGGATTGTGGCTGACCATTAATGACTGAACGTGCATCAGCGTTTGTTGGGCGCAGTGGCGCTGTTCTTCTGTGCCGTTTGCAATAATGCGATGCAAAATATAAGGGGGAATGATGCTACAAATCGGTCTGGACTTCATACCTTATCTCCTTGAAAGGCAACCATTGCGGTAACACAGACGATTAATAAAGCTCACTGTCTTTATTCATTTCATTTCGCCGCGTTGAGGTTGGTAGCCCATGCAGTGAAAACGGTTAATATGAATTAGTGAGCTGGGAACGAGTATAGTTCAGATGCCAGAGGTAAGAATGAGGAGATTGCCGCTGTTTTCGGATAAATCCTCATACCGTGCATTTTATGCTAATCGCGTTATTTTGGCGGTTGAGATGAGGTTTTTCGCCGCTTTTTCACCGCATTTTGATTTGTAATCAGCGTCGTGACCTGACTTTCTACCCAGCCGTCCTGCAAACGGGTTTTCAGTGTTTCACCGGGGGTAATTTGTGCGATATTTTTCAGCACATTACCATCGGGGGTCGTCGTGACGTTATAGCCACGCGCCAGCGTTGCCAACGGGCTTACCCCTTCCAGCCGCGAACAGGCGACGCCCAGCTTTTGTTTATGCTGATTTAACTGGCGTTCCACGGCATTTTGCATCTGATAACTAAGCTGCTGTAAACGCTGCTGTGCACGGTGAATTCGGGTTTGCGGCTGCTGTTGCATTAGGCGCTGTTGTAAGCGTTCACTCCGGCGTGAAGTCTGTCGGAGCTGCTGTTGCATGGCGTCATCCAGCCGTTGGCGCAGTTTGACCCACTGTGCCTGCTGGCGTGCCAGCCGCAGTTGCGGATGCTGTTGCTGCAAGCGGTGGTGCAGACGGGTGAATACCCGATTGCGCTGGGCAAGGTAGTAGTCCATCGCCATTTCCAGCCGCTGACGCTGGGATTGTATCTGACGCAATAGCTCCAGTTGGTTACGACTCACTAACTCCGCAGCGGCAGACGGCGTGGGCGCGCGCAGGTCGCCGACGAAATCGGCGATGGTGATATCGGTTTCATGGCCGACGGCGCTGACGATAGGAATGCGGCTGGCGAAGATGGCGCGGGCGACTCGCTCGTCATTAAAGCTCCAGAGATCTTCCAGCGAACCGCCGCCGCGTCCGACGATTAACACGTCACACTCATTTCTCCGGTTGGCCAGCTCAATGGCGCGCACAATCTGTAGCGGTGCTTCCGCTCCTTGTACTGACGTGGGATACACAATGACTGGTAGCGACGGATCGCGGCGCTGTAACACCTGCAACACATCGTGCAGGGCGGCACCGCTGGCTGACGTAATCACACCGACCTGTCTGGCGGGCGAGGGAAGCGCTTGCTTAAACTGCTGATCGAACAGCCCTTCGGCAGCAAGTTTCTGCTTGAGTTGCTCAAACTGCTGCTGCAACAGGCCGTCACCGGCTGGTTGCATACTTTCCGCCAGCAGTTGATAGTCGCCGCGCGGTTCATACAGCGTAATGCTTGCACGAATCAGCACCTGCTGACCGTTTTGCGGGCGGAACGTGACTTTACGGTTGCTGGTGCGGAACATCGCGCATCGCACCTGCGCACGCTCGTCTTTCAGTGTGAAATACCAATGGCCGGATGATGGTTGAGAGAGGTTGGAGATTTCGCCGGAGAGCCAAATCTGGCCCATTTCCATTTCCAATAATTGTTTAACCGTCTGATTCAGGCGGCTAACGGTAAAAATTGCAGAGGAGGGAAATTGAGACATTGTGAGCCAGATCAAATTTTAAAACAGCCACTTAATTGATTGATACTACCGACCTGAAACAGGTAATCAAGCATTTTAGTAAAATAATGCTGGAGGCAACCGATTACGCTCTGTATAATGCCACGGCAATATTTTATCTATTCTCCACATCCACCTTGGTGAGATATTGCCCATGCTACGTATCGCTAAAGAAGCACTGACGTTTGACGACGTCCTCCTGGTTCCCGCTCATTCTACCGTTCTGCCTAACACTGCCGATCTGTCTACGCAGTTGACGAAAAACATTCGCCTGAATATTCCTATGCTGTCAGCAGCGATGGATACCGTTACCGAATCTGGCTTGGCTATTGCGCTGGCGCAGGAAGGTGGTCTGGGCTTTATTCACAAAAATATGTCCATTGAGCGTCAGGCTGAAGAAGTGAGCCGCGTGAAAAAACACGAAAGCGGCGTAGTGGTTGATCCACAGACCGTTACCCCGGAAACGACGCTGCGCGAAATGAAAGAACTGACCGAGCGTAACGGCTTTGCGGGTTACCCGGTTGTCGCAAAAGACAACGAACTGGTTGGTATCATCACCGGTCGTGACGTGCGTTTTGTTACCGATTTGGAAAAACCGGTTAGCGCGTTCATGACGCCGAAAGCGCGTCTGGTCACCGTTAAAGAAGGTGAAGCGCGCGATGTCGTGCTGCAAAAAATGCACGAAAAACGCGTCGAAAAAGCGCTGGTCGTTGACGACACATTCCACCTGATCGGCATGATCACGGTAAAAGATTTCCAGAAAGCAGAACGTAAACCGAACGCCTGTAAAGATGAACACGGCCGCCTGCGCGTTGGCGCGGCAGTGGGGGCGGGGGCCGGTAACGAAGAGCGCGTTGATGCGCTGGTTGCCGCAGGCGTTGACGTTCTGCTGATTGACTCTTCTCACGGCCATTCCGAAGGCGTATTGCAGCGTATTCGTGAAACCCGCGCAAAATACCCAAACCTCGAAATTATCGGCGGCAACGTTGCGACAGGCTCTGGCGCGAAAGCGCTGGTTGAGGCGGGCGTTAGCGCAGTGAAAGTGGGTATCGGCCCCGGTTCTATCTGTACCACGCGCATCGTGACTGGCGTAGGCGTACCGCAGATTACGGCGATCTCCGATGCGGTTGAAGCGCTGGAAGGCACGGGTATTCCGGTTATCGCTGATGGCGGTATCCGTTTTTCTGGCGACATCGCCAAAGCTATCGCCGCAGGCGCAGCCTGTGTCATGGTCGGTTCTATGCTGGCGGGTACGGAAGAATCCCCTGGTGAAATCGAACTGTATCAGGGGCGTTCTTTCAAATCTTATCGCGGCATGGGTTCACTGGGCGCGATGTCCAAAGGCTCGTCAGACCGTTACTTCCAGACCGATAACGCTGCTGACAAACTGGTGCCGGAAGGGATCGAAGGCCGCGTAGCCTATAAAGGCCGCCTGAAAGAGATCGTTCACCAGCAGATGGGCGGTTTACGCTCCTGTATGGGGCTGACGGGGTGCGCGACTATCGACGCGCTGCGCACGCAGGCTGAATTTGTTCGTATCAGCGGCGCGGGCATTCAGGAAAGCCACGTTCATGACGTGACTATCACCAAAGAGTCACCGAACTACCGTATGGGTTCATAAGGTGATTTAATGCCATAAACCCTGTACTATTTTTTTGCGCCGCACCGCCTTTGTGTAAGGCAGTGCGGCTAGTTGGGTTTACTTTTTTCGCTTTTGTCTTTTGCTTTTTGGAACATGCTCCTCATGACTCAAAACATTCATCAACACCGCATTCTTATTCTGGATTTCGGCTCGCAGTACACGCAACTGGTGGCACGTCGCGTGCGTGAGCTGGGCGTTTACTGTGAACTGTGGGCATGGGATGTCACGGAAGCACAGATTCGTGGGTTTAATCCGAACGGGATCATCCTGTCCGGCGGCCCAGAAAGCACCACCGAGTTTGGCAGCCCGCGGGCGCCAGAATACGTTTTCAACGCTGGCGTACCGGTATTAGGCGTGTGCTACGGCATGCAGACGATGGCGATGCAACTGGGTGGCCACGTTGAAGGTTCCAACGAGCGTGAGTTTGGTTATGCGCAGGTAGAAGTGAAGACGGATAGCGCGCTGGTGCGTGATATTCAGGATGCGTTGAGCGCGACAGGCGAACCGCTGCTGGATGTCTGGATGAGCCACGGCGATAAAGTGACGAAAATCCCTGAAGGGTTTGAGACCGTTGCCAGCACCGACACCTGTCCGTTTGCCATCATGGCGAACGAAGAGAAGCGTTTTTATGGCGTACAGTTCCACCCGGAAGTCACTCACACCCGTCAGGGCCAGCGCATGTTAGAGCGTTTTGTGCGTGACATCTGCCAGTGTGAAGCGCTATGGACGCCCGCCAAGATTATCGACGATGCGGTAACTCGTATTCGTGAGCAAGTCGGTAACGACAAGGTGATTTTGGGTCTGTCTGGCGGCGTGGATTCTTCCGTGACCGCGATGCTGTTGCACCGCGCGATCGGCGATCGTCTGACCTGCGTGTTTGTTGATAACGGCCTGCTGCGCCTGAACGAAGCCGATCAGGTACTGGAAATGTTCGGCGATCATTTCGGTCTGAATATTGTCCATGTGGCGGCGGAAGATCGCTTCCTGAGCGAACTGGCGGGTGAAAACGATCCAGAAGCTAAGCGCAAAATCATCGGTCGTGTGTTCGTTGAAGTGTTCGATGAAGAAGCCAGCAAACAAGCGGATGTGAAATGGCTGGCGCAAGGCACTATCTACCCAGATGTGATCGAATCAGCGGCGTCTGCCACTGGCAAAGCGCATGTGATCAAATCGCACCACAATGTGGGTGGCCTGCCGAAAGAGATGAAGCTGGGTCTGGTTGAGCCGCTGAAAGAGCTGTTCAAGGATGAAGTGCGTAAGATCGGTCTGGAACTGGGCCTGCCGTACAACATGCTGTACCGCCATCCGTTCCCAGGCCCCGGTCTGGGCGTACGCGTACTGGGTGAAGTGAAAAAAGAGTACTGTGACCTGCTGCGTCGTGCGGATGCGATCTTCATCGAAGAACTGCACAAAGCCGATCTGTACAACAAGGTCAGTCAGGCATTCACCGTCTTCCTGCCGGTTCGTTCCGTGGGCGTGATGGGTGATGGCCGTAAATACGATTGGGTCGTTTCGCTGCGTGCGGTAGAAACCATCGACTTTATGACCGCGCACTGGGCACATCTGCCATACGACTTCTTAGGCCGCGTCTCCAACCGCATCATCAACGAAGTCGACGGCATCTCACGCGTTGTTTACGACGTATCGGGCAAGCCACCGGCAACGATTGAGTGGGAATGATTAGTCGGTGTTTACCTAGTATTTATAACAGTATGATTTAAAATAAAACCCGCTGATTTTAGCGGGTTTTTATAGGCAACGAGAACGCGCCACCGTTTACCGGCGCTTTAACATTATCTCGGAGTAAACCTGATATAACTTCCTGATTTACAGCCCTGCAAATTTAAACGGCGTAGCTGGCTTAAATTGCTCTGAAGCCTGACCAGAATAAATAGTGCTTTGGTTTGGCCCTAAATCTAACTTGCTGGCGTTATTACCACGCGGAGAGAAGTCAATTTTTTTCAAATCAACCCAGAAGATATTGGGGGATACGGCAGATTCAAAAAAGTATTGTAGCGATTGATGATCGACAACCGTACGCCAGCGCGTTGAGGCAATATTTGGCGTTTCCGGTAAGGAGTAGCCATAAGGAACGGAGGCATTACGTATAATACTAAATGCGGTGGCTAAATCCGCTTTATCTTTTTCTATTTTACTTTTCTCTGCTACCCCAGGAATGAGTTTATTGGGAGCAACATTTTTTACATAGAATGATGCGCGAACAAAACGGTCGGCAGCACGGTTCGTTCCTGGCAACATGATATTGCCACCGATCTGATCCCAATAGTCATTTAATGTCAATTGTTGATTAAAAGTCGGGGAATTGGTCATCACCTGATAGTTTTTACTATGATGAATAACCTGCTTACCGTCGATATATTCAATAATTGCACTGTCACCAGATGAATCGGATAAGGAAAGGTGAAGTGTCGCCAGTCGATTCTCATTTGTTAGTTCTTTGGTCACCAGTATAAATTTTTCCTGTTGCAGTGATTTCACGGCTTCATCAACGGTGGCAAAATTATCCAATACATATTGTGCCCAGGCAGCGATGCTTAATCCTGGTTTTTCCGCTGTTGGCGTGGTTTTAGGATATTCAGATTCCGCCAGCCAGAGTACGTTTGCTGCCAACCCTTTTTCATTAACGCCGTCAGTGGTGGAAGCCTTGTCCTCTTCGCCATCAAAAGCAGAGGCAATAACACTGCCATATTTTGACGTCCATTCCAGAGAATGCTGGCCTGCGACACCAGAGCGCTTTAATTCTCGTGGGAAAATCCACAGGTTGGTCTTGGTATCATCGGCCCAGTCCATGGAGCGGGCGGTGATAGGGTAATTGGGGTTATTTTTATCTTTATAAACGAGTCGTGTGCAGGCGAGTGAAACCGCAGAACTTAACGCTAATGCGACTAATGATACCGCCACTACCGTAGATTTAATCTGCTTATTATTTTTCATTTAATTTCTCCATTTTTATTACCCGAGGTATGCCGTTAATTGAAAATGCCTATTTATTATAGTGGGTAATTTTTTAATGGCATTGAAAGTGGTGGGGTAATATTGATTGCCTGTTTAATGATTATATTTATGAAGTATATTATTTCTGTGGTGGGTTTTTTATACGGCTTCTCCTCTTTTTTAAATAATACTGATTAGGCGTTTGATGAGCATTGATATGACTTCCCCGAGTAGCCCTGATATTACTCGGGGGAATGAGGCCATCAGGCGATTTCTACTGTTCTTAAGCCATCAAAATTTTCAAAGTGCCAGGTTTCTCTAATTTTTCCTCCTTCAATACGGTGCATATCCATACCCGTGAAACGTACCTGTTTACCAGAGGCTTTCCAATGGTCGAAATCGCGGATATGTCGGCCATTCATGGCGATCCGGCAAACAACCAGGTCATTTTCAGCTACCACAGCTTCTATATTGATGTGGAAGCCCTCGAAAGCAGCATGGGTATAAGCTACCGCGTGTTTGAATCCTGCGGGGGTATTTGGCTGACCGGGGTCGGCAGGGTGGTTGATCCAATCCGTCGCGAGCAGGCGGTCGAAAGCTGTACTGTCATTGGCATTGAAAGCCTGATAGAAAGCGGTTGCCAGAGACACATGATCATTCATATTGTTGTTCCTTAGTCTTTTCAACGTGGAGACTCCACGTATAGCTGGTATATGAAGGTCGGGAATAAAAGGATACATTTCACCTGTTATCCTTCGACTAACGTAAAAGTAGGTCAATGTTTCACCTAATGCCTTACTCTTGCTGTTAACTGGCAGTAAACTGGTGAAATGATTTTTTAACCGATTTTCACGGTGAGCGCTCGCTCGCATGTATATCGATTCTGTTTCATCTCTTTTCAGTGAGCTACCAGGCCTATGACGTACCTCAAATTCTTGGGGATTGGATTTATTTGTGTGCTGTTGCTGTCGTTTTGGCAAAGCTGGGCGCAGTCAACGCGTAATGGCGAAACGTTTAGCGGGCAAAGCTGGTGGTCTGCCAAGCGTGACTCTTCCGGGTTAGCTCCGAACCCTGTGCAATTCCGTCAGACTGCCATCGTGCAGGTTTATGTGGCACCAACTTACGGCTGGCGCGGGCTGGTAGCGGTACATCCGTGGATTATTTTCAAGAACGCAGGGGAAACCCAATATCGCCGCTATGAGGTCGTCAGTTGGGGGAGCGACAACGTCGTCCGTCTGAATCGTTCGGTGGCGGATGCATATTGGTATGGCGCGATGCCAAAGCTGTTGGTTGAGCACCGTGGCGATAAGGCGGAAGCGATGATCCCATAGATTGAGGCCGCAATAAAAAGCTACCCGTGGCCACATACCTACCACGCCTGGCCGGGGCCGAATAGCAATACATTTCTTGCGCACATTGGTCGCGAAGTGCCGGCGCTCAAACTGGATATGCCCGCTAATGCCATTGGTAAAGATTACCGCCCGATAACGCGTCCCGTTGGCCTGTCGCCATCGGGGAGCGGAGTGCAGATTTCACTATTGGGCGTGCTGGGTATCACGATGGGGGTTGAAGAAGGCATTGAGGCCAATATTCTCGGGCTGAACATGGGCGTGGATATGAATCCTCCCGCGCTGCGTTTGCCCTTTGTTGGCCGCCTCGGCTATGAGAAAACACGCAGTGAAGAAGGCTGAGGTCAACGCGTCATTTTTGTACGTTGCCGCGCTGCATTCGGACAACTCGTGCACAGTCGACGGTATGCCCCGCTCCGCAATACGCTTGTTCACGGCTGAAAGTGTGCTGTGAAACTTTTCCGCGGCTTCGGGCTACCTACCGGTAAAAAGAGACGGCGCTAAAATACGCAGGATTCAGCATAATTTATTGTGAGTCCCCAGCCGCGCCGGAAAACAGCACAATAGCTGGCAGTTTGATTCTGCGCAGCATGTCGTCACATGTCTTATGTCACTCTGTAAGCTAATACAGCCGGAGAGTTGTCTGACAGGGAAGCGTCTTGACTATTGGCCAGGGCGGTGATGAGAACGAATGCAACCCACCCGTTCACGTTATCGGCGCGATCTCGATCTGAATGTGATCGAAATCGTGGAATATTGCTCCTAAAGCCATGGCCTGCCTACCTGTCTGAAACGCGGTTACTCAGAGAGTTTTGTGATATATAGGTCATGCATTTTCTATGTTTAGCTTAATGATGTTCAGCGATATATTGTTGTGTTTGCTTTTCGGGATTGGGCTGGGATTTTGTGGAGGTATGCTGGGCATTGGCGGTGGGCTTATCGCGATTCCTATTCTGGGTGTGCTTTTTGGGATGGATCAGCATACGGCACAGGGAACCGCGTTAGTGATGATTACGCCTAATGTATTGATCGGTTTTTTACGTTATCGCCAGCGTAACCGTATTGATACACGGCTGGCGTTGACGATGTGCGCTTTTGCTACGGGATCAGCCTACCTTGCAGCGCACATTGCATCATCGATTGATGTTCACAACCTCCAGCGCGCTTTCGCCACTTTCCTGCTGGTGCTGGCGACGTACTATATGTGGCAGTGGTATCACAAGAGGCGTAGTCAAACATCGGAGATTGTGCTGTCGACCAAATATCTACCGTTAGTCGGTATCGCGAGTGGATTTATGTCGGGCATTTTTACCGTCGGCGGTGGTCTGGTGGTGGTGCCCGTGCTGGTTACACTGTTTGCCTTTGCGCAAACGCAGGCGCAGGGAATGGCGTTGATACTTGTTGTTCCTGGTGCGTTGGCAGCGCTGCTTTCCTACTCGCAAGCGGGTAACGTTAACTGGATGATCGGTTTACCACTGGCTCTGGGGGGGATTACCAGCGTGTCTTGGGGTGTCGCTGTTGCTCATAAACTTCCCGTTGCTTACCTGCGTGCCGCGTTTTGCCTGATGCTGGTTGGTGTGGGAATGACCATGCTAGTGCTGAAATAATGCAACTGGCGTTCGCTTATCGCTTTTGCTTGCTAAGCATTGCGTTAAATAGAGATGTATTCGGCCTAAAGTTTTCAGCGCTTTCTCCGTTGATAGGTAGGAAGTGATGCGGTTAGTGTGAATAATTTCTCTGCTTGCTACCGCCGCTGTAACGGCCCGAATGAAGCAGGGTCGGTGTCCCCTCTGAAGCCCCATCTGAATAAGGCGTGATGTATGAGTCTCGTGAGCTATCTAGGAAAGCAAACTCTCGGTGTACTGGCGGGTTATAAACAGGATGGTGTGGTCATCCATATTTGCGGTGTTTATCCCAATGCGGATAACAGTCTGCGTGTTTTTTTCCCGCACGGACATGCATTTGCCGTTGGCGATCTGGCAACTATTCACCTTGATAACCGCTCTGGGGTTGATGAGTTTGATGCCAATGTTCAGGTTTATCGTGCCTCTTACAAAGGGCGTGTGGTCGTCAGCGATGGGGATTGGGTGGTTCTGGAGCCGAGAGAATGCCAGCTTCTGCACGGTTTTACCCCAGTTCTGGATATTCACGAACCAGGCTACCAGTTTCCACACGATAGCCGTCCGTTAAATCCGGTGCCTCTGACGCAGATGGTGGATTTTCCGCCGACGGAAAAGCAGGATTTCTCCAATAAAGTCGGCGTATTAATTACCATGGCTGCTGAACAGCCACATACGACGGTATTGGCATTTCTGTCGTCGGTGGATAACGATATCTTCCTGATTACATTCCCCGAAACCTTTAAATCCCAGTTGCTCAAACGCAATCCGCACTGCTTTTTTGCGATGGATGAACGCAGCCATTATACCTTTGAGCGCGCCATTGAATGGAACTACACCATTATTGAAGGGGACGCGTTTATTATTGCGCACGACAATCCGCTCTATGAAAAAGTGCGCCATGAATTTGTCACCAAAAACCCATGGGAAATCGCCTTTTTCACGCGCCCTGACGTTGAGGTTTACCATATTAAAAGCAAGCAGCTCGTGTGCCCCGGTCATACACAAACATGGCGTTAATATGTAATAAACGGGATAGCACCTATCCCGTTTATACCTGTAGGTACTGCTTACATTGACAGGTCGATCACCATGCGACCTGTGATTTTCCCGCCTTTCATTTCAGCAAAAATCGCGTTGATGTCTTTCAGAGGGCGTTTGGTCACTTTGGGCTTCACTTTTCCTTCCGCCGCAAACTGGAACGCTTCTTTCAGATCTTCGCGTGTACCTACCAGTGAACCTAACACCTGAATGCCATCCAGCACCAGACGCGGAATATTCAAATCCATTGACTCCGGCGGCAGGCCAACGGCGACAAGACGCCCGCCTGCACGAACGGCATCGACCGCAGAGTTAAATGCCGCACGCGCAACAGCCGTGACCACGGCAGCGTGTGCGCCGCCCGCTTTTTCCTGAATAATTTTGGCGGCATCCTCTTTGGCGGGATTAATGACCAGATCCGCCCCCATTTCTTTAGCAAAAGCCAACTGGGCATCATTGACATCAATTGCGATAACCTTGGCGTTAAAGACATTTTTAGCGTATTGCAGCGCTAAATTACCCAATCCGCCTAGTCCATAAATGGCGATCCACTGTCCGGGTTTGATTTGTGAGACTTTTACGGCTTTATAGGTTGTCACGCCCGCACAGGTAATGCTGCTGGCGGCGGCAGAATCCAGACCATCCGGCACTTTTACCGCGTAATCGGCAACGACGATACACTCTTCGGCCATCCCGCCATCAACGGAGTAGCCTGCGTTTTTTACCTCGCGACACAGGGTTTCGTTACCGCTATTACAATATTCGCAGTGACCACACCCCTGATAGAACCAGGCCACGCTGGCGCGATCGCCAGGTTTTAGTGATGTCACACCCGGTCCCACTTCTTTGACGATACCGACTCCCTCATGGCCAAGTGTGATGCCAGTAACATCGCCAAAATCACCATCTTTGACGTGGAGATCGGTGTGGCAAACGCCACAGCATTCCATGGCTAGCAGCGCTTCACCATGTTGGAGAGGGCGCAGTTTTTTGTCCTGAATCTCAACGGAATGATCTTTTGTAACGATAGCTGCTTTCATTAGTCTTCCTTTTACTGAATGTTGCGTGGGGGTAATGTATTTTGTTCTATCTATAAAAGAGTACACGCTGGTTGGCGAGTTGATTAATCAGGAAGTGTTTATTTTTGTTACAGAATGAGTGGCGGGGCGTGAGGCTGTTTCAATGGCGAAAATGGGATTTGTAGTAATTTTTATGATGATTAGGACGGGGCGCGTCCGTGCGGCCGTTTTCAGAGTGAAACTGCGTCGCGCTATTGCATGTTTTCTTTCGATTCCACAGCCCATTCGACCTTGCCTTTACCCGTGGTTTTAGCCTGATAAAGCGCGATATCCACCCGTTTCATAAAGTGTTCAGTGGGTTCCTGAGGCTGTTTTTTACCCGCTCCGATACTGACTGAAAGGTGGTACATATTCTTAATGATGATCTTGTTTGCATTTTTTAGTACCGATCTTGCCAGCATTTCTGCCCGCTCTTGCGTCCCCGCGTACAGAATAATCGCGAACTCTTCCCCACCGATTCGGGTTGCCACGATCTCACTGTTATCGAAACGGGAAAGAATGTGGCCGAATTTGCTTAATATTTCATCACCTTTGGCGTGCCCATATTTATCATTAATCGCTTTGAAATTGTCGATATCGATAATAAATAAATAGGGCGTTTTCTCTTCCAGTTTTCTTAATTCATTAATAAAAAACCGGCGATTAGGGAGCTGTGTCAGCTCATCGCTGAATGACTGTATCCTGGCTTCAACATATTTATTATTGATTTGTTGTATCAGGGTATAAACGCCAAACCCGACGCCAAACATACCAATAATCCTCAACAGATCCTCAACATAATACCCAACCAGTTTGGGTTGATAGATAAATTCATCCATAAAATCAAATGTGGCAGCACATATCCAGATGTTAAGCCCGAGGCGAACGGATAACGCCGAGGTACTGTGCAGGGATATTTTACTGGTACATGACAAGATAAAAACAAGAAAAACTAGCACAATCGAATCGGTATAAACGCCGGGATTACTTTGTAGTTGTTCCTGAATGTTGCGGTGCTTAAAAAGCGATAGGTTGAGGATAATGATCAACACAGATGATAACAGAGCGAGCCTGACGGACGAGGAGGCTTTTTTGTTTCTATCAATAAAATCATGATCATATTCTTTAAAAGGCATTGCGGGTCTCCTCTTACATCACCTTGCAATCTTATCATGAAACCGATTCGCTGGATTCAGCGTTGATTGGATTACCGTGGGCAATCAGACGCCTGATGGCTCAGGCGTCTTTACCGATTAAAAATCGGCTTTCAGTACCACACGGTAGCGAGCTTTGCCGTCACGTACGTGTTGGATGGCATCATTGATTTTTGACATGGGGAATAATTCTGTCTGCGGTTTCACGTTGGCACGCGCGGCGAGCTTCATCAGAGAGCGCAGCTCATGTGGTGAACCGGTAGAAGAGCCTGAAACACTGCGGTCACCCGCAATGAGCGTAAAGGCTGGAACGCTGAATGGTTTCATCACCGCGCCAACGGTATGGAACTTCCCGTTATAGGCGAGTGCGTTAAAGTAGGGCTGCCATTCGAGGTCAACGCTCACGGTATTGATAATGAGATCGAACTGGCCTGCCAGCGCGCTCAATGCCTGCGGATCGCGGCTGTTGACCACTTTATCGGCTCCCATCGCCAATACTTCCTGCTCTTTTGCCGGGTTCGAGCTGAACGCGGTGACTTCACAGCCCATTGCGTGCAGGAGCTTAATCGCGATGTGACCCAGGCCACCGATACCAATCACGCCGACGCGGCTGGTCGCGGTAATATGGTGCATTAACAGCGGTTTGAATACGGTGATGCCGCCGCACAGCAATGGGCCTGCTGATTCGATATCTATGGTGTCAGGAAGCGGGATGACCCATTGCCAGTTCGCACGAATTTTGTCGGCAAAGCCGCCTTTATTCAGAATTGTTGGCACGCTGCCTTGTTGGCAGTTGGTTTGGCTGCCGCTGATACAGGCATCACAGTGCCCACAACTGCTTGCTGTCCAGCCGATACCGACACGCTGACCAATCTTTAATCCTTTGTTCTTCGCTGCATCACCCAGTGCGTGCACACGACCAATCACTTCATGCCCAGCGACCAGCGGATAGCTCGACATCCCCCATTCGTTATCGATCATGGACAGATCGGAATGGCACACGCCGCAGTAATCAACGACGACTTCTACCTCTTCCGCATGCAGTTCCCCCACATCAAACTCATGCAACTCCAGCGCTGCGCCTGCTCCCGGTGCGGCATAACTCTTGATTATCGTCATCACAATCTCCTCAGTATGGGTTTGATTATTCAGTCTAAAGGGTTATGGCGTTTTTCTCTATGGCACAACGTGCCTGTGGTTTTTGATTTTGTGCCGGGAGGGCGATCGCTTGCTTTACTGACATCACTTACTTATGCTGCCAAAAGTAATAAATGACTCGGGGTGCCTTTGTTTGTGAAGGCTGAGAAATACCCGTACCACCTGATCTGGATAATGCCAGCGTAGGGAAGTCACGGTATGCCCCACCGGTTGCCGCCTTCTTCCTCGCCGGTTGGGAGACCTATGAACACTCGACCTACCGACTTTTTTGCTGCTCAGGCGGCCACATCATTCACTCCATTCCGTCCCCTGTGCGCGGAGGCCTGGCATGAAACGTATTAATGCGTTGACGATTGCTGGCACCGATCCGAGCGGCGGCGCGGGTATTCAGGCGGATTTGAAAGCGTTTTCTGCGTTGGGTGCTTATGGCACGTCGGTGATTACCGCGCTGGTGGCGCAAAATACGCGTGGCGTGCAGTCCGTCTACCGGATTGAACCGGATTTTGTCGCCGCACAGTTGGATTCTGTATTGAGCGATGTGCGTATCGATAGCGCCAAAATTGGTATGCTGGCGCAGACCGATATTGTTGATACGGTTGCTGATCGCCTGCGTCATTATGCTGTACCTTTCGTGGTGCTGGATACGGTAATGCTGGCGAAAAGTGGTGATCCGCTACTGGCGTCGGAGGCGGTGGAGTCGGTTCGCCGTGAACTGTTGCCGCTGGTTTCCCTGATTACTCCCAATCTGCCGGAGGCTGCCGCGCTGCTGGATACATCGCCCGCTACCAACGAACAGGAAATGCGTGAACAGGGGGAAGCACTGCTGGCGATGGGCTGTCAGACGGTGTTGATGAAAGGAGGGCACCTCAGCGAAGCGGAAAGCCCGGACTGGTTGTTCAGTCGGCAGACCGAACCGCAGCGCTTTAGCTCCCCTCGCGTGAATACCCGGCATACACACGGCACGGGCTGCACGCTGTCTGCCGCGTTGGCGGCGCTGCGACCGCGTCACAATAGTTGGGGTGAGACGGTCAAGGCTGCGAAGGACTATGTGCAGCAAGCGTTACAGCAGGCCGATACGCTGGAGGTCGGGCACGGAATTGGCCCCGTTCATCACTTCCATCGCTGGTGGTAATAACGATAAGTCAATCGACTTGTACTTTGTATGACAATTTTGTCAGTCATTTCAAACTAAATTAAGCCTATTTCGACATAGACAGTGTGCTGGTCTTCCAGTTATTTTGCAGTGAAATTTTGGCGTTAATGTGAAATAGGATGTGGGGATAACATATGGCAGGTTCTGCTCGCAGTGCGATGGCTGCCAAGGCGCTTCAGACGATACTCAATATCGGCCTGCTGGTGCTGGCGACTATTCTGGTGATTTTTTTGATCAAGGAAACGTTTCATCTGGCGAAAGTGTTGCTGATCTCCAATGAGAAAGATTCCTCCTATCAACTGATAGAAGGCATTGTGATCTATTTCCTTTATTTTGAGTTTATTGCGTTGATCGTGAAGTATTTTCAATCCGGTTATCACTTCCCACTGCGCTATTTTATTTACATCGGTATTACGGCCATCATTCGCCTGATTATTGTCGATCACAAAAGCCCATCGGATACGCTAGTGTATTCCTCGGCGATCCTGCTGCTGGTGGTAACGCTGTACCTGGCAAACAGTAATCGCCTGAAGCGGGAATAATTGAAACGCGCAGCTATTCCAGTAGCGGGCACTGGGGCGGCAGCCGACAGCGAATCGCCGCAGGAATAACCTCAATATGGAAACGTTTGGCGGTGAGCGGTTCGCCGTCCAGATTAAATGTCATATCGTCCGGGGCGGTGATCTCCAACCAGGGCAGGGTAGCGGAAATCATGTTCTGGTTTTCGCTGCCAGTAAACCAGGCTTGAAGCATATTCGGCAGCAGCTCCGTTGCTGACAGTACGCTCAGCTTCAGCAGCCCATCGTTGATTAGCGCTTCTGGGCAAAGTTGTTGCCCGCCACCTGCCTGACGGCCATTTCCCGCTGCGATGACCAGCGTATCGCCTGACCAGTGAAAACCTGGCCCGCGGATCTCACAGCGCTCAGCATGCAACATATCCATGCGAAAGAGGGCGTGCAGCACGTAAGAGGCACTCCCCAGTGCGGCCTTCATCTTGGCGGGTGTCTCGGTGGTAATACGCGTAGCAAATCCACCTGTCGCCATGTTGATGAAATAGTGCTTGTCGTTCACTTTGGCAATATCGATGGCGGTAGCGCGCCCTTTGATCGCCAGCGTCAAGGCGTTGTGCATTTCCATCGGGATCTGACAACTGGTGGCAAAATCGTTGGCCGTGCCCAGCGGCACGACTCCCAGACTGGGGCGAATCGTTTCTGACTGTACAGCCAGTGCGGCGGCGACTTCATTAACGGTGCCATCGCCACCAGCGGCGATCACGTTATCGGCTTTGAGCCGGATAGCCTCTTCCACATAGCGTTTCGCATCACCGTATTCCCAGGTGACGCGAACATGCAGGGTATAGCCCTCCTTTCGCAACTCACCAATAGCCTCGCGAAGTTCTTCATTACCCGCGCTTTTCCCATTCAAAATCAGCAGTGTGATTGGATTTTTTTCCATGTTGTCTTTCTCTGGCTGCGATGTTGTCGTTAAGACAGGAACCTTGTCGTTAATCATAGTCACTAAATTCGCAGGTAGAAATCAGAAGAATCGGTGAATGTTTGCCGTAGGGCAGTGGATGGGGGAGAAAAAGAAAAGCCAGCTCAAGGGAGATTGAGCTGGCCAAGGAGGTGGTTCCTAGTAGTATCACTACGCTTATTTTTCGTTCTATATTTTCTCAGCGACGCAATATTAACCACAAGACCAGCAAATTGATGTGATCTGTTTCTAATATTCGTTAGAAACCCTGAGCTTTGTAACGCTACCCACAGGAGGACGCACCGATTCACGGTGGGGAAAGGGGGATGATAGGGGCATACCGTAAGGAAGCGTTACCCTGTGATGGGCATTGCCGGATGTACGGGACATCCGGCAGTATTATCGGTTTATTCCGCGTTAGGATTACGCGTGGTGGTGCCTGGCAGATTGCGCAGCAGTAGTGCATAGTCCAGCGAGATATCGTCTGGCACTGGCAGGTAAACGATATGGCCGTTACCCGGTGCTACATCGGTCGGCTGTCCTTTGGCATTCTGCATCGATTCAATTGTGAATTGAATATTGCCGTTTGGCGTCATCATTTCTACGCTGTCGCCACAGGAAAACTTGTTCTTCACCTCGACTTCCGCCAGCCCATCGCGGCGCACGCCCGTGAATTCTCCGACAAACTGCTGACGATCGGAAACAGAATAGCCGTAATCGTAGTTTTGATAATCTTCATGCACATGGCGACGCAGGAAACCTTCGGTGTAACCACGGTGCGCTAAGCCTTCCAGCGTTTCCAGTAATGTCGGGTCGAACGGTTTACCCGCTACGGCATCGTCAATGGCGCGGCGATAGACCTGCGCGGTACGGGCACAGTAATAGAATGACTTGGTGCGTCCTTCGATTTTCAGCGAATGAACCTGCATTTGCGTCAGGCGCTCAACGTGTTGGATCGCGCGCAGATCGCGGGAATTCATGATGTAGGTGCCGTGCTCGTCTTCAAAGGCGCTCATGTACTCGCCGGGGCGCATGCTTTCTTCCAACATAAAGACTTTATCGGTTGGCTCACCGATGCCCAGCGCGGGTTCAACGTTTTTCACGGCGATAGGTTCGTGCTGATGAACGATATTCCCGATGTCGTCCTCTTTGCCTTCCTGAACCTTATATTCCCAGCGGCAGGCATTGGTGCAGGTGCCCTGATTCGGATCGCGTTTGTTGATGTAACCGGACAGCAGGCAGCGGCCAGAATAGGCCATGCACAGTGCGCCGTGAACGAAGATCTCCAGTTCCATATCCGGTACGTGCTGGCGGATTTCCGCAATCTCTTCCAGCGACAGTTCGCGGGATAGGATCACGCGTGTCAGCCCCATCTGCTGCCAGAATTTCACCGTTGCCCAGTTGACCGCGTTGGCCTGAACGGAGAGGTGAACATCCACCTGTGGGAAGTTTTCTCGCACCAGCATGATCAAACCTGGATCGGACATGATCAGCGCATCCGGGCCCATTTCGATCACGGGCTGTAGATCGCGCAGGAAGGTTTTCAGTTTGGCATTGTGCGGCGCGATGTTAACGACCACGTAGAATTTCTTGCCCAGCTCATGCGCTTCATTAATGGCTTGCGCCAGCGTCTGATGGTTGAATTCGTTATTGCGCACGCGCAGGCTGTAGCGGGGTTGACCGGCATAAATTGCGTCTGCGCCATAGGCGAAGGCGTAGCGCATATTTTTCAGCGTACCGGCCGGAGAAAGCAGTTCCGGTTTAAACATGGTATCTCTCGATTCTGATCACAAGTCAGGCTGCTCCACGCGGGAACAGTAAAGGCGGAGGATTCTAGCGCTAATAGGGGGAAATTGCAGTAGACAACCCACGAAAAGTGGGCCTATTACTTGATATATATCAAAGATGGCCTGCCATAAACCGCGCAGGCCAGATCTCTGGTATTAACGCACCGCGATACGTGACTGACCGAGTGTTGTACGGTTGTGGGGAAGCGTGAAATCAACCGCTGGGCCCACGGGCACAATGCGTGTCGGGTTCAGCCAGGCAATACCATAATAACCGGATTTTATATGCTCGATGTTGACCGTTTCCGCAACGCCCGGCCACTGATACAACTCGCGCAGATAATTCGACAGGTTAGGGTAATCGGCAATGCGTTTCAGGTTACATTTAAACGCGCCGTGATAGGCCACATCGAAACGTACCAGTGTGACAAACAAACGCCAGTCGGCTTCAGTCAGCGTGTCGCCCAGCATATAACGATGGCTTCCGAGATGTGCATCCAACTCGTCCAGCGTCGTGAACAGTGTGGTCACCGCGCTGTTATAGTTTTCCTGTGTTTTGGCGAATCCGGTTTTGTACACGCCGTTATTGACGTTGTGATACACCGTCTCGTTCCAGCGCGCGATCTCATCGCGTAATTCCGATGGGTAGAAATCAAGGTGATTGCCGGTCAAGTCGTTAAATTCGCTGTTCAGCAAACGAATGATATCTGCCGATTCATTGTTCACGATGCGGCCTTCCACGCGATCCCATAGCACTGGCACCGATACCTTTCCGGTATAGTCTGGTACGCTGGCGGTATAGAGCTGATGCAAGTAGCGGATGTCACCGACCTGTTCACCGGCATCCTCTGGTGTATCAAATTCCCAGCCGTGATCTTCAATACGTGGATTGACAACCGAAAGGGAAATGATGTTTTCCAGCCCCTTCAGCTTATGGAAAATTAGCGTGCGTGATGCCCATGGGCAGAGATAGGAGACAAAAAGCTGGTAACGACCCGCTTCAGGCACCAGTTCGGTTTGCCGAAATTTGGTTTCTTCGCGGTGGAATGCCCCGTTTTTGATCTCTTCCGCTGCGACATCACCGTTAACCCATTTGCCATTCACTAAACCAGACATGCTTTTCCCCTTACTTATCTTGTTTCGGTAACCTATGTTTCGCCGTGTGGGTGAGCGGATACCTGTCATTATTGTAGGTCTAAAATGGTAACAGCCATGAGAAAAGAGAAAATGACAAAATTTTCATTAAGTCGGACAGTATTTTTGACCAGCATCAGCACATAAAAAAATCCGAAAACGAAGGACGTTTTCGGATTCTCATGCATGTTGCCGTTTAGATTGGGCACGCCTGAGGTGCCGTTGGAATGTCATCCAACTTCAGTAGCGTGATCATGCTATTGGCGATTTCCCGCTCACCCATGACCACCTCATTGGCACCATGTTCGGTAATGTAACTGACTTCATCGTCATAGTGTGCGCGGGCAATAATCTCCAGATCGGCACGTTTCTCGCGCGCTGCTGCGACAATTTCCCCCGCCTCATAGCCGTTTGGAATTGTCAGTAATAACCACCGGGCGCAGTCCAGACGCGCCACATCCATGATTTCTGGCTTGGTGGCATTACCTAATACCGCTTTAATTCCCTGCTCACGCAGAGCATCGACGCGGGTACGTGAATTCTCAACCACGACTATGGGAATCCCGGCCTGGTGCAGCTTGGCGCCAATCAGGCTACCGACACGACCATAGCCTACCAGCAGCGCATGGTTGCACATATCGACAGGGATCTGCTTCTCTTCCTCGATGGCTTCTTCCACGATCTGCTCTTCTATCGTTTCATTCTTCGCCAAATAGCGCTCAAGCAGCGTAAACAGCAGAGGGTTTATCATGATGGAGAGAATGGCACCAGCCAGCACCAGATTTCTTCCTTCTTCGGATAACAACCCCAACACAATGCCAAGCCCAGCTAAAATAAAGGCAAATTCGCCGATCTGTGCCAAGCTGGCGGAAATCGTTAACGCTGTCCGTTTTGAGTGGCCGAACAGGCGAACCAATACGAAAGCGGCGGCCGACTTACCGAACACGATAATGGCCAGTGTGATCAGCACGGAAATCGGGTCGTTCACCAGAATCATCGGATCAAACAGCATACCGACGGAAACGAAGAACAAGACGGCGAAGGCATCGCGCAGCGGCAGCGTATCATGGGCGGCGCGCTGGCTGAGTTCAGATTCGTTCAGTACCACGCCTGCGAAGAAGGCGCCCAGCGCAAAAGAAACATCAAACAGCTTCACCGCGCCAAAGGCGATACCGAGCGCCATCGCTAACACTGCCAGCGTGAAAAGCTCACGAGAGCCGGTGCTGGCACTTTTTGCCAACACCCACGGCACCAAACGACGGCCTACCACAATCATCAAGGTGATAAACGCGATGACTTTACCGATGGTCCAGGCTAAATCGGTCAGCAGTTTGCTGGTGTCGGCATGTTCAGCCCCAATCATATCGCCGAAGGCTGGCAGCAGAACCAGCGTAAGCACCATCGCCAGATCTTCTACAATCAGCCAGCCGATGGCGATTTGGCCACGCTGGCTATCAATAAGCTGGCGTTCTTCCAACGCGCGTAACAGAACTACGGTACTGGCGGTGGACAGGCAGAGGCCAAAAACCAGGCCGCTCGCCAGGCTCCAGCCCAGCATGGTAGATAACCCCATTCCAAGTAGCGTTGCCACGGCAATCTGGGCTATTGCACCAGGAATGGCGATGGACTTTACCGCCATGAGATCTTTCAGTGAGAAGTGCAGGCCGACGCCAAACATCAGTAGGATTACGCCAAGTTCAGCGAGTTCTGATGCCAATGAGGTATCGGCAACGAAACCGGGGGTAAAAGGACCGACAAGTACGCCTGCGGCAAGGTAACCAACAAGGGGAGAGATACGCAGGCGGTGTGCCAGAATACCAAGGAGGAAGGCGAGAACCAGGCCTCCAGCGATAGTAGAAATTAGCGGTGTTGCAGCATGCATCCCAACTCCTTGTGCCATAGGTGAAACGTAATTGAGCGGATTTACCCTTCTTGCCTTGACGTTACAGCGCGGTTAGCGGCGCTACATACCCTTATTACACCGATTTATAATGAAAAGCGTATCAGGATTCGTTCGGTTGCTGTCTTGCTAGAACGCCAATTATTCTGGGCATATACAAATTCTATTGCATATAGCGAAATGTTGCTTGGATAAAAGTGGTATTTTATGAAAAATATCAGTTTATCCAGCTAAAGATAGTGTAACACAGATTTAGCGATGGTTTCTTAAGATAAGCATTGATAAACATGCTTAATTATTATGATAATGCGATATTCAGGATGGTAATACCTGCGATTTTTCTATGTATTTAGCGGAATCGTTTTATCTCCCCGAGTAAAACCCGAGAAAATAGAAGATAAACGGGATGATACCGAGTTATTCCTGTGAAACATCCATATTGACAAGAGTTCATGACAGTCTGACGACAGTGCCAGACTAGTGTGATATCACGATAGGGGCTATGCCTGGCCTGATTTTGTTTTCTACCGGACATTGCTGACAAACTCCGTAAACGCACTTCGCGCATTGTTCATTTTGCTGTGGTAGTTTGTGTGGTGAATTGTTCAGTGGTTCCACTGCATCTTTAAAATAAACGGAGATTTATCATGCGCTTTTCAACAAAAGCTTTGGGATGTGCGATGGCGGTATCGCTCGCGCTAACACCTGTTATGTCAATGGCTTGGGAAAAAGATAAAACGTACGCCATCACTATTCTGCATACGAATGACCATCATGGTCACTTCTGGCATAACGACCATGGTGAATATGGGCTGGCGGCGCAAAAAACGCTGGTTGATCAGATTCGGCAGGAAGTGGCGAGTAAAGGCGGCAGCGTATTGCTGCTTTCCGGTGGTGATATTAATACCGGCGTACCCGAGTCCGATTTGCAGGATGCGGAGCCAGATTTTCGTGGTATGAACATGGTTGGTTATGATGCCATGGCGCTCGGTAACCACGAATTCGATAATCCGCTTTCTGTCCTGCGTCAGCAGGAAAAATGGGCGAAATTCCCGCTGTTATCGGCCAATATCTACCAAAAAAGTACTAATCAGCGTTTATTTAAGCCTTATGCCCTGTTTGACAAGCAAGGTGTGAAAATCGCCGTCATCGGCCTGACAACGGATGATACCGCCAAATTAGGCAATCCTGAGTATTTTACTGATATTGAATTCCGTAATCCGGCGACGGAAGCGAAGCAGGTTGTTGAGCAGTTGCGTAAGAGCGAAAAGCCCGATGTGATTATTGCCGCGACGCACATGGGACACTATGACGATGGTAATCACGGCTCCAACGCACCGGGTGATGTGGAAATGGCGCGTAGTCTTCCTGCCGGATATCTGGACATGATTGTCGGCGGTCACTCACAAGATCCGGTCTGTATGGCGCAGGAAAATAAAAAACAGGTGGATTATGTGCCAGGTACGCCTTGTGCACCCGATCGCCAGAATGGCACCTGGATCGTTCAGGCGCATGAGTGGGGTAAATATGTCGGTCGTGCTGATTTCACATTCCGCAATGGCGAGCTGAAACTTGAGCATTATCAACTGATACCCATCAACCTGAAGAAAAAGGTAGAGAAAGACGGCAAAACCGAACGTGTTTTCTATACGCATGAAATCGCGCAGGATGCTGATGTCATGAAAGTGCTGACGCCGTTCCAGGAAAAAGGTCAGGCGCAGTTGGGTATCAAGATCGGTAGTGTGAAAGGCAAACTGGAAGGCGATCGCAATCAGGTGCGTTTCCGTCAGACCAATCTGGCACATGTGCTGCTGTCTGCTCAGCTTGAGCGTGCTGGTGCAGATTTTGCTGTCATGAGCGGTGGTGGTGTACGCGATTCGATCGAGTCAGGAGATATCACCTATAAAGATGTATTAAAGGTTCAGCCGTTTGCCAACACGTTGGTTTATGTAGATATGAAAGGCAGCGAGGTCGAGAAATATCTTGCCGTTGCCGCCAATAAAAAAGTGGACTCCGGTGCCTATGCGCAATTCCTCAACGTCAGCCTGACGGCCGATGGGCAGGGCGTACAGAACGTGAAAATTAAAGGCGAGCCGCTGCAAGCAGATAAAGTTTACCGTATGGCAACGTTGAACTTTAATGCCATGGGGGGAGATGGTTACCCACGCCTTGATAACCTACCGGGCTATGTGAACACCGGTTTTGTTGATGCTGAAGTGTTGAAACAATATATCGAGAAGCATTCACCGCTGGACGCGGAAGCCTACGCGCCGAAAGGTGAGATTGTTTATAAGTAACGAGCATTGCTGGTGGGACGTTAACGATTTTCTCACTACTCCACATCTATTGGCCGCGAACTTCGCGGCCTTTTCTTGGCGCCATTTATCCCAGCCACTCACCGCGCCATTCTGACCGCTTAGCACGCTATTCTACCGCCTACCCAAATACCCCACCTCGCGCGCACGCGATGGCGTAATGTGTCTGCCATGATGTTCTTTTATCTGCAATACGCGATGACCCGCGTTATCGCACAACGTCTACCAGGGTTTCTTTTTCCACAGCTAACAAAATCAAACAATTGTAATTTTTAATTGAAGGATGTCTTATGAAGAGCAATTCCATTCTTAAACACATCCCCTGGATGATTCTCGGAATCATCGGGGCTGCTTGCCTCGGCGTAGTCGCACTACGTCGCGGTGAGCATGTCAGTGCATTATGGATTATTGTTGCTTCTGTCGCCGTTTACCTCGTGGCCTATCGATACTACAGCCTGTATATCGCACAAAAAGTCATGAAGCTGGATCCGACCAGAGCAACCCCTGCCGTTGTTAATAACGACGGTCTTAACTATGTGCCGACCAACCGTAACGTGCTGTTCGGACACCACTTTGCCGCTATCGCTGGGGCTGGTCCACTGGTTGGGCCGGTGCTGGCCGCGCAGGTCGGTTACTTGCCGGGCACCTTATGGCTGCTGGCGGGCGTGGTGTTGGCGGGTGCGGTACAGGACTTCATGGTTCTGTTTATCTCAACCCGCCGTAATGGCGCGTCGTTAGGCGAGATCGTTAAGAAAGAACTGGGACCGATCCCTGGCACGATTGCACTGTTCGGCTGCTTCCTTATCATGATCATCATTCTTGCCGTACTGGCGTTGATTGTGGTGAAAGCGCTGGCAGAAAGCCCGTGGGGCGTCTTTACCGTGTGTTCTACGGTGCCAATCGCACTGTTTATGGGTATCTACATGCGCTTTATCCGTCCGGGTAAAGTCGGTGAAATCTCTGTAATCGGTATTGTGCTGCTGGTGCTGGCGATCTGGTTCGGTGGCGTAGTGGCACACGACCCGTACTGGGGTCCGGCGCTGACCTTCAAAGATACGACCATCACCTATACGCTGATTGGCTATGCCTTTGTGTCTGCCCTGTTGCCAGTCTGGTTGATTCTGGCACCGCGTGACTATCTGGCCACTTTCCTGAAAATCGGTGTCATCGTCGGCTTGGCGATTGGTATCGTGATCCTGAACCCCGATCTGAAAATGCCAGCGGTAACGCAGTTTGTCGATGGCACTGGTCCGGTCTGGAAAGGTACGCTGTTCCCATTCCTGTTTATTACTATCGCCTGTGGCGCGGTCTCTGGTTTCCATGCGCTGATTGCGTCCGGTACTACACCGAAACTGCTGGCTAACGAAACCGATGCGCGTTTTATCGGTTATGGCGCGATGTTGATGGAATCCTTCGTTGCGGTGATGGCGCTGGTTGCGGCATCGATCATCGAGCCGGGTCTGTACTTCGCCATGAACACCCCGCCAGCGGCGTTGGGTATTACGATGCCGGATCTGCATCGACTGGGTACGGCAGATGCGCCAATGATTTTGGCACAGTTGCAGGACGTCTCGGCACACGCGGCGGCGACGGTCAGTTCCTGGGGCTTCGTGATTTCTCCTGAGCAGATCCTGCAAACGGCGAAAGATATCGGCGAACCTTCCGTTCTGAACCGTGCAGGTGGCGCACCAACGCTGGCTGTGGGTATCGCACATGTTTTCCACCAGATCATTCCTGGTGCCAATATGGGTTTCTGGTATCACTTCGGTATTCTGTTTGAAGCGCTGTTCATTCTGACGGCACTGGATGCGGGTACGCGTGCGGGTCGCTTCATGTTGCAGGATTTGCTGGGTAACTTTGTCCCGTTCCTGAAGAAAACCGATTCACTGATCGCCGGTATGATTGGTACGGCAGGCTGTGTCGGTCTGTGGGGCTACCTGCTGTATCAAGGCGTGGTTGATCCGCTGGGCGGCGTGAAGAGCCTGTGGCCGCTGTTCGGTATCTCTAACCAGATGCTCGCTGCCGTCGCGCTGATTCTGGGTACGGTGATCCTGATTAAGATGAAACGTACACAGTACATCTGGGTTACGCTGCTGCCGGCAATTTGGCTGCTGATCTGTACGACCTGGGCACTGGGTCTGAAACTGTTCAGCGACAACCCGCAGTTGGAAGGTTTCTTCTATATGGCCAACATGTTCAAGGGCAAAATTGCAGAAGGCGGTGCCGATCTGAGCGCACAGCAGATTGCGAACATGAACCATATCGTGACTAACAACTATACCAACGCCGGCCTGAGCATTCTGTTCCTGATTGTGGTGTACAGCATTATTGCTTACGGTATCAAAGCGGCACTGACTGCGCGTAAAGTGGCTGAACGTACCGATCAGGAAACGCCGTATGTGCCGGTTCCTGAAGGTGGCGTGAAAGTCTCTTCTGGTCACTAAGCCACACATCCGTCAGATTTTGCGAGACAGCTAGCAAGGCTGAACGTGAAAGATGACGGGTACAGATACCCTGTATAATGTATAACGTTATACAGGGTATTTTTTATCTCGCCGCTATCGCAGGCGATAGTCTGGAGGTAATGATGTTTGGCAATCTGGGAAAAGCAGGAAAATATTTGGGCCAGGCGGCGCGTATGCTGGTCGGTATGCCAGACTATGACACCTATGTGCAGCATATGCAGACCAACCACCCAGATAAACCTGTGATGACATATGAAGAATTTTTCCGCGAACGCCAACAGGCGCGTTATGGCGGAGATGGCAAAGGCGGGATGCGCTGCTGTTAACGACTTGGAACCTGTTATGACTCAATCTTTATCCTCTGACGTGACTCAACCTGTTTATGTCACTATTCTGACCGGCTTTCTTGGTGCCGGAAAAACGACCTTATTACGACATATCCTGAATGCAGACCACGGCTACAAAATCGCCGTGATTGAAAACGAATTTGGCGAAGTCCCGATCGACAATACGTTAATCGGCGAACGCGCCAGCCAGATTACGACGTTGAGCAATGGTTGCATCTGCTGCACGCAGTCGAATGAGCTGGCCGATGCGTTGCTCGATCTAATTGATGGCGTGGATAACGGCACGCTGGATTTTGATCATGTCATCATTGAATGCACCGGTATGGCCGATCCTGGCCCCGTGGCGCAAACCTTTTTCTCTCATGAGGTCATTTGCGAACGCTTTGTACTGGACGGCATTATCACGCTGGTGGATGCGGTACATGCGCAACAACAGCTTGATCAGTTCACCATCGCGCAGTCGCAAATTGGCTATGCCGACCGCATACTGCTGACCAAAACCGATGTGGCAAACGAAGACGAAGCGTTGCTACCGCGCCTTCAGCGTATTAATGCGCGTGCACCAATCTACCCGGTAGTGCATGGCGACATCGATCTGAGTGTGCTGTTCAACATCGACGGTTTTGTCCTTAGCGACAAGCTGGACGTGAAGACGCCGGTATTTCGCTTTATTGCTCCCGCGCAGAATAACGTGCAGTCGATCGTCGTATATCTCGATAAGGCAGTTGAGCTTCAGTCTGTTTCCGATGTGATGGAAAATTTGCTGCTGCAATTCTCCGATAATTTGCTGCGTTATAAAGGCATTTTGGCCATTAACGGTGATGACCGCCGCCTACTGTTTCAGGGCGTTCAGCGTTTGTATAGCGCCGACTGGGACAGAGAGTGGCAGCCTGATGAAGAAAGAAAGAGCGTGCTGGTGTTTATTGGTGTGGATTTACCTGAGCAGGAAATCCGTGACGCGTTCGCTCGTCTGACGGCATAACGTTATTTTTCTTATCTGGGTTGGTCATTCAGGCCAGCCCAATCTTTCGATCCAGCTTTCTTTCCTGTCTCTCATTCTGTTTGCATATCAACAAGCAGACAGAGTGTGTATCTATAGATTCGTCGGATGGAAATAGTGCAATTGCATGAAAAAATTCCTACCTTATTGTAATTATTACGAATACATCTAAAACGTGATCGCCTCTCGGTTTTTAATGGAATAGGAGTGGTATTTTATTAAAACGATATTTCATTTTTTAGTGAGGTTAAGTATGCGTAGTGGTCTTGCCCTGTCATTAATGGCTTCCTGCATCACATTGGGTATTCAGGCTGGCACCGCACAAGCGGCCAGCGCAGTAAAATTCCCCGATAAAATTTGTGACGTAACGCAATATGGGGCCGAAGGCCACCGCTTACAGATCGCACTGAATACTCAAGCTTTCCAGAAAGCGATTGATGATTGTGCGGCAGCGGGCGGCGGAACCGTACATGTTCCTCGCGGTAACTACCTGGTCGATCCATTGTTCCTGAAAAGTAATATCAGACTGGATTTAGCCAAGGATGCGACCATCGTTGCATCGACGGAAGAGGCCGCCTATCGCGCGACGGAAGCAACCAAGTATGCCGAAGCGGAAAATGGCTGGCTTCCCTTTATCAGCATTGCTGATGCACAGAATGTGGCTATCACCGGTCAGGGTACGATTGATGGACAAGGTGCCGTGTGGTGGGAGCGCTGGCGTGCCAATATTCGTGCAACCGGCAAAAAAGGGGGGACCGATCGTCCACGCCTGATTTATATCAAAAGCTCTAATAACGTGCTGGTGGATGGTGTCACGCTAACCCATTCTCCGAGTTTCCACGTTGTGATGCGTTACTCGCACGATGTGGATGTGAACGGTACGCGGATTCTGTCGCCGTGGCATGCGCCTAACACGGATGCGATTGACCCGATTGACAGCCAGAACATCCGCATCACCAACAACTATATCGACTGTAATGATGACCATATCGCGATAAAAGCGGAGAAGCCGGATAGCCGCTTCCCGAATGGCGTCGTAGATAACATTTATATCGCCAACAATATCCTGAAGCAGGGACGCGGTATCTCCATCGGCAGCGAAACCTCCGGCGGCGTGAATAATGTGCTGGTTGAAAATAACCAGTTCGAAGGCTCCATGTATGGTATCCGTATTAAGACCCTGCGTGGTAAAGGCGGTGAAGTGAAAAACATCACCTATCGCAATACCAAAATGGTGGATGTCGAAATCCCGCTGGTCTTTGCTGGCTACTACAAAGCGGCGCCAATTGTGCAGGCTGAGGTAGACAAGATGCTGGCCGAAGGCGGCTTCACGATGGGTGAGCAGATTTACCCACCGGATACCGATCCCGCGCAGCCGTTTGATCAATATAAGACGCCACATTTCAGCAATGTGACCATTGAGAATCTGGAGTCGACTGGTAAGACCAAGGCCGCAGCGTACATTATCGGCGTGCCGGAAGCCCCGCTCAGTGGTTTCCACTTTGCTAACGTGCGCATTGATGCGGATAAAGGTATTCGCGTAAGGAATGCAGAGCTGCAAACCAAAGGTCTGACGCTGAATGTCAAAGAAGGCCCAACCATGCAGTTGGATAAAGGGGCGAAAGTCGATCAGTAATCGATTATGAAGCGGTAGCAGGGGACACACTGGCCGTGGAGTCCTCTGCTATCTGCTTCGCTTTGATGCACATCGTCCAGCAATAATGCCCGTTTAATCACGGGCATTAATCATGTTTGGCGATGTCGGCAAAGGTGGCACGCAGCAGTCGCGCCAGATCTTCAGGGGACAGTTCGATGTCCAACCCACGTTTACCACCGGAAATGAAAATCGTACTGAACTGACGTGCCGGTTCATCAATCACCGTCGGCAGTAGTTTTTTTTGTCCTAGCGGGCTAATGCCCCCCACCAGATAACCCGTAACACGCTGAGCGATAGCCGGATCGGCCATATCGGCTTTTTTAGCCGACAGCGCGCGAGCGACTTTCTTGAGATCCAGCATCCCCGCGACCGGTGTGACGGCCACAGCGAGATTTTTCGCCTCGCCATTCAGGGAAACGAGGAGCGTTTTATAGACCTGGTCTTTATTCAGCCCCAGCTTTCTGGCCGCTTCCTCACCAAAGTGGGTTTCATCGCTGTCGTGGTGGTAGCTGTGAAGCGTAAAGGCGACCTTATTCTTTTCGAGCAGATTGACTGCGGGTGTCATGATTTCACTATCCTTAACCCAGTAGTGGGTTCTCTTCTTGCAGACGCGATTGCGCGTCATCATGTGTTCTTTTACGGGGTGACTGCATGACCGTTTTTAAGCAGCGTCGGTAAATTTTCATCGCCATACAGATGAAGTGCGCCGACGGCCACAACGTAGTTTCCCGGCGGTAATGCCTGAAGCTGCTGTTGCCAATGACGGTTGCGCTGACCCATTAGCAGGTCGGTCATTTCATTGCTGAATGTGGCAGGGATGTCCGGCTTATATTGACCGGGCCTGCTGTCTAGCCACCAGCCCACCATGGTTTGCAGTAGACGAGCATTGGTGTGCCAGTGCTTAATCGTATCCTCCAGTAGCAGCAGGCCGCCCTGGGGGAGTTGCTGTAACAGATCAACCTGCGTCTGCTGCCCTTCCAGTTCGATGACCTGAATACCCTGAGATTTTGCGGCATTAATCAACTGATAATCGATGCCGTAGTCGGGACGTAAGCCCAGCAATTGTGCCTGCCGGGCTTGCAGCATCAGCGCGACCTGCCAGCCCGGTAACGTATTGATATGACTCTCATCGAAAGAAAGCGATGCGCAGATTTTTTGTAACTGGTGGTAGTTTTCGGGGCTGAGGCGTTGTACCAGCGGCGGCTCGGCCTCACGATGACCAAAGGGGGAATGAGAATCAGAGATATCAGCCTCGACGATGAGGGCGGTTGCTTGTCGTAGCTGTTGCAGCAGCGTATCGGGCAATGGTGCCATATCCTGACTGCCCATATGAATACTGCCAACCAGATGCAAATTACGTTCGTTGGCAAGCTGAACGTCTATCGCCGGGTAGGCATGAGCCAGCGGCGAAATAAAGCCAAGAAAAGTCGCGATTCTGCGCAGCATTTGCCCCATTGATTCCGTCTCCTGATGTGGGAATAACTATGCTAAACGCTAGATACGCAATAATACAAGGTATACCGCTGGGACAGCCTTCCTGACGCGGTAAGAAAAGTATGAGAAAGAAAGCGTGCGTCATCTTCCGACGAAAATGACGCACTGATGTCACTAGCTTTTAGGCGTAAAACGCAGCAGGCGATTGGCGTTGCTGACGACCGTGATGGAAGAGAGCGCCATGGCAGCACCGGCTACCACCGGGCTGAGCAGCGTTCCGGTGAGCGGATAGAGTATGCCCGCGGCAATCGGGATCCCCAGCGAGTTATAGATAAACGCGCCCAGCAGGTTCTGCTTCATATTACGCAGCGTGGCAGTGGAGAGTGCCAGCGCATCAGCGACACCATGCAGGCTGTGGCGCATCAGTGTGATAGCGGCGGTTTCAATCGCGATATCGCTGCCGCCGCCCATTGCAATCCCAACATCAGCCTGCGCCAGTGCGGGGGCATCGTTGATGCCATCGCCAATCATTGCCACGCGTTTGCCCTGAGCCTGTAGCTTTTTGATGGCTTCCGCTTTGCCATCGGGTAGCACTCCAGCGATCATCTGATCGATGCCCGCTTCTTTCGCGATGCTCTTCGCGGTGAGTGGGTTATCCCCCGTTAGCATCACAAGCTGATAGCCCTGCCGATGTAAGCGCTGTAAGGCGCTGACGCTATCTGCTCGAAGCGGATCGTGGATAGAGAACACCGCGATGATGCGACCATTCGCCGCAAGCAGTACTGGTGTGACACCGCACTGAGCCTGTTCGTTGATCAGCATTTCCCCTGCGCTGATATCCACCTGATGCTGCTGGAGCAGCGCAGGATTTCCCAGCAACAGATTGGCGTCGCCCATCGTGCCACTGACGCCGAGGCCGCGCAGCGTGCGAAACTGCTCGATTGGCGTTAGCGTAATATTCTCTGCCTCTGCGCATGCAAGAATCGCTTTTGCCAGCGGGTGATTAGCGCCCTGTTCCAGCGAAGCTGCCCAGATCAGCGCCTGTGCTTCCGTCACCTCACTGAATGTGTGAATCGCTACGACGCGCGGCTGTCCTTCGGTTAGCGTACCGGTTTTGTCAAACACCAGCACATCCAGCGTGCTGGCCTGCTGTAGGGCATCGGCATCCCGTACCAGCACGCCAAATTCTGCGGCACGTCCAACACCGGAAATAATCGACATCGGCGTTGCCAGCCCCAGCGCACAAGGGCAGGCAATGATCAGAACGGTAGTGACGATAATGAGCGTATAGACCATCTGTGGCTGTGGCCCGACAAAAAACCAGATCGCGCCGCTAAGCAGGGCGATAGCCACCACGACGGGAACAAACACGGCAGAAATACGATCCGCTAACTGCCCGATAGCAGGCTTACTGCTTTGTGCCTGCCGTACCAGCCGGATAATACGTGACAGGGTGGTTTGGTTGCCGATGGCATCTGCCCGAAAGAGGACGCTGCCGTCGGAAACCAGCGTGCCTGCGTGAACTGTATCGCCAGATGTTTTAGCTTGTGGGATCGCTTCCCCGGTCAGCATGGCTTCATCCACCCATACCTCACCTTGCAAAATCTCACCGTCGACAGGAATACGATCGCCGGTAGTCAGGCGCAGTGTCATGCCGGACTGCACCTCGGACAGCGGAATGGATTTCTCGCCTTCCGGTGTGACGACGCGGGCGGTGGGCGGTGTCAAATCCAGTAGCCGTTCTAACGCACGAGAGGATCGCTGGCGGGCACGCTGCTCCAGCGCATGACCCAGATTGATTAAACCGATGATCATGGCGCTGGCTTCGTAGTAAAGATGACGTGCCGCCATCGGGAAAAGGTCCGGCCACAGGTTAACGGTAATTGAATACAGCCAGGCAGCGCCCGTTCCCAGTGCGACCAGCGTATCCATGGTCGCGGCACCGTTTTTCAGGCTGCGCCAGGCGTTACGATAAAAATGACCACCTGCTAAGATCATCACCGTCAGCGTTAAAATACCGATCGCTAACCACGGTATTTGGTTTTCCGGCGTCAGGCTCATGCTGCCGCCCAGCACGCCCCATAGCATCAGCGGGATACCCAGCAGTAAACCCAGCGTGGCCTGCCATTGAAAACGGCGGATAGCCTGCTGAGCGGTATACTGTTGGCGGGCGCGGCGCGCTTCTTCGTCCTGAATAATTTCCGCGCCATACCCGGCTTGTTCAACGGCGGCAATGAGTGCTTCCGGTGCGACGTGACCGCTGACTAACGCACTGCGCTCTGCAAGGTTCACACGCGCCTGCGTGACGCCGTCGACGTTTTGCAGCGCCGTCTGTACGCGGTTGACGCAACTGGCGCAGCTCA
Source organism: Pectobacterium fontis (assembly GCF_000803215.1). Classification (GTDB taxonomy): domain Bacteria; phylum Pseudomonadota; class Gammaproteobacteria; order Enterobacterales; family Enterobacteriaceae; genus Pectobacterium; species Pectobacterium fontis. Next base: position 48,962 of record NZ_JSXC01000047.1, read on the forward strand.
TGCCCTGAAGCAGAAGCTGCACGCTGTCGTCATCATTGATGGTTGCCGGAAGAATTTTCTCGGCCGCTGGCAGCGTTTCCGGCGTCGTCGCTACCTGTGCCAGCGGCTCAGTTTTTGGGTGAACGTTCTCCTGCACGCTGGCGTGATAGCCCGCTTCTTCAATAGCGTGAATCAGTACCGCAGCTTCAACGTTGCCATACACCGTCGCCTGCTCGGTAGTGACATCTGTCGCCACAACGTCGGGAATAGCTTCCAGTACTTTACGCGTCGCCATAACACAGTGGTTGCAGCTTAGGCCGGAAAGCTGAAGAGAGACATCCGGCGCGGTGGCAAGCTGTGCGTCGTAGCCAGCTTGCTCGATCGTGTCGATCAATGTCTGGGAATCAACATCGCCGCTGACGCTGGCATAATGCTGCGTAACGTGGGTTTTTTCGACTGCTGGCAGCGCGTCCAGCGCTTTTTTAACGCGTTGCACACAGTGCCCGCAGGTTAATCCCTGCAATGACAATACGAGGGTTGGTGACATGATAATTTTCTCCCGTGATCACAGCCGGAGGCAAAAGACGTTGACCGGCTATCTGATTTCTACTAGTTATTGGGTAAGGTAAACCTTCTAGCAAGGGGAGGGTCAAGGGGGAAATCATGAATATTAGTGATGTGGCAAAAAAAACCGGGTTGACCAGTAAAACCATTCGCTTCTATGAAGAAAAAGAGCTGCTGACTACACCGCTGCGTTCTGAAAACGGTTACCGCAGTTACGATGAGCACCACGTTGAAGAACTAACGCTGCTGCGTCAGGCACGTCAGGTCGGTTTTAATCTGGATGAATGCCGGGAACTGGTGACGCTATTTAACGATCCGCTGCGGCGGAGTGCGGATGTTAAATCTCGGACTATGCAAAAAGTGCAGGAAATCGAGGAACATATCGAAGAGTTGAAGGCGATGCGTGAGCGCTTACTGATGTTAGCGGAACAGTGTCCAGGGGACGGCGGAGCGGAGTGTCCAATCATCAATAATCTGGCGGGATGTTGTCATTCAGGGGGAAAATCCTCCCCCGAATGACAGAGCAAAATCCGATCAGGTCGTCACCTGACGTACATGCAACGTGATACCTTCAACAGCGAACACTTCAATGTGCGTACCAGCGGCTAAATCCTGTGCTGATTTGACACGCCAGGTTCCGTCGCCGATACGAACGCGTCCAAGCCCATCGACGATAGGTTCACTCAATGTTGCTCGTAAGCCGACGAGCTGTTGCCCGCGTTGGTTTAGTGAACTCTGTGGTTGTGCCAACGTTCTCTTGCGTAACCAGTACCACCAGAGCAGCGCGATAGTCATGGTCAGCACAGCAAATGCAGTTCCTTGCCACTGCCATGAGAACGGCATAGCCCAGACCAGCAGCCCGACGAATAGGGCAGAAACGCCACTCCAGAGTAGATAACCACTGGCACCCAGCATTTCGGCGGCTAACAGCAGACCGCCGAGCGACAGCCAGAACCAGTGCGCATTTTCCATCACCAGTCCAATGTCCATTATTGACTCCGATTATTTGTGCTGTCCTTGATGAGTTCAGTGATACCGCCAATCGCTCCCATCAGATTGCTGGCTTCCAACGGCATCATGATCACTTTGCTGTTATTAGAGGAGCCGATCTGCTGTAAGGCATCGGTGTATTTTTGCGCGACAAAATAGTTAATTGCCTGAATGTTACCCGCCGCAATGGCTTCGGACACCATTTTGGTCGCCTGGGCTTCCGCTTCTGCCGCACGTTCACGCGCTTCTGCTTCCAGGAACGCGGATTGGCGCTGGCCTTCAGCTTTGAGAATTTGCGACTGTTTTTCGCCTTCGGCTTTCAGTATCGCCGCCTGACGCACCCCTTCAGCCTCCAGAATATCGGCACGCTTGTTACGCTCAGCCTTCATCTGCGCGTTCATGGCGGCAATCAGTTCAGCGGGCGGGCGCACATCGCGTATCTCGATGCGGGTGATTTTTACCCCCCATGGGTTAGTGGCCTCATCAACAATGTGCAGCAGGCGCGTGTTGATGCTATCACGCTGGGACAGCATTTCGTCCAGCTCCATCGATCCCAGTACCGTACGGAAGTTGGTCATGGTGAGGTTGACGATAGCCTGTTCCAGATTGCTCACTTCATAGGCGGCTCGCGCGGGATCGATCACCTGAATAAAACACACGGCATCAATGGCCACATTGGCGTTATCGCGTGAGATAATTTCCTGAGAGGGGATATCTAAGACCTGTTCCATCATGTTGATTTTACGACCAACGCGATCCATAAACGGCACGACCAGATTGAGTCCTGGCATCAGCGTTTTGGTATAGCGCCCAAACCGTTCCACAGTCCATTGGTATCCCTGGGGTACGATTTTGATGCCTGACCAGACGACGATGAGCGCAACAAAGATCAAAATAGGAATGACGGTGAGCATATTCTAAAACCTCCAGGTTGTTTTAAATAGGGCGAAGACAGTTTCAACGCATAGTGTAACCCACTTGGGAAGGAAGTCAGGCAGGAAATGCGCCCGCCAGTAAGCGCAGAAGGGAGAATGTCCCTGTGACGCGGCGGGCGCTAAATATCGAGTTCGATATCTCCCTGCGGCATACAGCAGCAGGGCAGGATCTCATCCTGTTGGATGCAGGCCAGCGGGGTTTGGCGATATGCGACTCTGCCTTTTACCAGACGTAGCCGACAAGAGCCGCAATAGCCGGATCGGCACTGGTATTCAATGCTGACGCGATGGGATTCCAGCACATCCAGCAGGGAGGGGCCGTCGTCTGAGCAGGAAAACTGCGCACCGGATGTGCGCAGCGTAATCGTTGGATGGCTCATCGGTTACAGTTGGAAATCGCTCAGATCGTCGTCGCTGATTTCTGAATCGATCTGGCCGACCAGATAGGAGCTGACTTCGACTTCCTGCGGCGCAACCTGCACGTTATCGGATACCAGCCAGGCATTGATCCACGGAATGGGGTTGGTGCGTGTCTGGAACGGCAGCGGCAGCCCAACCGCCTGCATACGGATATTGGTGATGTATTCCACGTATTGGCACAGAATATCTTTGTTCAGGCCAATCATTGAGCCGTCGCGGAACAGGTATTCTGCCCACTCTTTTTCTTGCTGAGCCGCGAGTACGAACAGGTCATAGCACTCCTGCTGACACTCTTCGGCAATCTGCGCCATTTCCGGGTCGTCATGGCCGGAACGCATCAAATTCAGCATGTGCTGTGTGCCAGTCAGGTGCAGCGCTTCATCACGGGCGATCAGCTTGATGATTTTGGCATTGCCTTCCATCAGTTCACGTTCCGCAAAAGCAAACGAGCAGGCAAAGCTAACGTAGAAGCGAATAGCTTCCAGCGCGTTCACGCTCATCAGGCACAGATATAGCTGCTTTTTTAGCGTATGCAGGTTCACGGTTACGGTCTTGCCGTTAACCTGATGCGTTCCTTCACCCAGCAGATGATAGTAGCTGGTCATCTCAATCAGTGAATCGTAATAGCCGGAAATATCCTTGGCGCGCTTCAGGATTTCGTCATTCGTTACGATATCGTCGAACACCAGCGACGGATCGTTCACAATATTACGAATAATGTGGGTGTACGAGCGTGAGTGAATGGTTTCTGAAAACGCCCAGGTTTCTACCCAGGTTTCCAACTCAGGGATCGAAATCAGCGGCAGCAACGCCACGTTCGGGCTACGGCCCTGAATGGAATCCAGCAGGGTCTGGTATTTCAGGTTGCTGATAAAAATATGCTTTTCATGATCCGGCAATGCCTGATAGTCGATGCGATCGCGGGATACGTCCACTTCTTCCGGGCGCCAGAAGAAGGACAGTTGCTTTTCGATCAGCTTTTCGAAAATTTCATATTTTTGCTGATCGAAACGGGCAACGTTAACGGACTGACCGAAAAACATGGGTTCGAGCAATTGGTCGTTTTTATTTTGTGAAAAGGTGGTATAGGCCATGAAATCTCTCCAAAAAATGCCGTGAGCATTTTTTAATGCCGATTGCGGCAGCCCCGTAGGGAGTGGGCAGGGACGCCCGCAGTAAAAGGATGAAAGGCTGCATTGCAGCCTTTCATTATTATTGGCTTAAATCTTACATGCGCCGCCTTCGCAGCCGTCATCCTGCGGCTCTGCCAGCAGGTCGTCCTGCGCGTCTTCTGCACCGTCACGGGTGTTTTGGTAATACAGCGTTTTCACGCCGAATTTATAGGCCGTGACCAGATCTTTCAGCAACTGTTTCATCGGTACTTTGCCAGATGGGAAACGCGCCGGATCGTAGTTGGTGTTAGAAGAAATCGCCTGATCGACAAATTTTTGCATCAGACCCACCAGTTGCAGGTAGCCATCGTTGTTCGGCATTTCCCACAGCAGTTCGTAAGCGTCTTTCAGCGTTTCGTACTCCGGCACCACTTGACGCAGAATACCGTCTTTGGACGCTTTGACACTGATGTGGCCGCGCGGCGGTTCAATGCCATTAGTGGCATTAGAGATCTGAGAGGAGGTTTCTGACGGCATCAGCGCAGACAGCGTGGAGTTACGCAGGCCGTACTCTTTGATGTCGTTACGCAGTGCTTCCCAGTCGAGATGCAGCGGCTCGTTGCAAATCGCATCCAGATCGCGCTTGTAGGTATCGATCGGCAGAAGGCCTTGCGAATAGGTGGTTTCATTGAACCACGGGCAAGCACCTTGCTCGCGTGCCAGCATATTCGATGCCTTCAACAGATAGTACTGAATGGCTTCAAACGTTTTGTGTGTCAGGCCATTGGCGCTGCCATCGGAGTAACGCACGCCGTTTTTCGCCAGATAGTATGCGAAGTTGATCACGCCAATACCCAGCGTGCGGCGGCCCATCGCCCCACGCTCTGCCGCGGTAATCGGATAATCCTGATAGTCCAGCAGGGCATCCAGCGCACGTACGGCCAGCGTCGCCAGCTCTTCCAGATCGTCTAAGCTATCGATCGCGCCGAGGTTGAACGCTGACAGCGTGCACAGCGCGATCTCACCGTTTTCATCATTCACGTCGTTCAGCGGCTTGGTCGGCAGCGCGATTTCCAGACACAGGTTGGATTGGCGAACCGGAGCAATGTGCGGATCGAACGGGCTGTGAGTGTTGCAGTGGTCAACGTTCTGAATATAGATACGGCCAGTGGAAGCCCGCTCCTGCATCATCAGAGAGAACAACTCAACGGCTTTAATACGCTGCTTACGGATGCTGTCATCCTGCTCATACTGTACATACAGGCGTTCGAACTCATCCTGATCGGCGAAGAACGCGTCGTACAGTCCCGGCACGTCAGACGGGCTGAACAGTGTGATCTCTTCACCTTTTACCAGACGCTGATACATCAGTTTGTTCAACTGCACGCCATAGTCGAGATGACGAACGCGGTTGCCTTCTACACCACGGTTGTTTTTCAGCACCAGCAAGCTTTCCACTTCCAGATGCCACAGCGGGTAGAACAGCGTGGCAGCACCGCCGCGTACGCCGCCCTGCGAGCAGGATTTCACCGCCGTCTGGAAATGTTTATAGAACGGAATACAGCCGGTATGGAATGCTTCACCGCCGCGAATTGGGCTACCGAGCGCACGGATGCGACCAGCGTTAATGCCGATCCCTGCACGCTGAGAGACGTATTTCACAATCGCGCTGGAGGTCGCGTTGATGGAGTCCAGGCTGTCGCCACATTCGATCAGCACGCAAGAACTGAACTGACGCGTTGGGGTACGTACACCCGCCATGATCGGCGTCGGCAGAGAAATTTTGAACGTGGAGATCGCGTCATAAAAACGTTTAACGTAGTCCAGACGTGTTTCACGCGGGTAGCCGGAGAACAGGCAGGCGGCGACCAGAATGTACAGGAACTGGGCGCTTTCGTAGATATCACCGGTGACGCGGTTTTGTACCAGATATTTCCCTTCCAACTGTTTAACGGCTGCATAGGAGAAATTCATGTCACGCCAGTGATCGATGAAAGCGTCCATCTGAACGAATTCTTCAGCGCTATAGTCTTCCAGTAAGTGCTTGTCGTACTTGCCCAGTTCCACCATCTTGGTGACGTGGGTCAGCAGGGTTGGCGGCTCAAACTGGCCGTAGGCTTTTTTGCGCAGATGGAAGATAGCCAGACGTGCGGCCAGATATTGGTAATCCGGGCTTTCACGAGAGATCAGATCGGCTGCTGCCTTAATGATGGTTTCATGGATATCAGAGGTTTTGATGCTGTCATAAAACTGAATGTGTGAACGCAGTTCGACCTGAGAAACGGAGACATTGTGTAAACCTTCTGCGGCCCAGGTAATGACGCGGTGGATTTTATCCAAATTAATTTTTTCTTTACTGCCATCGCGTTTGGTAACGAGCAAGCTCTGGTTCATGTTGGGATTTACCTGTTGGTGAAAACGAAAATATCCCCCGTTTATTCACAGAAAAACGCCTGTGACTAACTCTGTGGATAAATACTAGATATAGATATTTTTTGATAACGGGATACTACATGGTGAGTATTGTAGTGTGGATTCTTTGAAGAACAAGAGTTGATTTTTCGTGAATTAAAGGTTTGAGAAATGCGATTTTGTTAAAAAGCTCACCTGATAAGGCCTGTAGCGATGTCAATATTTGATAAGAAAAAGAAAACCGGAAGACTTTGATGGTTTTGGCATCAGGAGGAGAAAGGCGCGCGGCAAAAAAGCCGCGCCGCTTTTAAGAGTATTCTCAATTTTGTGCTATTTTTCGTGGCGAGTATGCAGCATGTAATTCACATCCACATTCGGACCCAGCTTAAAGTGGTCTGTCAGCGGATTATAGTGCAATCCGGTGATATGCCTTTCACGCAGCGCGGTGTCATCAACCCAGCGCATCAGTTCCGCAGGACGGATGAATTTCTTGATATCATGCGTACCGCGCGGCACCATTTTTAGCACGTACTCGGCACCGATAACGGCCATCATCCACGCTTTGGCGTTGCGATTAATGGTGGAGAAAAAGACATGCCCGCCGGGTTTAACCAATTTAGCGCAGGCCTGTACCACGGACTGCGGATCGGGAACGTGCTCCAGCATTTCCATGCAGGTGACAACATCGTAGAGGCCCGGATGCGCCAGGGCGTGCGCTTCTACCGTTTCCTGCACGTAATTGACGGTGACACCGCTTTCCAGCGCATGCAAGCGCGCAACCTGCAACGGCTCGGCACCCATATCCAGCCCGGTGACGTCTGCCCCTTCACGCGCCATGCTCTCCGCTAAAATGCCGCCGCCGCAGCCGACATCCAGCACTTTCTTGCCGAACAGGCCTTCTGCGTGTTGCGAGATATAGCCCAGACGCAGCGGGTTAATGCGGTGCAATGGTTTGAATTCGCCTTCTAAATCCCACCAGCGTGAGGCGATAGCCTCAAATTTGGCAATTTCCTGATGGTCAACGTTCGGAGTTTGATTCTCTACATTCATCTGTCATCACGGCCTTTCGTTATTTTCTACTGCCGCGAGTATACTCCGTTCGTGTCGCAACGTGCAGCGGTGTCGCTTTTCTCTGTGGGATAAACGCCTATTGGGAAAACCGTCAGTGAAGGGCGGAAGGGAGTTTCCCCCGAAACGGCGGTTTGTGATATAATTTTTCACCTTTTGAACCGCTCACCTTACTGAACGGTTCACTTTTCTGAACACGGGTAGATGCCTAAATAGAGGGATAGCGGCTCCATGAGCGACCTTGCCAGAGAAATCACACCGGTCAACATTGAAGAAGAGCTGAAAAGCTCGTATCTGGATTATGCGATGTCCGTTATTGTCGGGCGTGCATTACCGGATGTTCGTGATGGACTGAAACCGGTACACCGCCGCGTACTGTACGCGATGAACGTACTGGGTAACGACTGGAACAAACCGTATAAAAAATCCGCCCGTGTCGTCGGGGATGTCATCGGTAAATACCACCCGCACGGCGACTCTGCCGTTTATGAAACCATCGTGCGTATGGCGCAGCCTTTCTCACTGCGCTACATGCTGGTTGATGGTCAGGGCAACTTCGGTTCGATTGACGGCGACTCCGCGGCGGCGATGCGTTATACCGAAATTCGCATGGCGAAAATTGCTCATGAACTGCTGGCCGATCTCGAAAAAGAGACGGTTGATTTTGTGCCGAACTATGACGGCACCGAGCAGATCCCTGACGTCATGCCAACGCGTATTCCCAACCTGCTGGTTAACGGTTCCTCCGGTATCGCCGTTGGGATGGCCACGAACATTCCACCGCACAACCTGACGGAAGTCGTGAACGGCTGTCTGGCGTATATCGACGATGAAAACATCAGCCTGGAAGGGTTGATGGAACACATCAAAGGCCCGGACTTCCCGACAGCGGCGATCATCAATGGCCGCCGTGGCATTGAAGAAGCCTATCGTACCGGGCGCGGCAAAATTTACATCCGTGCGCGTGCTGAAGTGGAAGCCGACGCGAAAACCGGACGTGAAACCATTATCGTGCATGAAATTCCTTATCAGGTGAACAAAGCGCGCCTGATTGAGAAAATTGCCGAGCTGGTGAAAGATAAGCGTATCGAAGGTATTAGCGCACTGCGTGACGAATCCGATAAAGACGGGATGCGTATCGTTATCGAGATTAAGCGTGACGCTGTGGGTGAAGTGGTTCTGAATAACCTGTATTCCCAGACGCAGCTTCAGACCTCATTCGGCATCAACATGGTTGCCCTGCATCAGGGCCAGCCGAAGATTATGCCGCTAAAGGACATTCTGGTTGCGTTTGTGCGCCATCGTCGTGAAGTGGTGACGCGTCGTACCATTTTTGAACTGCGTAAAGCCCGCGACCGTGCCCATATTCTGGAAGGTTTGGCGATTGCGCTGGCGAACATCGATCCGATTATCGAACTGATTCGCCGCGCGCCATCACCGGCTGAGGCCAAAGCCTCGTTGATCGCACAAGCCTGGGAACTGGGCAGCGTGGCTGCCATGCTGGAACGTGCGGGCGATGATGCGGCGCGCCCTGAGTGGCTGGAGCCAGAGTTCGGCATCCGTGACGGTCGCTACTACCTGACAGAACCGCAGGCGCAAGCCATCCTGGATCTGCGTTTGCAGAAACTGACCGGGATGGAACACGAGAAGCTGCTGGATGAATATAAAGCGCTGCTGGCAGAAATCGCCGAGCTGCTTTATATCCTCAATAGCCCTGAGCGCCTGATGGAAGTGATCCGCGAAGAGCTGGAAGCGATCAAAACGCAGTACAGCGACGAGCGTCGTACCGAGATCACCGCGAATACCGCGGATATCAACATCGAAGATCTGATCAATCAGGAAGATGTTGTCGTCACCCTGTCTCACCAGGGCTATGTGAAGTATCAGCCACTGAGCGATTACGAAGCCCAGCGCCGTGGGGGCAAAGGGAAGTCTGCTGCACGTATAAAAGAAGAAGATTTTATCGATCGTCTGCTGGTGGCGAACACCCACGACACGATTCTGTGCTTCTCCAGCCGTGGTCGTCTGTACTGGATGAAGGTGTACCAACTGCCGGAAGCCAGCCGTGGTGCCCGTGGTCGTCCTATCGTCAACCTGCTGCCGCTTGAAGCGGATGAGCGTATCACGGCGATTCTGCCGGTACGTGAATACGAAGAAGGTCGCCACATCTTTATGGCAACCGCCAGCGGTACGGTGAAGAAAACGGCGCTGACGGAATTCAGCCGCCCACGTAGTGCAGGGATCATCGCAGTTAACCTGAACGACGGTGACGAGCTGATTGGCGTTGATCTGACCGACGGTAGCAATGAAGTGATGCTGTTCTCCGCAGAAGGTAAAGTGGTTCGCTTCTCCGAACAGGCGGTACGTTCCATGGGTCGTACGGCAACGGGCGTCCGGGGTATCAATCTGCAAGGCGAAGATCGCGTGGTGTCACTGATCATTCCTCGCGGTGAGGGGGATATCCTGACCGTTACGCAAAACGGCTTTGGTAAACGTACTGCCGTGAGCGAATACCCGACCAAGTCGCGTGCGACGAAAGGGGTGATCTCTATCAAGGTCAGCGAGCGTAACGGTAAAGTGGTTGGCGCGGTTCAGGTTGATGCCGCAGACCAGATCATGATGATCACCGACGCCGGAACGCTGGTGCGTACTCGCGTGTCTGAAGTCAGCATCGTTGGCCGTAACACGCAGGGTGTCACGCTGATTCGTACGGCGGAAGACGAAAATGTTGTCGGCCTGCAACGTGTTGCCGAACCGGTAGAAGATGAAGAGCTGGATGGCGTGGTCAATGTTGAAGGCGAAATCGCCGAAGACGACGATGTTATCGATGACATTGATGGCGATGATGATATCGCTGAAGATGACGAATAAGCCTGTTCCTTAAACTGTTATGGGTTGAGTAAGCCAGCGCGATGCGCTGGCTTTTTTTATCGACTCTCGGTAGTGTATCCGCAAACGGGTTCTCCCACTATGCAACGGTATCCACTTGAAATATCTCGCCTCATTCCACACAACTTTAAAGGTATCCCGCTATTTATTTCGGGTTCTGGCGATCATGCTGTGGGTGTTGGGGGCGCTGATATCCGTTTTCTATGTCACTAAAGTCTTGAATGAAAAAGAGTCAGGGCTGCGGCAGGAATATAATCTCAGTTTTGATCAGTCGCAGGGCTACATCCGACATGCATCGGATATTGTGCGCGAACTTCAATATCTGGCGACAAATCGTCTGGTGCTGGCGAGAGAAAAAGCAGAGCCGCCAACGGAAAGTGGCCCCGGTGTTTCCGTGTATGCGCTGGCGTCTGGCGCAACCTGTTCCACGCAATATGGCGGGAATGCGGCGCTGATCTCACTGAGTCACTTTTTCAACGATTGGCAGGATAATTTCTCTGCGGTCTACGATCTTAATCGGGTCTTTTTTGTTGGCGGCGATCGGCGTTGTATGGTTGATTTTGGCATTCGCAACCAGTCGCTTGATCGTGATAACTTGCTTAAAAACGTGCAGGATCGTTTTCAGGATCAGAAGAGGAATCGCACCCAAACCGGACGTGACGAAACGATCTACTGGATTACCCCCGCCTCTATCCCCGACGTCGGCTATTTGTATGCACTGACGCCAATTTATGTGGATAACAAGCTGGAAGTCATCATGGGGATTGAACAGACGATTCGTCTGGATGACTTCGTTGCCGTGGGTAAATTTCCCATCAATGCCCGGCTGTTGGATCAATATAATCAGATTGTTTTACAGTTTTCCGACAATAAGGGGCGCTATCTGTCTTCGGTAGACAGCTATCCCTCTGAACATAACTATTTTGGCTATGTGAATGGTTATGATGAACTCATTCTGAAGAAATCACTGCCGCCGACGTCATTCAGCATTGTGTATTCACTGCCATTGAAGGTGCTGCTTTCCCACATCAGCGCTTTGATGATCAATATGCTCGTGCTGAATGTGCTATCGGCTATTTTGCTGTTTGTGTTGGCGCTGGTGTTTGAGCGGAAAATGCTGTTGCCTGCGGAAGTGAATGCGTTCCAGTTGGAGGAAAACGAGCAATTCAACCGCAAAATTGTGGCGTCGGCGCCCGTGGGGATTTGCATCCTGCGTATTCATGACGGTACGAATATCCTCAGTAACGAGCTGGCGCATAATTATCTCAACCTGCTTACCCACGAAGATAGGCTGCGTATTACCCGTATTATTTGTGAGCAGCAGTCCAAGTTTGTCGATGTCATGACCAGCCGCAACCATCACTTGCAAATCAGTTTTGTCCATTCACGCTATCGTAATGAAAATGTGGCGATTTGCGTGCTGTTGGACGTTAGTGCGCGTGTCAGAATGGAAGAGTCATTACAGGAAATGGCGAATGCCGCGGAGCAAGCCAGCCAATCGAAATCGATGTTCCTTGCTACCGTCAGCCATGAATTGCGTACGCCGCTTTACGGGATTATCGGTAATCTCGATCTACTGCAAACCAAATCGCTGCCGCAGGACGCCAATCGTCTGGTGGCGGCAATGAACAACTCCTCTTCACTGCTGCTGAAAATTATCAGCGATATCCTCGATTTTTCCAAAATTGAGTCAGAGCAGTTGAAAATAGAACCTTGTGAATTCGCGCCGCACGAAGTAATTAGCCATATCACCAGCAACTATCTCCCGTTGGTGGTGAAAAAGCGGCTGACGCTGTACTGCTTTATTGATCCTAATGTGCCTGCCAGCCTGTTCGGCGATCCCGTTCGTTTGCAGCAGGTGTTATCTAACCTGTTGAGTAACGCGATAAAATTCACGGATACTGGCTGCATCATTTTTGAAGCCGGCTGTCGTGATGGCTATCTCGAATTTGTGGTGCGTGACACTGGCGTGGGTATTCAACCGCGTGAAGCGGTGAAGCTATTCGATCCGTTCTTTCAGGCGGGAAGTGGTGTACAGCGTCATTTTCAGGGCACAGGGTTAGGGCTGGCCATTTGTGAAAAGCTGGTCAACCTGATGGACGGAGACATTACGATTGAATCAGAACCCGGGCTTGGCAGCCTGTTTGGCATCAGAATCCCGCTGTATAAAGCACGCTATGCCCCTGCGGCGATCAACGCCAGTCTACAAGGAAAAATGTGCTGGTTGAGAGTGCGTAATGTCCGGCTGGAAGCATACCTACAGACTTTGTTGCAGGGGCAGGGTGTACAGGCGGTACGTTACCAAAATCAAATGGTGTCGCCTGATGATGTAATGATTAGTGATTACACATCGACAGACAATATTGCCGCCCGAGCGCATATCATGATGAGCGGCGCGCATAATGGCGCGGCACAGGAAGTGAGCGAAGGGAACTGGGTACAAGGTACTTCCACTCCGCAACATTTGCCTGATTTGCTGGAGAGAATCTATCGTGCGGAAAGTGAAGACCGGGCTCGCGCGGAGATTTTACCGCCGCTGGCTCATTATGAGCGGGCTGAAAATGGCGATATTATGATTCTGGTGGTGGACGATCACCCGATCAACCGTCGGCTTTTGGCCGATCAGCTTGGTTCTTTGGGTTATCAAGCCATGACAGCGAATGATGGGATAGACGCGCTGGGCGTCTTGAGTAAAAATCATATTGATATTGTGTTGACGGACGTCAATATGCCGAATATGGATGGTTATCTGTTCACACGCCGTATGCGCGAGCAGGGATTACGTTTCCCGGTTATCGGCGTGACGGCGAATGCGTTGGCGGAAGAACGAGATCGTTGTCTTGAGGCGGGGATGGATCACTGTTTGTCAAAACCCGTGACGTTGGAGACGTTGCAGCATGCGCTGTCGTATTACACTCATGTCGTGCGTCAGGCGAGAACGTCAGTGGAATAACCTGCATCAGCGGTGGCCGATGCAGGAGGGAAAGGCTTAGTCTACCTGCGGCGCGCTGCCATTAACGGAAGACAGGTAATTTAGCAGGGCGATATCGTTCTCCACGCCCAGCTTGGTCATCGCCGACTTCTTCTGGCTACTGATCGTCTTGATGCTGCGATTCAGTTTTTTGGCGATTTCGGTGACCAAAAAACCTTCTGCAAATAAACGCAGTACTTCACTTTCTTTCGGGGACAGGCGCTTGTCGCCATAGCCGCTGGCGCTGATTTTCTCCAGCACTTTGGATACGCTGTCTGGCGTGAATTTCTTCCCTTTTTGCAGGGCTGCCAGCGCTTTGGGTAAATCGGTCGGTGCGCCCTGTTTCAGAACGATACCTTCGATATCCAAATCCAGCACGGCGCTCAGAATCGCCGGATTATTGTTCATGGTGAGAACGATAACGGAAAGATGGGGAAAATGGCGCTTAATGTATTTAATGAGGGTAATACCATCGCCATATTTATCGCCAGGCATGGATAAATCGGTGATTAAAACGTTAGCGTCCAGCTTCGGGAGGTTGTTGATCAGCGCGGTTGAGTCTTCAAATTCGCCAACTACATTGACCCATTCAATCTGCTCAAGTGATTTTTTGATGCCAAAAAGGACAATGGGATGGTCGTCGGCAATAATTACGTTTAGGTTACTCATCGTTTTGGTTACTCATCTTGTTGGCTACCTTGCTGCCCTTTAGGTTCGACTGGGGATAGTAATGCGCTGACAAATTCCTCAATTTCATGAAGGTTATCCTCGATCTGTACACTATCGTGCGCGGTAATATGCTGTTCAAGCTGTTCACACAACTGCTTGCCAGGGTGTAGATTCAACATCGCAAACACGCCTTTCAGCCGGTGTGCCGTCTGCGAAAGTGAAGGGAAATCGCCCGCTTCCGCCTCAGTATACAGCCTCTTTAAATCATCCGGTACTGTCTCCACGAACAGCGAATAATAGTCGCTTGACGCCAATTGTGCGGCGTAAAACTCCACATCATTCGGTTCCCCCGCCTGCATCGCATCGGGTGGTGTCTCCAGTTGCAGTTCAATCAGCTTAAGCAATGCCTCCAGCAGGAGGTGGCTGATATTATAATTCGCCCGCAAACGGCGCGGGCCCAACGGTATTACGGTGTCATCGTCATGGCTTAACAGCAGCGTATAATCCGCTTTTTTGTCCGGGTCGTCAGTAATGCAGATATCCGCTTCCTGGTTAATCTGGCGCTCATCGCTAACCAGATAATTTGCGCCCCAGCCCGTCAGCATATGACCGACAATATGCTGTACTTCATCGGATGTCACATCCAGCAGAATGGTAATACCATCCAGCAGTTTTTCTTCCTCAACGGGAAGCGCTTCCGGCTCCAGTTTTAGCGTCAGAATATAGTGTGTACCTAACTCGGACTTACTGTTGATGGTTAACGCGCCGCCCAGTTTATTACAGAGTTGATTACACAAAAATAAGGTCAATCCTGAATTTTGTCCGAAACGATCGGTGGCAGCAGGATGCAGGAAAGGATGTCGAATGTTTTCCTGTTCTTTGCCTGAAACGTTCGTTCCCGTATCGCTGACCTGAATAACCAACGTGTCGGACTCATTATTTTTCCTATTAATCGATACCGTAATTTTGCCGTAATCCGTATTGGTTACCGAAT
This sequence comes from Pectobacterium fontis, assembly GCF_000803215.1. Taxonomy (GTDB): domain Bacteria; phylum Pseudomonadota; class Gammaproteobacteria; order Enterobacterales; family Enterobacteriaceae; genus Pectobacterium; species Pectobacterium fontis. The sequence goes on from NZ_JSXC01000047.1 coordinate 63,965, forward strand.
AGCTCAATAGCAGCGCCAGCGTCTTTTTCAACAACTCGGCATCGCCCACGTAAGTTTGATTAATATCCAAATGGTAATGATGGAACAGCGTCAGCCCTTTTTGATTCAACCGTGGCAGTAGCTCAAGCAGCACATGATCGATAAGCGTCAGCGGTGAAAAACTGTCGTTGACCACGTTCCATTCCTGCGCTTCCAACTTTTCATGCAACGCGATATTTTCCAGCAGTTCAATCGCGCAGCGAGTCTCTGCTGTCAGTTGTTCCAGTGTAGGAATGTCTACAGTTGCGGTATCGCTGCGGCGTAACGCATGAATATGCTGTTGGAGTGAAATCAGCGGCTGTTTGAATTCGCTGAGTAGGTTTTGGAATAAACGCTTTCTGGCATGAATATTCTTTTCGTACTCACGCTGGGCGAGCAGTAACTTCCGCTGCACCAGAATTTCTTTATCCTGTTCGCGCAGCAGAAAGAGGCAATAGTCTGGCGAATATTGACTGCGGATTTGGCGGATTTCATACATCTCATTATTTATGGTGACCTGAATGACGCCCTGATGTTCGTCTGCCATATTGGTAATTTTTTGCAGGCTCAGGTGTGGAAGCAACTGCTCAGCGCGCTCATTTTGTATGACAACTTTGTTGCTGCTAAAATCATAAACCAGCACGCCCAGCGGGATTTTGCTCGTGGTTTCACGATAAATATCCAGCTTTCTTTCTAACTGATGAGATAAATCCTCTCCTGGATGTGCATATTTCCGGCGGAAAAGATAAAAACCCGCGATGGATAAACTCAGCAGAACCAGATTGAGCAGTAGAAGCCAAACGTTATTACGCAATGAATCAATAATCAGGTTTTTTACCGGCACCTGAAAAACAATTTTTATTGGGGCATTCACGAGCGTGACGGAAATTTCTATATTAGCACCATGAAGCTGTATGTCGGCGATGCCTTCACCCGTGTTGCTATCGATATTGCTGGCCGCTGGCGTATCCGGTTTCAGCATCAGATGTTCACGCGAAATGGTGTCAGGGATTAAATCATTAATCGGCAGATCGAATGCCAAAATTGTTGCCAGATGACCGGGCTGATTGAATGTCGTGCGCAGCGTAAAGTAGTAGTCGTTATAGAAACGCAATTTACGCAGTGGGGAAAAACTTTCTCGCTCGTCTAATACATTTGCCTGTTGCAGCATTTCCGTCCGACGAGCTTCGGCGATGACCGTAATATAATTGCCCCGAAACTGTGAGGAGATATCTTTCAGCGTCTGGGTAGAAATCATCGTCAGGCTATTGTCGATGCCATTCAGATAATACATGGAATAGACACTGTTCTCCGCTCCCCAGAGAATATCGAGATAGCGCGAAATACGGCGAACTGACGTCAGCGTTTCTTTATCGTGTTGCCCGAAAATCAGGGCGTCTGTTTTTTGACCATTTTTTTCAACATAGAAAACATTGGGCAGTAAATTAATCGCGCTAATGTTGGCGTCGCCAGCGGAGGGTTCACTGTTCAGACTGCCGTAAATTTGATAGGTGAAAAAGCGGTAGGTATCGACGCGTTTCTGTAGACCCTGAGCAATAGTTGTCAGTGAACGTTTTTTTTCCGCCAGCAGATCGGTGAGATAGCTATAGCTAAACGTCCCGGTAATCAGGAGCGATAACACCGTGAGGAGGGAAAAATAACGCAGGATCATGGCTGGCATCAATTAACGCTCCTGATTGAGGCATAACGGGGTGAAATTCAGCGTGGTACTCATCCTGAATATGGCTATCCGGTCGATGTAACAAGGGCCTATTTTTACCATAATTAGCGGGCTGAATGGAAAGAATCCTGGCTGCGGTTTTGGATCAAGGCAAGGGGGTCTACCATTATGGTCATGCGAGTCACTCTCATGGGGTAAAACATGCGATGGGATATACTCTGCCGAGGGTAGCCCGTTGGTCTTGCGTAACCTCTCACCCACGACGTGTTTTTTCCCGTATAATCCCCTACTTTGTGTTAGGTCTCCGGGGTGACGGTGAAACAACTTTCCGACTTGCTGCGGCATTTGCAGCAGGATTTGCGCGAGCCACAGCCTGAACGCGCAGGTTTCAAACAAATAACGCGTTCATTAACCCTCAGCGAGGCGTCTGAGCTTTTGCCGTGGCTGGCGACTCAGCCGGTGTATCCCCAGTTTTATTGGCAGCACCGTCAGGATCGTGAAGAAGCTGCCGTTTGCGGCAAGGTGTGTGGGTTTCATCATCTTCAGGATGCGGAGGCATTCCTCGTTCAGCAGCAGTGTGGCCCCGATGTGCGTATCTGGGGGTTAAACGCGTTTAACCAGATAAAAGAAAGCGGCACCTTTTCACCCGGCTACCTGTTTTTGCCTCGTGCCGAACTGCGACGTCAGGATGATACGCTCAGCCTGAGCATTAACCTGTTTAGCGACACCTCATTGCAACAGGATGCCATTGAAGCCTCGGTGTTTCTTAACCTGCTTCTGCCGCCAGCGCCGCAGCCGCTTTTGCATGCGGAAGTGCAATCTGCTGGGCATCAGCCGGAGCGTCAGGGATGGATTGATTTACTCCAGCGGGCGCTGCATGACATCAACACAGGGCTCATGGAAAAGGTCGTGCTGGCACGAGCAACCACACTCGAGCTGACACAACCGCTACAGGCAACAACCTTTATGGCCGCCAGTCGTGCGGCGAATCATCACTGTTTCCATTTCATGCTGGCGCACGATGCACGCCATGCCTTTCTCGGCTCCAGTCCCGAGCGACTTTATCGCCGTCGGGGTAGCGAGCTGGAAACGGAAGCGCTGGCGGGAACGGTGGCGAGCGATCGCGATGCGTACAAGGCCGCTGAACTGGCTGACTGGCTGATGAAGGACAGCAAAAACCAGTGCGAGAACATGTTGGTGGTGGATGATATTTGTCAGCGACTCCAGCAGGTTGTGCTGTCGCTGGATGTGATGCCGCCAGAGATTGTACGCCTGCGTAAGGTACAGCATCTGCGCCGTACCATTCATGCCACGCTGCGAACCGCGTCTGATCATGCATGCCTGAACGCATTACAGCCTACGGCGGCGGTCGCGGGGCTACCGCGACAAGAAGCTCGTCGTTTTATTGCTGCTCATGAACCGTTTGAACGTGGCTGGTATGCGGGTTCTGCGGGCTATCTTTCGCGTCAGCAATCTGAATTCAGCGTAGCGCTACGTTCAGCCGAAGTTCGGGATCATGTTTTAACGCTCTACGCTGGTGCCGGAATTGTGGCAAATTCTGATCCAGAACAAGAATGGCAGGAATTAGAAAACAAAGCGGCTGGGTTGAGATCCCTGTTAGAGGGGGATATGTCATAGTTTTGTTTTACGGTTGTTGTGCCAGGTACTGGTTTATATCAAAGTCAGCGTGATAAAAAAAAATATAATAAGGCCAATCGCGATGTTCGTTGAATGGATATAGCCGCTGAAGGGCAACCTGGCCGTCAACCGTTTCATCATTCGTATTTTGCCTATATCCATCATTTTCTGTGAGCATACAGCCAGTACACAGGAAGATGGCGGGAATAACCTGCAACCTGAGTTGTTGAGTACATCATGTCAACAAGTGTATTTAATCGCCGCTGGGCTACATTGCTGCTGGAATCGCTGACCCGCCATGGTGTCCGGCACATCTGCATCGCGCCTGGCTCTCGTTCCACACCCCTGACGCTCTCTGCGGCGGATAATCGTGCGCTGATTTGCCATACGCATTTCGACGAACGGGGGCTAGGGCATCTGGCGCTGGGGCTGGCAAAAGCCGCGCGTGAACCGGTTGCGATTATTGTGACGTCCGGCACGGCCGCTGCGAACCTTTATCCGGCCATTATTGAAGCCGGGCTAACTGGCGAACGGCTGGTGGTGCTGACGGCCGATCGCCCGCCGGAGCTGATCGACTGCGGCGCGAATCAGGCGATTCGTCAGCATGCGCTGTATGCCTCCCACCCTACGCTGGCGCTGGATTTGCCGCGCCCCACGCCCGATATTCCGGCTAGTTGGCTGGTTTCTTCTGTGGATAGCGCCATGGCGCGCCTGACGCACGGTGCGTTGCACATTAACTGTCCCTTTGCTGAACCGCTGTACGGTGTCGATGATGGCACGGCCTATCAGGATTGGCTGATGACGCTCGGCGAGTGGTGGAACAGCCGCGAGCCTTGGCTGCGCGAAATGCGTCAGAGTGCGCTGACGGTGCAGCCGGATTGGCCGCAGTGGCGGCAGAAACGAGGTGTCGTCCTCGCTGGGCGAGTGAGTCCCGAACAAGGCGCGCGTCTTGCTGCATGGGCGAATGAACTGGGCTGGCCGCTGATTGGTGATGTGCTGTCGCAAAGCGGGCAGCCGTTACCCTGTGCGGATATTTGGCTGGCGCACCCTGAAGCGGCGGCGTGTTTACGGCAGGCGGATATTGTGTTGCAGTTCGGCGGTAGCCTGACCGGTAAACGTCTGCTGCAATGGCAGGAACAGTGTCAGCCGCAAGAGTTCTGGTTAATTGACGATCTGCCGGGACGGTTAGACCCGGCTCATCATCGCGGGCGTCGTCTGGTGGCTGACGTGGGCGAATGGCTGTCGGCGCATCCGGCACAGAAGCAGGCGCCATGGGCGGATTTGTTGCTGGATATTGCCGACAGAACGCAACGGCAGATCGATACCTATCTGGCTCCCCGCTTTGGTGAAGCACAGTTGGCGCAGCGCCTACCGCAACTGCTACCGCCGGACGGGCAACTGTTTGTCGGCAACAGTCTCGTGGTACGTCTAATCGATGCGTTGGCACAACTCCCGCAGGGATATCCGGTGTATGGCAATCGTGGTGCCAGCGGCATTGATGGCCTGATCTCCACGCTGGCGGGGGTACAGCGTGCTACGGCGAAAGCGACGCTGGGCATCGTCGGCGATCTCTCCGCGTTATACGATTTGAATGCGCTGGCGCTGCTGCGTCAGTCTCCCGCGCCGCTGGTGTTGATTGTCGTGAACAATAATGGCGGCCAGATATTTTCCCTGCTGCCGACCCCGGTTGCACAGCGGGAGACGTTTTATTGCATGCCGCAAAATGTGGAGTTTGGGCATGCTGCCGCGATGTTTGGCCTGAATTACGTGCGTGCCGAAAACTGGGATCAACTGGCGGATACGGTGACGGATTGCTGGATACAGGGCGGTGTCACGCTGCTTGAAGTAGTGGTTGAACCGAGGGACGGCGCAGAAACGCTGAATGAACTGGTCGCGCAGGTGGCGACATGGGCGCACTAGATTTTCAGGGGCTAGGTTGCCGGAAGGTGATACAGGGTGAGGTTGCTCCGACGCAGCCGTGGCTGGTGTGCCTGCATGGTTTATTGGGAAGTGGCGAGGACTGGCAGCCCCTCCTGCCGTTCTGGCACGACTGGCCCGTGTTGCTGGTGGATTTACCCGGACACGGTGCGTCGCAAACCCTAGCCACCGCCGATTTTGCCGATGTGAGCCGTCAGCTAAGTGCGACGCTGCGGGGGCAGGGCATCGAGCGTTACTGGTTGCTGGGCTATTCGCTCGGTGGGCGTATCGCGATGTATCACGCCTGTAACGGCCAGCATGACGGCATGCAGGGGCTGCTGGTGGAAGGGGGGCACCCCGGTCTGGCGACGCCCGAGCAGCGTACTGCGCGTATCCACCATGATGCTCGCTGGGCGCAGCGCTTTCGTCAGGAACCATTGCCCGCGGTGTTGCAGGACTGGTATCAGCAGGCGGTCTTTGCCGATGTTGATTTTGCGCAGCGTGAATCGTTGATTGCGCGTCGTCGCCATAATCACGGTGCTTCTGTTGCGGCGATGCTGGAGGCCACCTCACTGGGGCGTCAGCCCTTTCTGGTAGACGCTCTCCGGCACCTGTCGCTTCCCTTTGCTTACTTATGCGGTGCTAGCGACGTGAAATTTCAAACGCTGGCGGCGCAACATGGCCTGCCATTACTGAGCGTGGCGCAGGCAGGCCATAATGCTCATCAGGCGAACCCAACGGCCTATGCCGAGCGGGTTCGTTCTTTTCTTTTTCATCCCGTTAAGGATTGATAACTATGCTTTATCCGAGTGAAGAACTGCTTTACGCCCCGATTGAATGGCACGATTGCAGCGGCGATTTCGCCGATATTCTCTACCACAAGTCTAGCGATGGTATTGCCAAAATCACCATTAACCGTCCTCAGGTACGTAATGCGTTTCGTCCACAAACGGTAAAAGAGATGATTCAGGCGCTCGACAATGCCCGTCACGACGACGGTATTGGCACGATTATTCTGACTGGCGCTGGCGAGAAGGCATTCTGTTCCGGCGGCGATCAGAAAGTACGCGGTGACTACGGCGGTTATCAGGATGACAGCGGCGTGCATCACCTGAACGTGCTGGATTTCCAGCGCCAGATCCGTACCTGTCCGAAGCCGGTTGTCGCGATGGTGGCGGGATATTCCATCGGCGGTGGACACGTTCTGCACATGATGTGCGACCTGACCATTGCGGCAGAAAACGCCATCTTTGGTCAAACTGGCCCGCGTGTCGGTTCCTTTGACGGCGGCTGGGGCGCTTCTTACATGGCACGCATCGTGGGTCAGAAGAAAGCGCGTGAGATCTGGTTCCTGTGTCGCCAGTATGATGCGGCGCAAGCGCTGGATATGGGACTGGTCAATACCGTGGTTCCGTTAGCCGATCTGGAAAAAGAGACGGTGCGCTGGTGTCGTGAAATGTTGCAAAACAGCCCGATGGCGCTGCGTTGCCTGAAAGCGGCGCTGAACGCGGATTGCGACGGTCAGGCTGGTTTGCAGGAACTGGCGGGCAACGCCACCATGTTGTTCTACATGACAGACGAAGGGCAGGAAGGCCGCAACGCGTTCAATGAAAAACGTCAGCCTGACTTCAGCAAGTTCAAGCGGAACCCGTAATGCGTCAGGTCACTCTCTATCGTTACTGCGTGCCGATGGAAGCTGGCGTGGTGCTGCGCAATCAGCGTCTCAAAACCCGCGATGGCTTGATTGTTTGCCTGCAAGAGGATGAGCGGTTGGGGTGGGGGGAGATTGCACCGTTGCCGGAATTTAGCGTGGAAACGCTGGCTGAGGCACAATCCGCCGCTCTCGAACAGCTACCCTTGTGGGCGGCGGGGCGGGTATTCTCTGACGATCTTCCGCCGTCCGTCGCCTTTGGTTTGAGCTGTGCGCAGGCCGAGCTTGATCAACGTCTGCCGCAGGCGGCGGATTATCGCAAAGCGCCGCTGTGTAATGGCGATCCCGATGAGCTGTTTGCCATGCTACAGGCGATGCCGGGCGAGAAGGTGGCAAAGATCAAAGTCGGCCTGTATGAGGCGGTGCGCGACGGTATGATCGTCAACGTGCTGCTCGAAGCTTTGCCGGATCTGAAACTCCGTCTGGATGCCAACCGTAGCTGGACGCGTGCCAAAGCAGACGGCTTTGCTCGTTATGTCGATCCGTCATTGCGCTCGCGCATTGCCTTTCTCGAAGAGCCTTGCAAAACCCGTGATGAATCCCGCGCGTTTGCGCGAGAAACGGGCATTAACATCGCCTGGGACGAGAGCGTACGCGACGCCGATTTTCGGGTGGAAGCCGAGCCGGGCGTCAGCGCGATTGTGATCAAACCGACGCTGGTCGGTAGCCTCACACGCTGTCAGCAATTGGTGCAGGACGCGCATCAGGCTGGATTAACTGCGGTGATCAGTTCCAGCATTGAATCCAGTCTTGGCTTAACGCAGCTAGCGCGTCTGGCGCATTGGCTGACACCGGACACGATCCCTGGGCTGGACACGCTGGATCTGATGCAGGCGCAGGTGATTCAGCGCTGGCCGGATAGTACGTTGCCGCTGCTGGCGGCGGAACAACTGGATGTGGTATGGCGATCCTGAGCGACTGGCCGTGGCGACACTGGGCGAGCCAGATGCCTCGGTCCGTGGCGCTGATTGAAGACGACACTCGCTGGTGTTGGCAGATGCTGGCGCGGCGCGTAGATCATCTGGCTGAGCATTTTACACAGCAGGGGGTTACCGCCGAAAGCACGGTCGTACTTCGCGGGAAAAATAGCGTACCAATGCTGTGTAGCTATCTGGCGTTGCTACAGTGCGGGGCGCGCGTATTACCGCTGAATCCACAACTGCCTGATACGTTAACCGAGGCGCTGTTGCCGGTGCTGAACGTGGCCTACGGTCTGTGTCTTAATGGTAAGCCGCTGCCGGATGCTGTGTGCGCACTGTCTCTTCCACCTGACGCTTTATTACCCGATGATACTGAAGAGTGCCGCCATACCGATAGCGTGGGCTGGCAAGCCGACCGGCTGGCAACGCTGACGCTGACATCCGGCTCCAGCGGAATACCTAAGGCGGTGGTGCATACGTTTACCGCCCATCTCTCCAGCGCAAAAGGCGTGGTTGCGATGATGGCGTTTTCTTCCCGTGACGCGTGGCTATTGTCACTCCCGCTCTTTCACGTTTCCGGGCAAGGCATCGTCTGGCGCTGGCTGGCGACGGGAGCCACGATCGCTGTCCGTGCGCATCAGCCTCTGGAGATTGCGCTGCGCGATTGTACCCATGCCTCTCTGGTGCCGACGCAACTGTGGCGGCTGCTAGCGGAAGAGACATTCCCCACGACATTGAAAGCCGTATTGCTTGGTGGGGCGATGATCCCACAGGCGTTGACGCAACAGGCAGAAGCACGCGGGGTGAGCTGCTGGTGTGGCTATGGACTGACAGAACTGGCATCCACGGTCTGTGCGAAACGTGCTGATGGGCAGTCAGGCGTCGGTCTGCCGTTACTCGGGCGGGAGATCCGGCTGGTCGATGATGAAATTCTGCTGCGCGGTAGCACGCTGGCCTCCGGCTATTGGCGTGACGGAAAACTGATCCCACTGGTTGATGATGACGGCTGGTTTCATTCGCGGGATCGCGGGCAGTTTGCCGAAGGGGAATGGCGTATTCTGGGACGTCTGGATAATCAATTCTTTAGCGGCGGCGAAGGGATCCAGCCAGAGAATATCGAAGCCGTGTTGCTGTCGCACCCCGATGTGCAGCAGGCGTGCATTGTGCCTGTTAACGATGCGGAGTTTGGTCACCGCCCCGTAGCGGTATTAGAGGTGGCACAAACCACGACGCTCGATGCCGTACGCGATTGGCTACAGCCGCAGCTTGCCGGATTTCAGCGTCCGGTCGCGTATTATGCGCTGCCAGCCGAGCTGAAAAATGGCGGGATTAAACTTTCTCGCCAGCAGATCAAAAACTGGGTTGTCACCCACCACGTTTCATAATTCTTAACAGAAGAATTATGATTTCAGAATGATTTCATACTGGAGTGATGGCGGGTTTCGGGTAGAATCGGCAAAGATAACATCTTTACTCGCGCGTTTAACGACGGTTTTAAGGACAGTGAAAATGAAAAAGTTTGTGATTGCCTGTGTGGGAAGTCTGTTACTTGCCAGTGCTTCTGTACACGCCATTAGCCTTTCCGGGGAAGCGGGTCGTGATTATGTCGGCGCTAATGCGGGCTTCGGTCTGGGCATTCCAGGGCTTGCGGGGAATGTGAGCTATGCTCACGGTGACAACAATAATGATGTATACGGTTTTGGTCTGGGATACACGATTCCTGTCGGCCCACTCAAGCTGACTCTGGGTGGCAAGGCGCTGTATCTGAACCAGGATCACGGCAATGATGGTTACGGTGTTGCTCTGGGCGGTGGTGTGCTGTGGCCGCTGAGCCGTCAGTTCTCACTGTACGGTGAAGGCTATTATTCACCGGATTCCTTCTCAAGCCATGTCGATCACTATGTTGAAGGGAAAGCAGGGGTTCGCTGGCAGGTATTTGCCCCGCTGAATGTCGATGTCGGTTATCGCTACATCAACATGGCGCGCGAAAATGGGCCGGATAATAGACTGGCGGATTCAGCCTATATCGGCGTGGGTCTGAACTTCTAATATACCCTTATTCTTCAAGCCGCAATGCGTTGGCTTTTGCCATGTAACCGCTAGCGTCCGTCATAAAAAAGAGCGTG
>NZ_JSXC01000048.1 GCF_000803215.1 Pectobacterium fontis
TCTGGTCGCGACTAATACACTTCAGGGTTGGCTGATTTTACCGCAGATAAAAAACCAATAAAATTACGGTTAAAGAAGGTGAAGTTATGAATAAATTGCACCTGTTTCTCTCCTCCTTGTTGACGATATTTTACAGACCACATTCTCCGGTTATTTATGGTGGTTGTCCCTGAACTAACTTTTACGATATCTGATAACGGTATTTTCTGAGTGTATTCTCCGTTAACTTGATATAAATAAGATGAATCGTAATAATAATCCTCATTATTGATACCCAGTTTTTTTAACAAAAATGAGTCCAGAGATATTTTTCTCATCGTACCATCACTGGAGTTTGTTCCTTTTTTATCGCGAAATCGATAAAAAAATAGCCTTAATAAAATAAGTAAAGGAATGAGTGGTAGTATGATGCGTAGAAAAAATGAATAAAATTCCTGCATGAAAATTCACCTCATCATGTTAACTTCTACTGATATCTATGCTTTACAAGCAACATCACGCAGTAAATACCATCTTTAGCAGGAGATTTATAACCAATGATGTGTCACTCGATTTCCATGCCGTCATCATCATACTTACAATGCTTGTATACTCTGAACGTCATGCTGAAAAACATAAGGATCGGATAAAAGGCAAAATTTATCATCCTCAGCGTAGTTGACGGCGATATGATAATCCTCACCAGCAAAAGCCTTAACCGCATCAATATCAGTCCAGTACGTAGCAAGAAAAAAATGTTCCCAGTCCCCTTGAACGACGCGTTTAACAAAGGCCCCCAGATTACCTTTTATACTTTGTGAATGTTTGATGCCCGTTAATTGAAGATGAACGGCAAAACCCTCTGCGTACTCCAAGGGGACACAACCATGCCATGTTCTTACTATCATTACCGACTCCTGTCGTAGTAAAGTCAATAAATTAACCAAATGAACAAATAACGGGAAAATATTACCACTGCTCACGTTATAAATCTGAAAAAATCTTGTTCACATAATAACACATCCAGCCATCCATCATCGCAATAGGTTTCGGTCATCATGTCCTGTGGTATACGCAATGTATGAGTAACTCAACGTTAAACCTTTCTTGGCGCATCTGTTTGGCGGTCGGTGCAGGGAAAGGGTAGCTGAATGAGAGGGGGATTTTACAAACAAAAAAGTTCGCCGAAGCGAACTTTTTTGTATAACTCGATACGGAGCAAAATCTGATGTGGCATTTGATTCGTTGATTTTGTCCAAAATATGGCGGTGAGGAAGGGATTCGAACCCTTGATACGTTTTCACGTATACACACTTTCCAGGCGTGCTCCTTCAGCCTCTCGGACACCTCACCGGGGGTTGCCTACAAGGGGCAACGGGGCGCTACTATAGGGAGTCGCTTAGCTCCGGTCAAGCAGTATTTAGCGCTATTGGTGCATCTGGCTAAGCCTTGAACGGTAACGGATACGCCGCGTAATGATGTCGCCAACATGTCGGCAAAACAGGTGAAAAATACGCATAAAAAAACCACAGACCGCAATGGTTTGTGGTTTTTTGTCAGCGAAAGGTCGATTACGCCAGCAGTGTTTTGATGTAGCTGGTCAGTGCTTCGTCTTTGCTGTTCGCGAAGAAGTATTCCTGGAATTTAGGACCCGCAATCGCGCCTTTAACCAGATCCTGATCGAGACCTTTCAGGATGGTGATCAGATCGTTGTAGGTCACTTCTTTTACGGCATCCAGGATTTTCTTGTTACGTTGTTGAGGAACAACGCGATCGCTTGGATAGCCTCTGCCACCTTCTTCTTTGAACAACTGAGTAAACAGGTTTTCCAGGTTCAGTTCTGCGCCCCAGCCAAAGCCTTTAGCGTAAGGAACGGATACAGCATTACCATTGTTGATCTGAGAGAACAGGTAAGCATCAGATGGGTCAACAACCAGACCGCAGATTACGCCTGGGAAAGAGTTACAAGCCAGCATCGCGCCTTGACCAGTACCACAACCGGTCACCACGAAATCGGCAGCACCGGAGTTCAGCAGAATTGCTGCCAAAATACCGTTTTGGATGTAGGTCAACTGTGCGGCATCTTCAACCGCGTATTGACCGTAGTTGTGTACAGTGTGACCCAGCGGTGCAACCGCTTTAGTCAGAGACTCGGCGATGATGGCATTTTTGGCAGCTTGGCTGTTCTCGTTAATCAGTGCAATTTTCATGTTCGTTCCTTTTCTGTGACGGACAAATACATTTTTTAAAACTGTATTTCAATTTGATGTGTGCAGTATACCGTTTCAAAAATAAAGCGCAAATCGTGGAAGTAAAGAATGCGGCACAGCCCATAAATTCAGGAAAAATACGAACGGGAAAATACGACGAATAATGGCATAAGATATTGAAAAATGGCGCTGTATTTCAGCGCCATAGAGGAGGTCTATACATCTGGAAAGGTTAGCGTATTGCCCGGCGCTTCTCGGTTAAGATGAAGAAAATTCAGGTGTCGTTCGTACTGATCCAAAATATCGTTAATCACCTGCTCTTTACTGTAGTCCATCAGGTCATTGCCCTGACTTCCTTCCAGTAGGAAAGTCTCAAGCCGGTAATAATCCGATTTGCCCGATCGGGCACGGTAGGTAAACGCCGGAACGCTATAGCGCTGTGGCCAGATTTGGTAAAGAAAATTCTGCTCATCCCCCAAATCGACCTGCAGTTCGAGGTGGTTCAAGCGCTCATCTTCAACAGGGGGCAACTCGTTGACTTCAACGCTGGCACCTCGCAGGCGCAACTCACGCGCGACGTCATCCATCGCGGCTTTACAGACGTTATCCAGCATTTTCTGCGTGTGCGTTGTGCCGGGGAAGTTCATGACACGCGAGATACGTTGTTTCCAGTTCAAACGATCGTCGCCTGATATCGGTATGGGGGCAGATGTTTGTAAGGAACTGGCTTTGCGGTAATCCTCAACTCGCAGTGATTTATATAACCCTGCCATGATAAAGAACATCACAAAACTAAATGGTAATCCCATGATGACGGTGGTGTTCTGCAATGCGGATACACCGTTTGTCATCAGCATACCCAACGTCAGCAGGCCGATAGCGACTGACCAGAAGACCCGCAGCCAGTTGGGTGCATCGTTGTTGATGTCGCCGAGGCGGGAGGTGAAGTTACCCAGAACCAGAGAACCTGAATCGGCAGAGGTGACATAAAACAGTAGGCCGGTGATGGTAGCGACGGAGGCGCTTAGGCTGAAGCCCGGATACTGTGCCAGCAGGCTGTAGAACCCGCGTTCCGGGTGCTGCATGACTTCATTGGCAAAATCCAGATTACCGTGGATTACCTGATAAAGTGCGCTATTACCAAAAATGGAGAGCCACAGTAGCGTAAAGACAAACGGAATGATTAGCGTGCCGACGACGAACTGGCGAATCGTTCTGCCGCGTGAAATGCGTGCCAGAAACAGCCCGACAAACGGCGCCCACGCCACCCACCATGCCCAGAAGAACAGCGTCCAGCTATTCATCCACTCTGTCGGGCGATCGAACGCAAAACTGTTGAGCGTCATTCCTGTAAAGCGATTGATGTAATCCCCTACGTTCAGCACCAGTGCGTTGAGCAGGAACTCGGTATCTCCCCAAAAGAGCAGAAAGAGAATCAAACCCAGCGCGAGCAGGACGTTAAGCTCGGAGAGGAAACGAATGCCGCGATTGACGCCGGACGTCACGGAAACGGTCGCCATAATCACCGAAAGCAGGATAAGCGAAGCCTGAACGGTGAGATTCTCGGGGATCTGGAACAAGACTTTCAGCCCGTAGTTAAGCTGAACAACACCGATACCCAGCGTGGTCGCAATACCGAAGATCGTGCCAAGTACGGCTGCGATATCAACACTGTGCCCAATCGGGCCATTGATGCGCTTACCAAAGATAGGATACAGGGCAGAGCGAATCGTCAGCGGCAAATTATACCGATAGCTGAAGTAGCCCAGCGCGATCCCCATCAGCGCGTACATTGACCAGCCCGTCAGCCCGTAGTGGAAGAGCGTCCACACCATGGCCTGCCGTGCCGCTTCCATCGTCTGCCCTTGTCCTTCCGGCGGCATCATATATTGCGTGATAGGTTCTGCGACGGAGAAGAACATTAAATCGATGCCGATCCCCGCAGCAAACAGCATCGCTGCCCAACTCATCAGACTGAATTCAGGTTTCGACTGTTCCGGGCCGAGCTTGATCGAACCAAAGCGAGACGACGCGATGAAGATGACAAAAACAATGTAGAGCGTGGCGGCGAGCAGGTAATACCAACCAAAGGTGGCGGAAACCCAACTAAGCGCATGGGTAATCCAGGCATTAGCTTCTTGGTTAAACAACATGGTCATTAGCGAGAAAGTCAGGATTAATCCCGCTGATGTGTAGAACACGACAGGATTCAGGCGATCCTGCTGGGTGGTCGTTTCTGATGCTGGCATGGTTATCCCTTGCGTTACGTGAACCGATATTCTGATTCCTCTTTCCACGAAGCGCGCTTAGCGCATATCAAAAACAGCGCGGAGGATATCCGCTGAGTACGCTTTCCGTTGGAAGGTGGTTATCAGAACAAAAAGTGAAATATTATTTTTAAGTTAGAGTTAACGTCTGAACTTAAACTATTTTTCGCGATAATTGGTACATATCTTTAACCTTTCAGCAATAAAAGATATTCATTTTTTATTGAACGTTCAATCAAAAAAAAGTTTAATGGGAAAAATCGGATCACGAATCATCGGCTTTTACCGTGATTGAACACACAAAAATGGAGGGAGTAACATGAAGGAAAAGTATAGTGCCTAAGGTCGGAATGCAGCCAATCAGACGACAACAACTTATTGAAGCGACGATGGCAGCGATTAACGATGTGGGAATGCATGACGCCTCGATCGCTCAGATTGCCCGGCGTGCCGGTGTGTCGAATGGGATCATCAGCCATTATTTCTGCGATAAAAATGGCTTACTAGAAGCAACGATGCGCTACCTGATTAGCCATCTGGGGCTGGCGGTGCAATCACGGTTGCTGAGTCTGACAGAGAACACGCCTCGCGCACGTTTACGCGCGATCGTCCAGGGGAATTTCGATGATAGCCAGACGAATAGCGCCGCGATGAAAACCTGGCTGGCCTTCTGGGCCAGCAGCCTGCATTCCCCGATGCTCCATCGGTTACAGCAGGTTAACGATCGGCGGCTTTACTCCAACCTGTGTGTCGAATTCAGGCACTGTTTGCCGAAGGATAAAGCACGTATTGCGGCAAAAGGGCTGGCAGGGCTGATCGATGGGCTGTGGCTGCGTGGTGCGCTAAGCCATCACGCCTTTAACTGCGAAGAAGCGCTGAGTATTACCTACAGCTATATCGAGCAACAGCTCCTTCACGCGTGATCCTTCCTTATCATTTCTGCCTGGAACCCGGTGTTTAGGCAGCCATCAGACAGGAGAATTTATGTCTCGCTACGGTTTACAACCGCTTTATATCAACGGCGCTTATGTCGATAGCACGGGTGGCGATACGTTTGATGCCGTAAATCCCGCGAATGGTGACATCATTGCCCACGTTCAGTCGGCAACGGCCGCTGACGTTGATCATGCCGTTAACGCCGCAATCGCAGGGCAGAAAGTATGGGCGGCGATGACCGCGATGGAGCGCTCGCGCATTTTACGCCGCGCTGTTGATATCCTGCGTGAACGTAATGATGAACTCGCGTTGCTTGAAACGCACGATACCGGCAAACCGTTCTCGGAAACGCGTACCGTTGACATCGTCACCGGCGCAGATGTTCTGGAATATTATGCGGGGCTGATTCCGATGCTTGAAGGTCAGCAGATCCCCTTGCGCGATACGTCGTTCGTCTACACGCGTCGTGAACCGCTTGGCGTTGTTGCGGGTATCGGTGCCTGGAATTACCCCATTCAGATCGCATTGTGGAAATCGGCGCCTGCACTGGCGGCAGGGAACGCTATGATCTTCAAACCCAGTGAGGTCACATCGCTCACCGCGCTGAAGCTGGCGGAAATCTACACCGAAGCCGGGCTACCTGCTGGTGTCTTTAACGTGCTGACCGGAACGGGGAAAACCGTTGGTCAGGCGCTCACTTCACATCCTGGCATTGCTAAAGTCTCTTTCACCGGGGGGATCGCTAGTGGGAAAACCGTCATGGCCAATGCCGCCGGCTCGACGTTGAAAGACGTCACGATGGAGCTGGGCGGAAAGTCGCCACTGATTATTTTTGACGATGCGGATCTGGATAAAGCCGCGGATATTGCCATGATGGCGAACTTTTTCAGCTCAGGGCAGGTGTGTACCAACGGTACACGCGTCTTCATTCCGCAAGCGTTACAGGCGCAGTTTGAGCAAAAAATTCTGGCGCGCGTTCAACGCATCCGTATCGGTGATCCAACTGATGAACAGGTGAATTTTGGTCCGTTGGTCAGCTTTCCTCATCGGGAATCCGTCCTGCGTTACATCGAAAGCGGTAAACGTGAAGGTGCGCGTGTGCTGGTGGGCGGCGAACCGATGACAGACGGGGACTATGCACAAGGTGCATACGTTGCCCCTACGGTGTTCACGGACTGCCGGGACGATATGACGATTGTGCGAGAGGAAATCTTTGGGCCGGTCATGAGTATTCTGACGTATCAGGATGAGGATGAGGTGATCCGCCGCGCCAATAATAGCGAATATGGGCTGGCGGCGGGCATCGTGACCCGCGATTTGAATCGGGCACATCGTGTGATTCATCAGCTTGATGCCGGGATTTGCTGGATCAACACCTGGGGGGAATCTCCGGCTGAAATGCCTGTGGGCGGCTACAAACATTCGGGTGTCGGACGTGAAAACGGCATAACAACATTGGAACACTATACGCAAATTAAATCTGTACAGGTTGAACTGGGTGAATTCCGCTCGGTATTTTAAACGAAGGGGAGAAAGCCTAATGGAATATGATTACATCATTATTGGAGCCGGTTCCGCTGGCAATGTATTGGCAACGCGTCTGACAGAAGAAAGTGACGTGAGCGTGCTGCTGCTTGAGGCGGGGGGGCCTGATTATCGGCTGGATTTTCGTACGCAAATGCCTGCCGCTTTAGCTTTCCCATTACAGGGGGAACGCTATAACTGGGCTTATGAAACCGACCCGGAACCGCATATGAATAATCGCCGTATGGAATGCGGTCGAGGCAAAGGGCTGGGGGGATCATCACTGATTAACGGCATGTGTTACATCCGTGGCAATGCCATGGATTTTGATCACTGGGCAACCCTGCCGGGTCTGGAAGACTGGAGCTACCTTGACTGCCTGCCGTATTTCCGCAAAGCGGAAACGCGGGATGTCGGAGCGAACGACTATCATGGTGCGACTGGCCCGGTTGCGGTTACTACGCCGAAGATGGGAAACAACGAGTTGTTTCACGCGATGGTTGAAGCTGGTGTGCAAGCGGGTTATCCGCGTACCGACGATCTTAACGGCTATCAGCAGGAAGGTTTTGGGCCGATGGACAGAACCGTGACGCCGAAGGGGCGTCGCGCCAGTACTGCCAGGGGCTATCTGGATCAGGCGAAAGGCCGCAACAATCTGACCATCGTGACGCATGCCTTAACTGACAAGATCCTCTTTGACGGAAAACGTGCAGTTGGCGTCGCTTACTTTAAAGGGGAAAAACCACAAACAGCAAAGGCGCGCCGTGAAGTCCTGTTGTGTGCCGGTGCCATCGCCTCGCCACAAATTTTGCAACGTTCCGGCGTGGGGCCAAAAGAGCTGCTTCAGAGGCTCGATATTCCTGTCGTGCACGATTTGCCTGGTGTCGGCGAGAATTTACAGGATCATCTGGAAATGTATTTGCAATACGCCTGCAAAGAACCCGTATCGCAGTATCCAGCGCTGCAATGGTTTAATCAGCCGAAAATTGGGGCGGAATGGCTGTTCAATGGCACCGGTGTTGGCGCCAGTAACCAATTTGAAGCAGGTGGTTTTATCCGCAGTAGCGATGAGTTTGCCTGGCCGAATATTCAATACCATTTTCTCCCTGTCGCGATTAACTACAATGGCAGTAACGCGGTAAAAGAGCACGGTTTCCAGGCTCATGTCGGTTCCATGCGTTCACCTAGTCGGGGGCGCGTGCAGGTGCGCTCCAAAGATGCCCGCGAGCATCCCAGCATTCTGTTCAACTATATGTCGACGGAGCAGGATTGGCAGGAATTTCGCGATGCGATCCGCATTACACGTAAAATCATGGCACAACCAGCGCTGGATAAATATCGCGGGCGCGAGATTAGTCCCGGACTTGAGGTTCAGACCGATGAAGAACTGGACGAATTTATCCGTACTCACGCCGAGACGGCATTCCACCCTTCCTGTTCCTGTAAGATGGGAGAAGACGACATGGCGGTGGTCGATGGACAGGGACGAGTCCACGGAATGGAAGGGCTGCGTGTTGTCGATGCTTCTATCATGCCGCAGATCATTACCGGTAATCTGAATGCGACAACTATCATGATCGCGGAGAAAATTGCGGATCGAATCCGTCGTCGTCAGCCGTTGCCACGCAGCAAAGCGCGCTACTATGTTGCTAGTCATACCCGTGTTTCTGGCAATCCCATTGTGGGAAACACACCCGCGCTGAAACCTGCTTCATGACGTTCCTTGCATAGCCAATTCTCCACCGAGATGGACTGCGTAAAAGTCGCGGTCCATACTTTTCGTTGCTATACACAATCTGACACACAAACGCCTTCCGTCCCATTACTATGGGGGGCAATACCATTCGTGATGTCACTTTTCCTTGAGGAATGAAAATGAATAATTGGCTGCAACAAATTCAGGGCTTATTAGGTTCCGCTGCCGGTAACAAGCAGGGGGATCACCATCAAGGAGGAAAAAATGGCAATTTTGGCGATATGTTAAAGCCCGCGGCGCTGGGCGGTTTGGCGGGCGTCTTGTTGTCGAATAAATCAACCCGGAAAATCATGGGGTCTCTGGGTAAAAATGCGCTGATCATTGGGGGGAGTGCAGCGGCAGGCGTGGTGTTGTGGAACCAATACAAGAAACGCGTGCGTGATACGCATCAGGATGACCCACAGTTTGGCACCCAGTCTTCTGCGGATACGATTCGTGCCAGACGTCTGATTCAGGCGCTGGTTTTTGCTGCCAAGAGTGATGGCCACATTGATGCGAGTGAAAGACAGCGTATTGATGAGAATATTCAGCAACTGCAACTGGGAAACGAGGCGCAACGCTGGGTACAGGAAGCGATAGCACAACCGCTCGATCCCGTGTTGCTGGCGAAAGACGTGAAAAACGAGGAAGAGGCGCTGGAAATTTACTTCCTGAGCTGTGCGGTTATCGATATCGATCACTTCATGGAAAAAAGTTATCTGGATGCGTTAGCAACGGAATTGAAGATACCACAAGACGTACGGCAGTCGATCACCAATGAACTAAAAAACCCGTCATGATGAGGCCATGATTTAAGTTGGTTGGATGCGTTCAGCGTTCAGATAGGATAAATAAAGAGAATAACGCGGGCGAGGATTTTTCGCCCGCTGTATCATCTGACGTTTAGAAAGCGCTGGTGTCTTTGAACAGGCCCACTTTCAATTCGTCTGCGGTATAGATCTGTTGGCCGTCGACCAGTACTTCGCCATCAGCAATACCCATCACCAAACGGCGATTAATTACGCGTTTGAAGTGAATGCGGTAAGTGACTTTTTTCGCGGTCGGCAGTACTTGTCCGGTGAATTTTACTTCACCCACGCCGAGTGCGCGGCCTTTGCCTTCACCACCCAGCCAGCCCAGATAGAAGCCAACCAACTGCCACATGGCATCCAGACCGAGGCAGCCTGGCATCACCGGATCGCCGATGAAATGGCAACCGAAGAACCACAGGTCAGGCGTGATATCCAATTCGGCTTCCACATAGCCTTTGCCATACTTACCGCCGTCTTCCGTCATTTTAACGACGCGGTCCATCATGAGCATGTTAGGGGCTGGCAACTGAGGGCCTTGCGGGCCGAAAAGTTCACCACGACTGGAGGCAAGGAGGTCTTCTTTTGTATAGGATTCGCGTTTATCTACCATGGTCTCTGTAAGCCTTATTTTAATGAAGCACGCAGGTTAGCGTACACCTGTACGCTGGGCAAGTCTGTTGCGTCTGGTTGAACCAGTTGGTTTAACGGAAAAACCAAGGGAAACGTCTGCGCTCTTGCGGTGCAATTTGTCCAATTCTTTCACGAATCGCGGCTAACAGATTTGGCTGTTGCTCATCGTCATAGGCAAAATTGGTCAGCAATGACACGGCTTCCGGCGCAGTTTCTACTGGGAATAAATGGAATTTCCCTTCGCGCACAGCCTCAACGACATCTTCCTGCAAACAGAGATGGCGTAGGTTAGCCGCAGGTAAAATCACCCCCTGAGTTCCTGTTAATCCACGACGCTGGCAGACTTCAAAGAACCCTTCGATTTTCTCATTTACGCCGCCAATCGGTTGAACGTGGCCAAATTGGTCGACGGAACCAGTAACGGCGAACTGCTGATTGATGGGGCGCAAGGAGAGGGCGCTGATCAGCGCACACAGTTCAGCGAGTGAAGCGCTGTCACCATCAACTTCACTGTAGGATTGCTCGAAGACCATGGATGCGGAGAAAGGAAGCTGTTGGTCAAGCTCCAGTTCGGTAATCAGGAACGCCTGCATGATCATCATGCCTTTAGCATGCAAATTGCCAGCCAGTTCGGCTTTGCGCTCGACATCAGTGAATTCACCGTCACCAGCATGAACGACACAGCTAATACGTGTCGGTTCGCCAAAGGCGACGGGGTAGCCAGGGAATTCCAGTACGGAAAGTCCATTAACCTGACCGACGACTTCGCCTTCTGTTTCGATCAAAATCTGGCCTAATTCTATTTCATCCTGCATGCGCTCACGCAGGTAGCCTTCACGCCATTGGCGAGCGGCAACGGCGTCAACCAGCGCTTGCTCCGTAATCTGCCCATCTCTGGCGTACAGTGAGGCATATTTTAACTGACTGATTAACCACCGCGGGCATAATGGCAAATTCCCCTGATCGCCGCTGTAGCGTACTGCAATGTTCACTAATGCCGACCAGGCATCCGCGTCCAGCAACGGCAGTTGATTCTCGCTGCATAGTGCATTGATGTAGGCACACCAGCGCGCCATGTCATCCGTTTCAATCAATTGCAATTGTGCTTCGAACTCACCGTAAATCGCGTGTTCACCTAATTCCGGCTCCATATCATGAATATCAGCCAGACTTTCCCTGTCACCGAGAATAATCAGGCGAATATCAAGCGGCATGGGCGGTACATCAATAGGAAGCGGTTTGCGTTCGTCTGGCGATAGCCAACGGTAGATTCCTTCAGCCATAATCTGCTTCAGACGCAGCCACATCAACGGTTGGGCCAGCAACGCTCTGGCTGATAGGATCAGCGTACCGCCATTAACCTGATGAATCAGTCCTGGGTGCAGCGTGATCTCATCGTGAAAATTGCGCACACAGCCGAAGAGCTGTTCAGGCTCAATCCACTCCTGATAGCCGCAGGATTGCTGTGCCGCGAAATTATCCGCAGGCTGCGTGGCGGTTTCTACCCGAATATGACGGCCCTCAATGATATATTTACTGCCATGTATCACCCCGGAGTCTGGCCTGATGGCGTTCAGCACACGAGCGATCAATGCCATATATTCATCGTTCTCTTGTGCTTTCAACAGCATAAAGCGGGAAGGAGATCGAGGGTGGCAAAAGAGCGTCAGGCTGTCTTCCAGACGCGACTGAATAGCGGAGAATTCAGCAGGAGCAAGCTGAGCTGCCTGAGTGAATAGCGTTTGATAAGGCGTATTATTCGGCAGTAAATGCTGCCATGAGAGTCGGTTACTGGTCAAAGTATCAATGTAATCGTCTGAAGGAAAAGCGTGATTATACAAGAATAATGCGAACTGCGCATAAGGAGAGTCATCTCTCCGTCATCTTTAACACGCCGCAGCATGGACGGTGTTCGGCTAATTGTCTTAAAAGCTGTCAGAAAACCGCCAGAAAGCGGTCAAAATTAGGGAAAACTGTTATGCTGAAAGCAACGTTACGCGGTCACTGAAGACTTTAATATGAAATATCAACAACTAGAAAATCTTGAGTGCGGGTGGAAATGGAAATACCTGGTAAAAAAACATCGGGAGGGAGAAAAAATCACGCGTTTTCTGGAGCAAAGTGCTGCGGATGACGCCGTACAAGCATTGCTTAAAATGGAAAACCAGCCAGTGAGAGTACTGGAGTGGATTGCGCAATGTATGAATCCCACCTTAGAAAATCGTATGAAGCAAACGATCCGCGCACGGCGTAAGCGCCATTTCAATGCTGAGCACCAACATACGCGTAAGAAATCGATCGATCTGGAATATCTGGTCTGGCAACGTCTTGCGGGCCTCGCTCAGAGACGGGGAGCGACCCTGTCAGAAACGATTGTGCAGCTAATTGAAGATGCCGAACATAAAGAAAAATATGCCAGCCAGATGTCACTACTTAAACAGGATTTGAAAGCCATTCTTAATAAAGACTAAACGTGATAGACGTTTGCCTTAACCCTTGCTGACAAACAGACATAAAAAAACCTCGCCGAAGCGAGGTTTTTTCGTTAATAACTTAAGCCTGTGGCTGAGTTACAACGTCTTTGATGCCTTTAACTTCGATCTCTACGCGACGATCTGGTGCCAGGCAGTCGATCAGCGCAGCACGAGGTTTCACGTTGTCACAGGTAGAACCTGTAACAGGTTGAGATTTACCTAAGCCGCGAGCAGAAACTTTGTTCGCAGGGATACCTTTAGAAACCAGATAATCAACGACGCTCTGTGCACGTTTTTCAGACAGCGCATGGTTGTACTGCTCTGAACCTAAACGGTCAGTGAAGCCCAGAACAACAACGGAACCGTCTTTCGGATCCAGAGAGCTCAACTGGGTGTACAGTTGATCCAGTGATTGCTGGCCTTCTGCTTTCAGCGTTGCTTTGTTGAAGTTGAACAGGACGTCAGATTTCAGGGTGAAACGCTTAGTTTCAACAACTGGAGCCGGAGCTGGAGTTGGAGCCGGAGCAACAACTGGCGCTACGCGGTCATCCTGGCCGAAACGGTAAGACAGGCCAACGCTCATCAGCATGTTGTCTGGACGGGCACCAACGGTACCAGCATCACCAATGTTGCTAACCCATTGGTAGTCAACACGAGTAGCCCAGTTTTTGTCGATGGCATATTCAACACCGATAGCAGCCAGCGGGGAAACGCCAGTGTCATTGTTATTGATGTCGCCGCCGCCGATAGCCGCGTGGCTGTCAGCACGCCATACCAGACCACCCAGACGGGTGTAAACATCCAGATCAGGCATTACTGGGTAGCTCAGTTTAGCAGCCAGTTGAACGCCTTGAGCTTTGAAGCTTGCGCTGTCTGTTCCGCTAGTCGTTGAACCTGCATACTTCATGCGGCCCAGCCAGTCGTAGCCCAGTTCAAAGCCCAGGTACGGGTTGGCTTGATAACCAACAAATGCACCAGCACCTAATTTGCTTTTGATTGGGTTGTTGTTGATACCAGTGTAACCATTTCCGTAGAAACCAGTATCGTGGAATTGAGACACGCCCAATTTACCACCGGTGTACCAGGTATTGTCTTTAGGAGCTGCTTGCGCGATGGTCGCGAAGCTAGCCAGTGCCACTGCAACTGCGATAGCTGTTTTTTTCATTTTACGCCTCATTATCATCCAAATCGGCAATTAACCCGGAGGGGTAATAAACCTTTGGTTAAAATCCTTTGATTGGAAACTTTACCCTTATTTATGACTCACTGTCAGTCAACTGACGTTATAAAAGGGCAACTCCAGCGAGTTAAAGTCTACAACGTGATGAGAAAGTTACAAGTATGATGTGATTTACATCATAAGAAAATCGCACGATTCATACATACTTGCTAACAAATAGTCGAAGCTTTTGACAGATCTTACGCCTTTTAGCTGTATTAAAAACATCCAAAAAGCCCACGGAATAGCGCTCTGCGGCGATCGACAAGGCATAGAGCTTGGATTGGTTGAGAAAATTCTTAATTTACTTAATGATACAATGTCGAATGAATTTTAAGGCTAGGAAACAGTCTATAGGCGTCCCCTCCAGTACTTTCTGGCCGCATAATAAAGCCGTATGTATTTCCTGCCTGCGCGGCGTGCCGCAATCGAACCTTCTCTTCTTCCGTCAATTCGTGCGCTAGCCAGCATAAAACAGCGCTGTAATTTCCTGTCAGCAAGGCTCTTTCCATCGCATCCACAGTAAACAGCGGATTGATGTGGTGAAGTTGTATCATTTTATCTAGCGGTAATCCGGATTGCTGTACCCAAGGTCGGCTTAATCTTTGCTGGGGGGAGAGCCACAGTAGCCAGCGAGATTGTGTACCTAGCTGTTGTAGTAGCGGTAATAACAGGTGGGTGACTATGGGCTGCTCGGCGTTGTACACGATTTCACTGATAATTCCGCCCGTAGCCACCGAGGCTTCTGCTGCCTGTTTGTTTGCAGAGAATGACGACTGAACATTGTGAGAGCTGATTGATTGTGTACGCATAATGAGTCCTACCCATAGTGTTACTGTATGAACGTACAGTACATTCAGTGTGCGTGAAAATCAACCTGATTTTTTGAAAGCGCTTCGCATATTCCTTATGCAACAGACAGCAAACACATTTACTGTTTGAAGCTACCTCGGGGCTGTGTTTAATTATTTGTTCCTGCTACGGATATTTTGATTGTTCAGGTAGGGATCATTTCAATACTAAGGATTACGGCAATGAAGCAACTATGTAAAAAAAGGATTTTTCAATCTCAGCAGTCTTTTTCATGTTTGGGGGACATCACTTCGCGTTCCCAGTTTGGTGGCTACAGCATCGCAGCAAATAAAACGATTTTTGGACTGGTATCGGAAGGGGAGCTTTATCTTCGCGCGAGTAAGAAAGATGAAAAATATTTTCAGCAGCGTGATATGCCTAATCTGATTTATACCAAACGCGGTATACCCGTTCCGTTGAACTACTTTCTTGTCAATGAAGCATTATGGCAAGAACCTGTGCAGCTTTTGTATTTTGCCCGTCTGGCGTTGTTGGGCGCGCAGTATGATAAAGCGACCACGAGTAAGAATGGGCGGTTAAAGGATCTTCCGAATCTGAACCATGATATTGAACGCCTGCTATGGAAAGCGGGGATAACGAATGTCGATGAATTACAGCATTATGGTGCAAAAAACAGCTATCTTGAGTTGCGGAAGGTTCGAGCTAATTTGAGTGTCAATGTGTTACTGGCGCTTGCTGGTGCCATTTGTGGCACGCATCAGGCGGCATTGCCCCGCAGTATCCGCAACGAGTTGTTGGAATGGTATAAGAACAACACGGTTTCCAAAGGACCAAAGTACTAGGAATACATCATGTTTTTACTGTGTCATCATGTCATTTTTTAGCTGAACGAGTTCGGGTAAGAGACCGATTAGCAGGCCAATTTGCTGAATAATGAGCGATTCTTTGCTGTCTGACTCGGGTGAGAGGGATTGAATACTGGCGGCAATGGTTTTCAATCCCTGATTGATTCGCAAACTTTCTTCTTCACGATGGTGTAGCGCGTCATCAACATGACACACCGCATCATCCAGCAATTGTAGCGTTTCCGCTGAGGTAATTTTCCCTCGGTGTGCGCCGAGTGTGGAAATATAGCTTAGCAACGTATGATTTAGGCACATGAAGCGGAATGCTATATCCAGTTTGCTTCTGACCGTATGGGGTTCTGAAGACATATTCGACACAACAGACGCCAGCTCTGCGTCGCAGTTATGCGCGTCGCGGCGTGCAATGCGATAAGGCAGGCTATTATCTTTCCCCTGATGATATTGAACCATAATCGCGTCCAGATAACGGCAGTTGGCATTTAATGTCTTATCAATAACGGTTGGCAGACCGCGAAAATGCCAGTCGGGCCAGATAAAGTTCACCGCCAGCCACGCGATAGCGCACCCCAATAAAGTATCGATAATACGCGGCACCGCGACTTCAAAGCCTTCACCCAGCAGATTGAAACAGAGCAGGACAAGTAGCGTAATAAACATGGTGGCATGTGCGTATTGTACGTTGCGAAAGGCGAAAAATAGTACGCCGCTAATGACGATCAGCGTCAGTTGCCCTTCCAACGAAGGAACAAAGTACAAGATAGGTAGGCCGAGTAAAATACCGGTTAAGGTGCCGATAACCCTCAGCGTCAACCGCCGTCGCGTCGCATTATAGTTAGGCTGACAAACGAACAAGCTGGTCAGCAGAATCCAATAACCGTGTTGCAATCCCGTGATCTGAATTAACGTGTAGCCGCTACAGAGCAGCACGGACATACGAATGGCGTGGCGAAACAGCGCCGACTGAGGTGTCAGGTGGCGGCTAATACGCAAGCGGATATCGCTCCAACCTGTGATTTTGTCATCTGCCAGCGTATTTTCTGGGTTGTTTTCTTGCTCAATAGCCTGTTCAGATTCGATGGTCGCCAACTGAGCATCAATAGCGCGCAGGTTGTTCAAGAGATAAGTGAGCGCCTTGATTTGCGTGGTATCTGCCATGTTGTTGGCCGCGATACGCGCAATAGCGGATTCGAGATGCACAAAAGCTCGCTCAATACGGCTGTTATGCTGATATTTTTGATGCAGCAGAATAGAGTGTGACAACTGCTGACAGGCTTTGGCCTGCATGGTCAGTAGACGCTGAAAACGAAATAAGACGTCGCTATAGCGAAACTTTTCACGTAATTGTGGATAGTAAACATGCGATGAGCTGGCCCGTTCGTGAATATCCTGTGCGACAAAATAGTAATGCAGTGTTTGACGCGTGCCGCGTTGACCGCGATCGCCACGTAGCCGCGTTAGCAACGAGGATTTGGTCTGATTAAGCGTCGTAACCAGTTGACTGTTTGCCATCGCGACGTCAATTAAGGGCTTGTCCGTTTCTTCTTCTATGTCGGGATCGAACAGGTTGGCTTTGGTATCCAGATAGCGAGCCAACTGCTGATAACACTGCGCGAGGTTGTCCTGTAGCGGGCGGATGGGGAAGATTAGATGACCAAGCAGCGTAAGCAAATTGTACCAGGATGCCCCGATCAACAACATGATGGGTTGTTGATACCAGTTATCGTAAAGCGATATTCCCAGCATGGTGTAAATCGCGATCAGCAGCGCACCGAAGGCGATGGTCGCATAGCGCTGCCCCAAGGCTCCGAGCAGGATAAAACCGCAGGTTGATACTGCCAGACCAAGGCCGAATAGCCAGGGATACGGAAAAAGCAGTTCGATCGAAACAGAGGCAATAAAAAAGCAGGCAAGCGTAATGAACAAATTACGTAAACGCCCGGCAAGGCGATCGTCAAGGTCGGTCAACGCGGCCGCGACGACGCCAAGTGTAACAGGAATAGTCGATGTTGGCTGACCTAGCCACCAGGGAACGGCCGCTGCGCCACTGAGTGCAATGAGGATGCGGATGGTATACAGCCAACTGCTGTTATACACATAGCGACGAATACCAGGGGCGAAGGTGAACAACGTAATATCCTTAGACGCTGTTAGCGATAGTGGCGGCGCGCATTATTTTCCCGCGCGGCCTGCGCCAGTTCGATGGAAACCACGCGACGGCCTACTGGCCATAGCGCGATAGCGGCAATTTTAAAGTTGGCGATACCAACGGGAATGCCAATGATCGTAATGCACTGAGCGATACCCGTAATAATGTGCGACAGGCACAGCCACCAGCCAAAGAAAATGAACCAGAAGATATTCAGCAGAGAACCGCCTGCACTGAGTATCGCGTTCTTTTCATCCGCGCGAAGTTCATCAACATGGATGGCCTCATTGCCATAAGGCACAAGCGACAGCTTGGTGATTTCCCAGCATGAACGTGTTAGCGGTAAGGTAAAAATCAGCAGCACGCTGACGAGTGTTGCCAGAAACCAGGCTAACGTGGTGAAAAAACCACCCAGTATGAAATTAAGGATGTTCAACACAGTACGCATAATCTCTCCTGCACGTAATTAAGGTAACCAAACTCACTGGTGGTAAAAGAATTATCACATTAAGCAGCAGGATATTCTAACCTGTTTTTAAGGCTAGAGCCTGAAGTCCGATAACAGGTAAACTAGGGAACAGAGAAACGACATGCAATAGACGAACATCCTCTCACCTGGTCATGGCGCGAACATCATGGAACTGAAATCTACCTCGTTAGGTAAACATCTGGCTCAGCATCCTTACAATCGGGTGCGATTATTGAATGCCGGTGTTGAAGTGAGTGGCGATAAGCATGAATACCTGATTCCCTTTAATCAACTGCTGAATATTCACTGTAAACGAGGGCTGGTGTGGGGCGAATTGGAATTTGAGTTGCCAGCCGGAAAAGTGGTGCGTCTGCACGGCACCGAGTGGCAGGAAACGCAGGCTTTTTACCGCTACCTCCTTAAATCCTGGCTTGACTGGAGTGAGGAGATGAGTTTGATCAGTGCTGAGGTTTTGCAGCGTCAAACGAACCATATCCAAACACTGACGCAGCAGGATAAATGGCTTAGTCGTCAGGCGTTGTCAACGTTGCAGCGTGCGATTCGCGATTCACTGGCGGCATTGCCTCTGCCTGTTTCTCGCCTTGAAACCTTTGATAACTGCCGTGATCACTATCAGCATTGTCTGCGCTGGCTTGAGCAGGGCGATGCAATGCGTATGGCGGTGAATCAGGCATGGATGGAACGTACGCTGGTGGCGGAACAGGCTTTCTTCGAAACGGTGGAAAGTTCGCCATTAAACATGTCGCAGAGTAAAGCGGTGATTAATGGAGAAGAGGGCGTTCTGGTGTTGGCGGGAGCAGGTAGCGGAAAAACCTCCGTGCTGGTGGCGCGAGCGGCGTGGTTAATGCATCGGCAAGAGGCGGCACCTGAACAGATTCTGCTGTTAGCCTTTGGCCGTAAAGCGGCAGAAGAGATGAATGCGCGTATCCATGAGCGGCTCCATACGGATGAGATTCAGGCCAAAACGTTCCATGCGCTGGCATTGCACATTATTCAGCAGGCCAGCCGCAAGGCTCCGATGATAAGCCAGCTAGAAAGTGATGCAAAACAGCGCCGTGAATTGTTGATTTCTCACTGGCAGCAACAATGTGCCGAGAAAAAAACGCAGGCCAATGGATGGCGACGTTGGTTAACGGAAGAGCTGGGCTGGGATGTGCCTGAAGGTGATTTCTGGAACGATCCGACGCTATCAAATCGGTTGGCCGGGCGACTTGGGCGCTGGCTAGGATTGATGCGTATGCACGGCGGTAGCCAGAGTGAAATGGTTGAATGTGCACCAGAATCAATTCGAACAGCGTTTCAGCAACGTATTCGCTTGATGGCGCCGTTATTGAAAGCCTGGAAAAAAGCGCTTAAGGATGAAAATGCGATCGACTTTTCTGGTCTCATCCATCAGGCGGTGAATTTGCTGGACAAAGGACGCTTTGTCAGTCCCTGGAAACATATTTTAGTGGATGAATTTCAGGATATCTCACCACAGCGAGCAAGCCTGCTGGCGGCATTGCGCCGACAAAATAGCCGTACTTGCCTTTTTGCCGTAGGGGATGATTGGCAGGCCATTTATCGTTTTAGCGGTGCCGAACTGGCATTGACGACAGCATTTGAACAGCATTTCGGCGTAGGCGAACAGTGCGCGTTGGATACGACGTATCGCTTTAATGAACGCATTGGTGAAATTGCCAACACGTTCATACAGCAAAACCCGTATCAGTTAAAGAAACCGCTTAATAGTTTGAGTAAAGGGGATAAAAAAGCGGTGACTATCCTACCTCAGGATCAGCTTGAGCCGCTTCTGGATAAATTGAGCGGCTATGTGAAAGTGGATGAACGCATTCTCGTGCTGGCCCGCTATCATCATTTACGTCCTGCTATTTTGGCGAAGGCGACAACCAAATGGCCAAATTTGCACATTGATTTCATGACGGTGCATGCCAGTAAAGGACAGCAGGCCGAATATGTCATCATTGTAGGGATGCATGAGGGGAAAGACGGCTTCCCTGCGCCGGCAAGAGAGTCCGTGATTGAGGCAGTGCTGTTACCTGAACCTGAGAATTTCCCCGATGCCGAAGAACGTCGCTTATTATATGTGGCATTGACGAGGGCTAAACATCGCGTTTGGTTACTCAAGGATGCGGCGAACCCGTCGGTGTTTGTTGAACATCTTCATCGTTTAGGCGTGCCGACGCAGCGTAAGCCAGGATAACAAACCGCGGAAGAAAACAGTGGGGAGCAGCGGCGGATATGCTACACGCCGCTGGTTCATGCTGATGTATTGCTATTATTTCAGACGGTCTTGCAGGTAGCGCTGATAATCAGGGATAGTGATTTGAATCGATTCTTTAAATAGCGCAGAGTTGACCAGGAAATCCGCTGTTGCCCGATTGGTGGCGACCGGGATGTTCCAAACGGTAGCGAGCCTCAGCAGCGCCTTTACATCGGGATCGTGTGGCACGGCGTTAAGTGGATCCCAAAAGAAGATCATCAAATCGATTTTTCCTTCGGAGATGAGCGCGCCAACCTGCTGATCACCGCCCATCGGTCCACTCAGCATACTTTTTACTGGTAGACCCGTATTCAACTGAATCAGGTTTCCGGTGGTTCCGGTGGCGTAAAGCGTGTGCTCTTTGAGCTGTTCTTTATTCGTACCAACCCAATCTAACAGAGATTGTTTACAATGGTCGTGTGCTACCAGCGCAATATGTTTTTGCACGGCGATGGTACGGGTGGTGAACTCCATGGTTACGTCCTTCAATCTGGTGTAGTCAAGCTGACGCTAGGGTACAGACAGATTACGGAAACGCTGTTTCAGTGCAAAGCGATAAAAGCAGGAAAAGGCGAACGGGTATCAAAAATCTGATGTGACTGCGCGTAAAATCACCAGGTTACGGATTCATTCAGCGCACTGGCAAAGCTCGCGACAGAAGCTCCTTGCGCCGCTGCATTGTACTCCGACATTTTTCGCTCTATATCAAGTAACTCATTATCCGCGATGATAAGCGCATCGGTACGTACCGGAATTGCCTGATTTTTTTCATCAAGCAACTGATAGTGAGGTTGTGCCGTGAAGTTCTTACGATCTTCAAGTGTTTGCAGCGGCGGTAGTTTAAATGACACCGATATCATTTTTTCCGTGTTAAACGCTGCAATAAACGTAGAAGGAAAATAGGTCACTGGCGCACCGGTTTGGGCATCGACGATATCGACAACTTTGAACAGAATCTGGTGTTGTCCACTGCCAAGTTCGAGGCTGTCGGCACCTTTTAGCAACGAGCCTGACACCCTCTGCCCGTCAACCATAAGGAGATCGATCTTCTGATCTAATTTCAACGTTGTTGCCGCAATCGCTGAGGTGCTTAAACCCGCAGTAAAAAGGCAGACAGTGATGAAGCCGAATTTCATAATTTTCCCAGATGGTGCGTAATCCGGGTATTGTTGAGGAATTGTCTGAATGTGTCAAAGGTTTCAATTTGAAACAGGATGTTATGGCATTTTTTGCCCCGTGTGGCAGTAGACAGCGGCTTCCTTAAGCCATTTCCCGCTAGTTGTAGCATGTGCGATACACGTTAATAAATCACGCAAGAGAGGTTGAAGAGCATGAATGACAGTGATATCGAATCTGTACTGAAAACGGTAAAAACCATTGCACTGGTCGGTGCCAGCGATAGGCCGTCCCGTCCGAGCTATGGTGTAATGGCCTATTTACTTGAACAAGGCTACGACGTTATTCCTATCAGCCCCAAGCTGGCCGGACAGACCCTTTTAGGACAAAAAGCCTATGCCAGCTTAGCGGATATTCCTAAACCGGTAGATATGGTCGATGTTTTTCGCCAGCCGGAAGCCGCTTATGAGGTTGCCAAAGAGGCAATCGCCATCGGCGCTACGGTTCTATGGTTGCAGATTGGCGTCATTAATGAGCAGGCGGCAATTTTGGCTCACGATGCAGGGCTACAAGTTGTCATGGATCGTTGTCCGAAAATTGAAATACCACGACTGGGATTGGAAAAATAACTATTTATGTCAGTTGGTTATAGGCGATGTTGTGTATCACAACATCGCCAAATCCTGACTGTAGCGACTCATATCGACAAGGTGGTGAAAGCTAGTGGCGCAACTGTGGCGTGCGGCGCTGAATAACCTCGGCCAATTCGTTTAGTGAAGGGTGCTCGTACGCAGAAAGCTCTTCCTGCATCAATTGTGCCTCCGCCAGATAAGTGTGTATTGATTGGCCTTTGTCATCTTCCATCACTACGTGATACCACGGTTCGGAACGCGGCGTGTCATCGCCGCTAATTTCTTCCCAAGTGGGGGTTTCTAATGAGTATTCGGGATCGATATCAATAATAACCCCCGGGAACCCCAGGAGCTTATGACGAATCGGTTGTCCGATGCCAAATTTACTGCTGATCATACCACCCCCTGGAAATTGATTACACTTTCTACTCGCCGCAGATTTTGCGGAGGGAGGACAACCGTACCTGATAACATCTTTTCATGTGCTGAGGTTTTTCAAGCAATAACGCCATGTGTTAGCCAGTGAATTACAGGTTGAACACATTAGTTATAGTATGGGATAAATTTTTAGAAGATACAGTTCAGCGAATCAAATGTTGTTTGGCTGTTTGGGAAAAAGGGGGGGGGAAGATGGCAAACATCACGACTGCGGCTTATGTCTATGGTGTGGTTCAAGGGGTAGGGTTTCGCTACAGCACGCAGCGTCAGGCTGTGCAGCTAGGGCTGAATGGGTATGTACGAAATTGTGATGATGGCTGCGTGGAAGTGGTGGCGAATGGTGAATCTCACGCGGTAGAAGCATTGATTGAGTGGCTGAAACAGGGAGGCCCACGAAGCGCCAGAGTGGATAAGGTGCTTATTGAGCCACAGAGTAAGACAGACTATAACGGTTTTACGATCCGTTATTGAGATGAGAAGTTAGATACACTTCACGGGTTTGGGTAAGCCAGCGATTTTGGTTGCCTGTTTTGCTGGCCCTTTCGGAAACAGTTTATACAGATAGCGGCTATTTCCTTTCTCTTCACCATACTTTTGCGCCATGGCTTTAACTAACATACGTATCGCGGGTGAGGTGTTGAACTCCTGATAGAAATTCCGCACAAACCGGACGACTTCCCAATGCGGTTCTGTCAACTCGATGCCTTCCTGCTCCGCTAATACGAGAGCCAACGCTTCACTCCATGCCGTACTGTCCATCAGGTAACCCTGTGCATCTGTTGCGATCGTGCGTTCTTCAAACTCCAACATCTTCTCTCCGCCTGCGATATGCTCGCGCGTAGTTTAACAAATTTTTCATGCTGTGCCTGAATGAAAAAAGCCCCAAATGGGGCTTTTGAGGTGTAGCGGTAAACGAAATTTAGTCGTTACGCATGATGCCCAGAATATTCAACAGGCTAACGAAGATATTGTATATCGCAACATACAAGCTAACCGTTGCGCGGATGTAGTTGGTTTCGCCACCGTGAATGATATTGCTGGTTTCCCACAGGATGGCACCCGCAGAGAACAGAATAAACAGCGCGCTGATCGCCAGATGCAACGCCGGAATTTGTAGGAATAGATTGGCGATGACGGCAACGACCAGAACAACGAACCCTGCCATCATCATACCGGACAGGAAAGACATATCCTTACGTGTCGTTAAGACATAAGCGGAGCAGCAGAAGAACACCAGAGCTGTGCCGCCCAGAGCTAACATAACAATGTCGCCTGCGCCGGAAGAGATCAGCGAACTTAGTATCGGGCCCAGTGTGTAACCCATAAACCCAGTCAGTGCGAACGCGGCCAGAATACCCGCCGGGCTGCTCGCCAGTTTATGCGTTAAAAACATCAGACCATAAAAACCAACCAGCATCAGAATTAAGCCAGGTGCAGGTAGATTAAATACAGTACTGATCGTTGCGGTAATGGCAGAAAAGCCCAGTGTTAGTGACAGCAGAAAATAGGTATTACGCAGCACTTTGTGAGTGCTGAGTAGCGAATTTTCACGGGTAGAGGAAACAACAATACGATCCATATCAGCGACTCTCTCTTTAGGGTGCTATTATCTAATGTCAAAGAATAAATAGTTGCAGAGTGTTATTAAAGACGGTTTACCCTTCTTTACGCTGCAAATGACTCATACGGCGTTCCATCGTTCGTGTATCGTCGTGGAGCTTGGGTGATTGTGGAGATAAATGACGCTGTTTATATATTGCATGCCGTTTTTTCGTTCAATTGCGTTGTGTTAGATTGTTTTTCACGCAGTTGAGCGCGGTGATGCTTTACAAGGCCTCGAGCACTGTTTATAGTGCGCGTCATTGCGGAGGAGTGGCCGAGTGGTTGAAGGCACCGGTCTTGAAAACCGGCGACGCGAAAGTGTTCTAGAGTTCGAATCTCTACTCCTCCGCCAACAAATCAATAAAATCCAATAAAATCAATGACGTAAGTATAGTTTTTGGTTTTGAACGAGATAAAGTACAGCAAAAAAGCCTCCTTAAAAGGAGGTTTTTTTGTTTATGAGCCGCCTATTTTTCCTCTCGTATTATCAACAATTCATCTTATCTATTGTTCCATCATCACTCGTATCAAAAAAAGGAAGTTTGTGCAGGTTGACTTGGATTGAAACGCCCACTCCATGTGTCTTCTTTCTCATTTAATATGTTATAATCTTCTATTCGCAAGAAAAGGGAATGTTATGAAGATCATATTAATTCGACACGGAAAACCTAATGTTAATATAACGAAAAAACTATCCTCAGATGAAATGGTATTGTGGATAGATAATTATGATAAAAGTGAAGTAAGTGAAAATCCGCCTTCATACCTTTCTACCAATATATCTATTGGTAAGAGTTTTGTTATTGCGAGTTCTTTACCAAGAACATTAACGTCATTGAAAATGATGGGTATTAAACCTGACATAACTGACCCGATATTCTCTGAGGCTCAGTTACCTGCATTTAACCATTCTTGGTTGAGATTATCACCAATGGTATATGTTTTTTTATTTCGTATTTTATGGTTCTTAGGGTTTTCTAAAAATGTCGAATCATATTATTCGGCTACACTTCGTTCTAAATTAGCTGCAACAAGGCTGGTAAGTTTTGCCCAGAAAGCGCCCTCGGTTTCTCTAATGGGGCACGGGATTATGAACCGTATGATTGGCTCCCGGCTTGAAAGGAAAGGGTTCAGAAAAACAAAAACATTAGGTAAAAGCTATTGGGGATTAACTATTTATGAAAAAGACTGATTGGAAAGTTGTTTTGGTTATTTTTCTATAGTAGTTGAATCGGTATGTAATACTTGCTTTGAGAGGCTTGATGGTGAACATAAATGTTCAGTGCCTCCGTCATCAGTCCACTCAGTGCTATCGTCATCGTCAGGATCCTAAAGGATATGGCAGATTTAGCTGTCGTGATTGCCATCGTATGTTCCAGCTATAGCGTTTTGTCGGCAATACTGTGTGGCAGTGCTGGTACGCATACTATACAAACAACAGATTAAATTAGGAAATCATCCTGAGTTTTATAAACCACCAAATCTAACAGTGTGCGATATTTTTCCTGCCAATCAGCATTGGCTTCTATTTCAATTTTGTGAATTAATTTGGCGATAATGGCCTTATTGCTGACGGAATGGCCAGATTGAATGAGTTCTTCCACAATGTTACCCAGTATTTCTGTATCACTGAGCCGAGAATCAAGGCCGAGACCACCAGATGTTGTAAGCTCGTTTGGAGACACTTCTGGATGCATTGTTTTTCCTCCCTTTCTTGCTGTGGACATGATTTAGGCACATACCGCCAGACAGTGTTGATACACTATGCGCCAGATATGAAGAAATGATTAGTTAACTTTAGCGCATCATACGCATAAAACCAGTCGATAAGAAAAATAAACATCTTGTTACTCGGGGGGGCGTGATAACCGGAAAGGATGACGACGATCAATAGTCAGGCAAATAAATATGAATTCGATATTTTCTACCAATAATATGTCTGGAATAATACGACGAGATAGAACGACTTCAATAAGTTAGCCATGATGGCAGGAAAATAGATAAGAGGGAAAACCTAACTGAACATAAAGATTATTAATGCATTTTGATTAACCGCTATAAGGTTTTTAATCTGAACAAGAAGATGACATTTTTTGCAATTCATGACGATTTAGCAAAAATTTTTGTTTATCAAAATCTGCTATTGAGAATAGTGCGGTAGTTTACCAGGAGCGTTAGCATGCAAAAGATCAGAGCAAAAGCAGTTTGTCTTTTCCGCCATAATGGCAAAATTCTATTAGCAGAAGGGTATGACCCCATAAAAGATGAGCATTATGTGTTGCCACTCGGTGGTGGGATTGATTTCGGCGAATTGTCGCAGGCAGCGGCGGAAAGAGAAGTTCAGGAAGAAATTAGCGCTGCGACTAAGGATTTCTCGCTGTTGGGCGTTTCAGAAAATATCTTTTCCTACAATGGTAAGCCAGGGCATGAGATTGTCTTTGTTTATGAAGCACGTTTTCAGGATGCGTCGCTTTATCAGCAAGAGATTATTCATGGTATAGAGACAAACGGCCTTCCGATCGTTACCCGCTGGTTTGATATTGATTTGCTGCGCTCTGGGGAAATCAATTTCTATCCTCATGGTATAGTGGACATGATCTAGCCGGAACTGACGGGTTGGGATGATGGTAGGCCGTTGCCTCCGTGATGATAATGTGTGCCGATATTAAGCGTCGAAATAAGGAAAAAAGATGCAGGTTTTGATAGTGATTGATATGCAAAATGCGGTGTTTGCAACGCCAAGAGTGCGAAAGACGCAGACGGTCGCATTGATAAACCAGCTTTCAGACGCGGCAGATCGGACGATTTTTATTCAGCACGAAGAGGACGGCATGTTGTCTGGCAGCGAAAGATGGCAGTTATTGCCGGAGTTGCATCAGCCAGAGGGCTGTTTGTCTATCACCAAGACGGCGTGCGATGCATTTTACCGCACACCGTTAGCCGATGTGTTGGCTGAGTTGGGCGTTAATCACCTTACGATTTGCGGATGTGCGACGGATTATTGCGTGGATGCAACCATTAAAAACGCGGCTAGCCGTGGCTACGCGTTGACGATCGCCGCTGATGCACATACGACGGCCAATCGCGGCGAACTGAAGGCCGAACAGCTAATCACGCATTACAACGACGTGTGGCGGAATTTTATTATTCCGGGCAACACGATTACGGTAGAAACCACGGAGCACATCGTTGCTTCATGGAAGATGAGCCGCTAGTTCCATGTTGAATATGATTTCTGTCAGAAAGAGCCCTGAATACAAAGAAAGGGCGATTCATTATTTCCAACGCCACTGGGCATCTGACGAGACGTTGATGCTTTACGAAGACTGTATCAACCACTGTGTTGGTGCAGAAAACCCATTGCCTGATTGGTATTTGCTGGAAAAGGATGAGCATATTATTGGTGGTGCCGGGTTAATTACCAATGATTTCATCAGCCGTATGGATCTTTATCCCTGGCTATGCGCGCTTTATGTTGAAGAGAATCATCGTAGCAATGGGTATGCGGGGCAATTGATTGAACACCTTGCTCAGGAAACCCGTTGTGCTGGTTTTTCTACGCTGCATTTATGCACAGAGCTGCTCGGCTTTTATGAACGCTATGGTTTCCACTTTACCGGAATGGGCTATCACCCTTGGGGGGAATCTTCACGTATCTATTCACGACCGCTTTAAAGAAAAGTTGGCGGTGAGCTAACGGGCACTTGGCAGGTTAAAAATAGCGGGCAACATGCGTAAAAGTGAACGGGATCATATTCTGCTGACGACGAGCAGACTACGCTTCTTACAGACTGACAGATAATCAGTTATCCACGACGGGGAGAGGTGATTATGTACACGAGCATCCTAGTACCAGTAGATATAGAAGAAGATGAACTCACCACACACGCGCTTACGCATGCCGTCAGGTTGGCTAAAATGTCAGGTGCCGCAATTCACCTCTTTCACGCGCTTCCAGATGCGTCAGCATTTTTATCTGCTTATTCTTTTGGCATAAAAGAGTTTGAGAATGAGGCCGTGGTGAAAGCGAATGACAAGCTGAAATCACTGATGAAAACGATCGATCTTCCTTCATCGCGTTTGTCATTCAGTGTCAGCTTCGGCTCGGCGAGAGATGAAGTGCTGGCGCTGGCGGAGGAGATTAATGCAGATTTGATCGTGATCGGTTCACGCCGGCCAGATGTGAAAACCTATCTGCTCGGCTCAAATGCCGCCGCCATTGTTCGCCATGCGAAAATGTCAGTATTAGTTGTCCGGTAGTGTTTTACATGACGCTGCTGCTGGCGGTTTTGGGGCGAAGCCTATGCCGATCCGGCAGCAGATAATCAACTTCGATTGCGTTATCCAGCATGTTGTCCAGAGAGAAGCGCTGCTTCAAAAAATGGAGAACAGCAGGACAACAGGAAAGCTCAGCGGCCAGGTTAGGCCCACTATGAGTGAAGCAAAGAATCGAATGAGTAGAGATTTGTCTTTACTCAACAAGAAAGTCACGATCAGGGAAACGACAAAACCGATCATGTAGGTAAGTTTGATGAGTTCCCAGAGGGCGTGATGTGGCACGTTTGTTTCCTTTTATCCTCGAAGCGCCTGCATTTTATGTTGTTAATATTTTATGATCAATTTTTTAACCCATAATGGGGAGTCGTGAGGCATCACTCTGCGGTGTGTATGTTGTACTACAGTAACTGTCCTCGGGTTAAAATGAGAACGTAGGTATGAAAACAACACAGGCTGTTGCGATGGTATGTGCTATCGCCCTGCTTTCTGCTTCTACATGTAGTATGGCGAAAAATACCCGAATTTCTGATGAGCAGATCAAAGAACGGCTCATTCAGGAATCAATTTCTACTTATTCCGGTAATTGTCCTTGTCCTTATAATTCAGCGCGTAATGGCAGCAAGTGTGGTAAGCGTAGCGCATGGAGTCGGGTAGGTGGCTATTCGCCGCTTTGTTACAAAAAAGATGTAACCAAAAAAATGATTGATGACTGGAGAATGAAAAATGGAAATACATAACATTCAGCATAAAAATAGCGAAATAATAATCTCTTGGCTAAGGGGTTAATTAAACGGTTTCTGTGACATAAATATTAAATTTTTATTTCAGTATGGACATTGTGGGCTGGCTGTCATAGCTTACTATTTTACCCTATGAGAAAGGTAATAAAATGAGTGAGATATCTAGCCTGTCCCTAAAAATTTCCCCCGAACTGAAAGAGAAAATCAAAGCCGCAGCCCTGAAAAATGAAGTATCTATCAGTGCTGAAGTCAGTGCACGGTTGCTAAAAAGCTTTGATGAAAGCCATCAGGAGCCTGAATTGGTAGACAGTCAGGAGACGGAAGAAGTTGGAACAGAAGCGCCCTTGACGCAGAAAGAACTCAAGAAACTCCGTGAATTACTGAAAGGTAAATCCAAAGCGACTTCCAAGAAAAAGTAATGCTGGTATGTGGCTCGGTTCTTTGATTGGTTCGAAGAATTAATAAAGGGTTAACTCACCCAACCGTCTTGATGAACAAGTGGTTGGGTGAGTATTTTTCAACACCCATTCTTTTATCTCATCTATCTTGTTATTCCCACATCTAGCAAAATGTAAATCCAGAGAATATTTATTTAATGATATAAAAATGATTATTATTTATTTCCATGGTGTATTGTTGCATTAGGAATGTATTTTTTTAAAATCTATCTTTTAATTGGGTAGGTTTTAAAAAAATGATCGATTAAATAGATATTGGTGTCATAAGTTAGAAAATATAAAGGTTATCTATAAAAGGCCGATACTGCTTTCTGCGTAAGCAAAATGAGCCTGGTTTGCCTCCGCTCTTTGTTGTTGCCATTAACCATGGTTTTAGTGGTGTTATTTTCTCGATTTTTATGGGGCATGCGAGTGTAAAAAATCAGGCGGTGGTGCGGGAAAGTGTGATGAAAGATGGGGAAGGAATGAGGTTTTTTTCCACTGCCTGTATGTGTAAACGCCTGATAGGGCGCTGCATCCGGTTAGATGAACGCTACCGGGCTATGATGGATGCGGTTTTATACGCATGTTTCCCTTACATCTTATTTATATTTCTCAGCAGGGCATATAAATGATTTGTCCAAAAATGTTTATCTTTTGTTATGAAGAAGTATTGGGATTATCTGTATTTATTAAGTATTAATTTATCGGTTATATACTTTATAAATATCGGAAAAATTAATTAAGGGGATGTTAATGAATTTGTCCAATTGGCGTATAGGATATCGGTTAGGTGCAGGATTTTCTTTTCTGGTATTCATGCTTTTGATAATTGGCAGCGTTGCAATTTCAAAATTAAGCGATTTTCACGAAAAAATGGATGATATCGTTTCGAAAAATTATCCACTGACCGTCAAAAGTAATCAGCTTATTGATGCGTTGAACGGTTACCTCAATAATCAGCAGCTATTGCTATTACTCAAATCAGAAACTGAAATCAATAAACAGTTGGCGTTGAACAAAGAGCGTTCAGGAAAGATATCTGAACTCATGGAGTATTTGAACCAGTCTGTCAATGACGACAAATCTGTTGCGGTGCTGCGTGATATTGGTGACATCCGACGCGATTTCCTTGATTCCGCAAATAAACTTTCTTCGCTGATCTCGGCAGGGAACACGGAAGCTGCTGCCGAAGAATATTTCAACGTAACGCGTGTTACTCAAGCGAAGTACACCAGCAAAGTAAACGCATTCATCGATATACAGGATGATAAGATGTCATCCTCCGCGCAAGAGGTGGGAGAAAGTTATAAAAATGCGCTGATGGTTCTTGCCTCGATTATTATAATCAGTGCGCTGGCGGGGTTGATTATTGCCTCATTGATTACCCGCGGCGTAACTCAGCCGCTACAAGAAGCACTGTGTGTCGCTGAAAATGTTGCCAAAGGCGATCTCACCTCTGAAATTTATACCGACCGTAAAGATGAAACCGGTCAACTGCTATCGGCCTTAAATAATATGAACCATAGCCTAAGGCAGATTGTCAGCCAGGTGCGCGATGGGGCAGAAACGATCTCTAGCGCCGCATCGCAAATTGCCGCGGGGAATCAGGATTTGTCTGCCAGAACGGAAGAACAGGCAAGTTCGCTGGAAGAAACGGCGTCATCCATGGAACAATTGACGTCGACGATAAGAAATACCGCAGATAATACGACGCAGGCAACAGAGCTTGCGGCCAG
Source organism: Pectobacterium fontis (assembly GCF_000803215.1). Classification (GTDB taxonomy): domain Bacteria; phylum Pseudomonadota; class Gammaproteobacteria; order Enterobacterales; family Enterobacteriaceae; genus Pectobacterium; species Pectobacterium fontis. Next base: position 31,347 of record NZ_JSXC01000048.1, read on the forward strand.
CACGTCTGACACGGTGAAAAAAAGCGGTGTCATGATGGAAACGGTCACGCAGGAAATGCGTGGTATCCGCGATTCATCACAGCGTATGGCGGAAATCATCGGTGTCATTGATGGTATTGCATTCCAAACCAATATTCTGGCGCTGAATGCGGCTGTTGAAGCGGCGCGTGCGGGCGAGCAGGGTAGAGGGTTTGCTGTTGTCGCCAGCGAGGTTCGCGCGTTGGCTCAGCGAAGCGCTACGGCGGCAAAAGAAATCAAAGAGCTTATCGATGATTCGTTCAAGAAAGTACAGGATGGGATGGGGCTGGTAGAAGAAACGGGCGTCACAATGAACTCACTGGTGATGAATGTGCAGGGCGTAACGGGAATTATCAGCGAAATTGCGCAGGCCAGTCGTGAACAAAGCGATGGTATCAACCAAATTAATCTCGCCGTTGGACAGATTGATACCACAACCCAGCAAAATGCAGCGCTGGTTGAAGAATCCGCTGCTGCTGCACTCTCTTTGCAGGATCAGGCCAATAGCCTCGCGCGTACGGTCAGCGTATTCAATCTTGGTGCATCGTATAAAAGCGCTGCGTTAAGTAGAAAAGCAGAAGCGCCGGCGCTGGCTGCCCCTAAACGTACCAGTACAGAAAAAATGTCTGCTAAGGGTGAACTGGCGGATTGGACGACGTTCTAACGCTTTCTCGCTAAGCATAGCTCGCGGATTGACCGCCATTATGTTGAATAATGGCGGTTTTTTATTTGCAGGATGGGAAATAGTAGCGTGAAGGCGTCAGTTTGCGACGCGAGTCTGCCTGGGATGGTTCACATACCACCGAACAATGTCGATGAGCAGGAAAATAAACAAGCTGATCCCCATAACGGGTAAACTCACCGCCAGCAGCAACGCAATGAGCGCGATGAGCACGCGGTGAAAAATGGGAACCACGAGTAATGTTGCCGTCAGCGTGTTGACCGGATGGGCGTCGTGGCGAGATTTAGGGCGGCGTATCCACCACATCCGATAGCCCCACACTATCATTGTGCAGAGTCCGAGGCCAAATACTGCAAGGGCGAGCTGGTTTGGCAAACCAAATAATACACCCATGTGTGCATCGACTCCCCAACGAGTGAGCTTGGCGGCGAGTGGGAAGGTGCTGAAATCGGTTTTGTCCACGATCTCTAATGTGTCAGGGTTAACTGATACGGCATCCACCTGCGTTGGCCAGGTGCGATCTATCTCGCTGACGGTCCAGGCGCGATGGGGTTGGGTCGCAGGACGAATTTCGATTTTACTGGCATCAATCCCGGCATGGCGTGCGGTAGCCAACACCTCATCGAATAATATGGGGGAATAGTCTCCGACATTCTCCATCGGCATTGACGCATGGTGTTCAGCATGTTCGTCCGTCATCATCGCCATAGTATGACCGTGCATGACGTCATGGTGAGACATTGGTGCAGCCAACTGAGTTTTTATCGATGGCGTTTGCCACCCCAGCGCTGTGCGTGCGATAGAGATATTGCCTCCCGCCCATTGTGACCAGGTTAATCCTGTTGCAGAGAAAAAGAGCAAACCAAGCACAAGGCTCAGCCCCATTGTGGCGTGCCAGTGACGCAATCTCTGTGTCCTTGCCGTCTTCGTTTGGCTATTTTTCAATTTCCGCCGTTTGGTTGCTGAAGATGAATGGCGCGTTGACCACCAGATGACTACACCACCAAGCGCGGCGACCCACAGCCAGGATGCCGCCAGTTCGCTGTAATTACGGCCCACATCGCCCAACAGCAGTTCACGGTGTAGATAATCAAGCCAGGTACGAAATGGCAGAATGCCACTGGTACCGTACACAATCTCACTGCCGCGATTTTCCAGAGAAACCGGATCGATGAAAACAGCACGGCTTTCCGATGGCCCCAATTGCGGCAACGCAAACATGACGCGGGTGGTTTCTCCTGCGGTAGGTGCAGGGCGTATTGCCAGTAATTTTGCATCCTGATGATAAGCAAGCCCCGCTTGTGCCGCGTGAATTTGCTCAGCCAGCGAATGTGGTGTGCCTTGGCTTTCAGTGAAAAGCTGGTGTGAGTAAAGCCGATTTTCAATCTGTGGCGTCAGGACATATAGCGTTCCTGTGAGGGCGGCAATGAAAATAAAAGGGCCGACAAAAATCCCGATATAGAAATGGAGCCGGATGAACAAAGCAACGATTGCAGCGCGTGGCGATATGTTATCCATTGTGTGTTTACCCGATGCGGTTTCCCCGGCTGGGCGTGTATTGGCGACGGTTGATGCCTGATTAGGGGATGACATAAAACCCTCTGAAATCATTGAGCAAAAAAATGAGCAAGCGCCGCACCTGAAAAGGCATAGCACGATGCGTTATAAATGCATATAGGTTGATAATGTCTGATTCAGAAAGGTGGGGCGCGAACGACGGGAGAGGTATAACGTTCTGGAAGGAGAATGCGAGAAACAAAATGAATAACCAGCGCTTCAGATAAAGACGCCGTCAGTATCGGGGGAGGGGAACCTGTTGCAAACAGCGCGGGCGTATAAGAAAAAAGGACACAGTAGCCACACGCTGCATGATCCATCATCATGGATGGTGAGGTGGGAGAATGGTGCGATTGCGTCGCGTGATGCCCGGACATCATGTGCCCGGTATGATGATGCGGTTGTTCAGTGAGATCGCTGTGGTGACTGCTTGGATGTGCTGTACTATGCGACGCTGTAGTATGCGACGACGTTGCACCATGCTCATGGAGCACCCGTGTTTGAGAAATCACAGGAGCAATGAAGATGGTCAAAATAGCGAAAATGCCGATCCAGGCAGGGAAGCTTCGCCGTCGTAACGTGGACAAAAGCATAGCGGTCTTAACTCAACAATACCGGGTTCAGTCAGGAACGGTACTTTAACTTGTCCTTGCATTGTTACACAAATGTTTATATCGACATACTTCAAATGGCATGTGAATCGATGTCACTATTCGTTATGCTCTCTATTGGTCGGTCAATAGGCAATGATGCAGGCGTAAACGGAATAATCCTACGCCCGCGAAGGGGGATATTCGCTATAGTCCGTGGCTGTTTTCTCTTTTTATAACCCGGTTTGTCATGCTTTAGCGTTCTCGTTGTTTAAACGCTGACCTATTATGATGAACTATATCTTTATCAAGTTGTAGGAAAGCTAACTTATCCATTAATATGGATTTTAGTTGATTGAAGCACACCAATAGGGGGAGCTGTGCTGGATAATAAATTTGGGTTTAAACAGCGGGTTACCAGCCTTCGCTGGTTGTCTGCCGCCATTATGCTGTCTGTAAGCGCAGTGCCTGCTTGGGCATTTTCTATTGATGATGTGGCACAGCAGGCTGAAAAGCTGGCACAGAAGGGTTTTGAAGCGCCGAAAAGTAATCTTCCTGCGCAATTCCGTGATATGAAATTTGCTGACTATCAGCAAATTCGTTTCAATAACGATAAGTCATACTGGAATAATGTACAGACACCATTCAAGATACAGTTCTACCATCAGGGGATGTATTTCGATACCCCGGTAAAAATTAATGAGGTCACGGCGACAGCGGTTGATGAGATTAAATACTCCCCTGAGTATTTTGATTTTGGTTCCGTGAATCACGATCCTGAAGCTGTCAAAAATCTCGGTTTTGCTGGTTTTAAAGTCCTGTATCCGATCAATAAAGCCGATAAAAATGATGAAATCGTCAGCATGCTGGGAGCGAGCTATTTCCGTGTGGTAGGCAAAGGCCAGATTTATGGCTTGTCAGCGCGTGGTCTGGCTATTGATACCGCGTTGCCTTCTGGAGAAGAATTCCCGCGTTTCCGTGAATTCTGGATTGAACGTCCAAAGCCGAATGATAAACACCTGGTCATTTATGCGCTGTTGGATTCGCCGCGTGCCGCAGGGGCTTACCGTTTTAGCGTTTATCCAGGACGTGACGGCGTCGTTGACGTTCAGGCTAAAGTCTTCCTGCGTGATAAAGTGGGCAAGCTGGGTATTGCTCCGCTGACCAGTATGTATCTGTTTGGGCCAAATCAGCCGTCGCCAACGCTGAATTATCGCCCAGCGCTGAATGACTCTAACGGTTTGTCAATTCATGCGGGCAATGGCGAATGGATTTGGCGTCCGTTGAATAATCCGAAGCACCTGTCCGTGAGCACCTATGCGGTAGAAAATCCGAAAGGATTTGGCCTGCTGCAACGCGGTCGTGATTTCACTGCCTATGAAGATCTTGACGATCGTTACGATCTGCGCCCAAGCGGTTGGGTTGAACCGAAAGGCGAATGGGGTAAAGGAAAAGTTGAACTGGTTGAAATCCCTACCGCGGATGAAACCAACGACAACATCGTTGCCTTCTGGACGCCGGATGTGTTGCCTGAAACGGGTAAACCACTGGATATTAAATATCGTCTGCACTTTACGCGCGACGAAGATCAACTGCACTCCCCGAATATTGCCTATGTTCAACAGACTCGCCGTTCTGCCGGTGATGTCAAACAATCTAACCTGATCCGCCAGCCCGATGGCACGATTGCTTACATTGTCGATTTTGTTGGGCCGAACTTAAAAGAGCTGGATGAGAGCACGCCAGTGGCTTCTCAGGTCAGCATTGGCGATAACGGCGAGATTGTAGAAAATAATGTTCGCTATAACCCAGTGACTCATGGCTGGCGTCTGACGCTGCGTTTACGCGTGAAAGATGCAAAACAGCCGATTGAAATGAGAGCTGCGTTGGTTAATGGCGAGACGACATTGACTGAAACCTGGAGCAATCAACTGCCTGCTAATGAATAAGTCAACTTCTCCTCTCGATTATATTGAGAAACTCCCTCTGCCTGCTGAGCAGGCAGAGGGGCTTCGCGAAAAAATACCGCAAGCGGCCTGGAACGATCAGGCCGTTTTGCATCAGGCTTTGTCTGAAGGTAATCCATCTGAAGGCAACTCGGCTAATATTCAGTCTGAGGATGACGCTGCGCTGCATTCTGTACAGGCGCGTCTTGAAATGGCTTGGGCAGATGGTCTGGATAACGGTAAGCAACTCGGCACAGACAGAGAAGGACGGACGGCATTAAAAGCGATGCCAGTCATTACCCGTGCTTCCATGTTCCCTGATGTCTGGAGGACGAACCCATTGGTACGCTGGTGGGAAAGTTTGCTGGGACGCACTGTACCGCCTCGCCCGCATTACAGCCCGGAAGAGAAAATTTCCGAGAACCGCTGGCGCCTGGTGGGGACAATCCGCCGCTATATTCTGCTGGTGTTAACGCTGTTCCAAACGGCTATCGCGACCTGGTACATGAAAACCATCCTGCCTTATCAGGGATGGGCGCTCATCGATCCGTTTGAAATGGCGGGTCAGCCTTGGACGCGTTCGCTGATGCAGTTGCTGCCTTATGTGTTGCAGAGCGGCATATTGGTGCTGTTTGCGGTGCTGTTCTGCTGGGTGTCGGCTGGGTTCTGGACCGCGCTGATGGGGTTCCTGCAACTGCTTATCGGTCGGGATAAATACAGTATCTCTTCCACGACGGTAGGTAATGAGGCGCTGAACCCTGAGCACCGCACGGCGCTAATCATGCCGATTTGTAATGAAGACGTAGAACGTGTTTTTGCGGGATTACGTGCGACGTATGAATCGGTTGAAGCGACGGGCAATCTTGAGCATTTTGATATTTACGTCCTGAGCGACAGTAACGATCCCGATATTTGCGTGGCAGAGCAAAAAGCCTGGATGGAACTGTGTCGTGATGTCGGTGGTGCTGGGCGTATTTTCTATCGCCGTCGCCGTCGCCGCGTCAAACGTAAGAGCGGTAATATCGATGATTTCTGCCGCCGCTGGGGTAACCAGTACAGTTACATGGTGATTCTGGATGCCGATAGCGTGATGAGCGGTGAATGTCTGACGTCTCTGGTCAGACTGATGGAAGCAAACCCGAACGCCGGGATTATCCAGTCTTCACCGAAAGCGTCGGGTATGGATACGCTGTATGCACGTTGCCAACAGTTTGCGACGCGTGTTTACGGTCCGTTGTTCACCGCTGGCCTGCACTTCTGGCAACTGGGCGAATCGCATTACTGGGGACACAACGCGATTATCCGCGTTAAACCTTTCATTGAGCACTGTGCTCTGGCACCGCTGCCGGGTGCAGGTTCGTTCGCCGGGGCAATTCTTTCTCACGACTTCGTTGAAGCGGCGTTGATGCGTCGTGCAGGATGGGGCGTATGGATCGCCTACGATCTGCCGGGAAGTTATGAAGAGCTACCGCCTAACCTGCTGGATGAACTGAAGCGTGACCGTCGCTGGTGCCACGGTAACCTGATGAACTTCCGGTTATTCCTGGTTAAAGGTATGCACCCGGTTCACCGTGCCGTTTTCCTTACTGGCGTGATGTCTTATCTGTCTGCACCTTTGTGGTTTATGTTTCTGGTGCTTTCTACCGCGTTGCAGGTTGTGCATACGTTGATGGAGCCTCAATACTTCTTGCAGCCCCGACAGCTATTCCCCGTCTGGCCACAATGGCGGCCAGAACTGGCTATCGCGCTGTTCTCGACGACATTGGTTCTGCTGTTCTTGCCAAAACTGTTGAGCGTGATTCTGGTGTGGGCGAAAGGTGCAAAAGAGTATGGCGGTGTTTTCCGCGTATTCCTTTCTCTGTTGCTGGAAATGTTGTTCTCAGTTCTATTGGCTCCGGTACGTATGCTGTTCCATACGGTGTTTGTTGTCAGTGCGTTTCTCGGCTGGTCGGTACAGTGGAATTCACCACAGCGTGACGACGACGCAACCCCGTGGAGTGAAGCATTTGTGCGCCATGGTTCCCAGTTGATTCTGGGGCTGGTCTGGGCGATTGGCATGGCATGGCTTGACCTGCGCTTTTTATGGTGGCTGGCTCCGATTGTCTTTTCGCTGATTTTGTCGCCGTTTGTTTCGGTTTATTCAAGCCGTGCCTCGTTGGGGCTGGGCTGTAAGCGAGCGAAGCTGCTGATGATACCGGAAGAGTTCAATCCACCGCGTGAACTGGTTGCCACGGATGAATATTGCCGACTGAACCATCAGCGCAGGCTTGATAACGGGTTTATGCAGGCGGTCTTCGATCCGTCAGTTAACGCGCTTGCCAGTGCAATGGCGACGGCGCGTCACCGTTTTAGCCGAGCGATTGAAGACGTGCGTGAGAAGAATGTGCGCGATGCCTTGAATCGCAAGCCGGAAGAGGTGAGCAATAATCAGCGTCTGGCACTGCTTAGCGATCCCGTTACGCTATCGCGCTTGCATTACCATGTGTGGCAAAAACCGGAAGCCTATGCGGCTTGGGTTGAGTCTTATCAAAAACTTCCTGCACCACAGATCAAAAAATAACTGCGCATTGGCGTAAAAAAAGCAACGGCAAGTATCTGGCCGTTGCTTTTTTTTTGCCTGCAACACAGTGCCTTTGTTCCTGAAATAAGCAATACGAAACACTAGGACTAGAACACTTAGCTAATAAAGGGATGGTTCGCCTTCCGGGCGGGTTTTGAAACGGCGATGTAGCCACATGTATTGATCTGGTGCGAGCAGAATATTCTTTTCAACGACTTTGTTCATCCAGGCAGCGGTCACGATTTCATTATCTACAGGTGCATCCTGTTCTTCTGGTTGAATCAGCAACTCATAACCTTTTCCTGCGGGCAAGCGACGTGGCACAAACGGAATGATTGCCGGATGGGCTGTTTTTATCAACATATAGCTACCGCGGGTTGTCGCCGCTGTGTCTACGGCAAAGAGTGGGGCGAATACGCTGCTACGCGAACCATAATCATGATCCGGCGCATACCATATAATATCGCCCTGTTTGAGCGCGCGGATCATGCCTTTAAGATCTTTCCTGTCCAGCATCGATTTATTGGAGCGCAGTCTTCCCCATGTCTGTAGCCAGTCAATGAGCTTGTTATCATTCGGTCGATACACGCCGATGCCTGGATTGTGCATACCAAAAACTCGCGCACCTAGCTCCAATGTTAAAAAATGCAGCCCGATAAGCAATACGCCTTGCTTCCGTTCGTTCTCAGGGCGTATGTGCTCAAGGCCCGTTACTGTAAACCAGCGTTCAAGACGCCAATTTGGCCAAAACCAGGCCATGCCCGTTTCAACCACGCCCATACCGACAGATTCGAAATTTTTTCTGACGAATACATCACGCTCAGCCTGTGACATTTCGGGGAAACACAGTTTAAGGTTGCGGGAAGCGATCTTAACGCGCTGTGGCAACAGAAACATAGCCAGATAGCCTAGCGCAGTGCCAATACGATAAATAACGGGATAGGGCAGCAAAACAATAAGGTAGAGGATACTGATGCCCAACCAGGTGAGCCAGTAGCGCGGATGTAGAAACGAACGATTAAAAGAAGGGATTTGTGTCATGGCCTCAGTATCAATATTTTGGTGCTCGTCAGCACGCGAACCGTTAAAAAAATCGAGTTAATGGTTAACTACAGGATAGATTATTGCGGCGCTTTACCAATAAAACAAATTATTGCCGTCTTATTGACTGATTTTTATGCGAAAACGGATTTAATCGTACCATTCTTAGAGAATGAGTTTTGACCTTTGATGGCATGTAGTGTGGCGGCATGGGAAAGACATGCTCCTGACAGCTTCGGTGCTATCAGGTATGATGCCGGGCGATTCAGTGTGCCCGGCCATGGCCCGGCAATGAACGTCACACGCTAATCTCAATGAAGACAGGAACGTACACCATGCCAGTGTTACATAACCGGGTTTCTAATGAGGAACTGAAGGCGCGTATGCTTGCGGAAACCGAGCCGCGTACCACAGTTTCCTTCTATAAATATTTTACGATTGACGATCCGAAAGCATTTCGCGATCGCCTGTATGTTCAGCTTGAACACTGTAAGGTCTTTGGTCGCATTTATATTGCTACTGAAGGGATTAATGCCCAAATCAGCGTACCCAATAACCAATTTGATGCTTTTAAAGCGACGCTGTTCAGTGCTCATCCGGCACTCGATCAGATACGCTTAAATATCGCTCTGGAAGATGACGGGAAATCGTTCTGGGTATTGCGTATGAAAGTACGCGAACGGATTGTCGCCGATGGAATTGACGATCCCACATTTAATCCGGCAAACGTCGGGCAATATCTGAAAGCCTCCCAGGTTAATGCGATGGCTGACGATCCTGATACCGTATTCGTCGATATGCGTAATCACTACGAATATGAAGTCGGGCACTTTGAGAATGCACTGGAAGTGCCGTCGGACACGTTTCGTGAGCAGTTACCGATGGCGGTTGAGATGCTGGATGATGCGCGTGATAAAAATATTGTCATGTACTGCACGGGCGGCATTCGCTGTGAGAAGGCCAGCGCCTACATGTTGCATCATGGTTTTAAGAATGTGTACCACGTTGAAGGCGGTATCATCGAGTATACGCGTCAGGCTAAGGCTCAAGGGCTACCACTGAAGTTTATTGGCAAGAATTTCGTGTTTGATGAACGCATGGGGGAGCGTATCTCTGATGACGTGATTGCGCATTGTCATCAGTGCGGAGCATCGTGTGATAGCCACACTAACTGCCGTAATGAAGGGTGTCATCTGCTGTTTATCCAATGTCCTGCCTGTGCCGCAAAATATGAAGGCTGCTGTAGCACACCGTGTCAGGATGAAATGAGACTGCCGTTGGAAGAACAACGAGCGATACGCAGCGGGCGTGAGAATGGGATGAAGATCTTCAATAAATCCAAAGGATTATTGCAGTCAACGTTGCATATTCCGGCACCTGTAGTCAAAGACAAGGCCGAATAATTAGCCGCTAATCGCGTAATATAAAAAGCCCTTTCCAAAGGAAAGGGCTACACACTTTTGCTATGAGGCAGCGCCTTATTTCTGACGAACGCCTTCAACGGAAAGAATGAGTTCTACCTCCTGCGAGGCTGGGCCTAAATCGGTCGTGATGTTGAAGTCTTTGAGCTTGATCGTGCCTTCGGCTTGAAAACCAGCACGATAGTTACCCCATGGGTCATCACCCTGGCCGATGAGTTTGGCATCAAGCTTAACGGGTTTGGTCACGCCATTTAAGGTTAAATTGCCCGTAATATCGTAATCCTCACCGTCTTTCTTCACTTCCGTTGAGGTAAACGTTGCCTGCGGATGCTTAGTCACGTTCAAGAATTCTGTACTGCGAAGGTGCTTGTCACGTTCAGCGTGGTTAGTGTCAACGCTGTTGGTGTTAATAGTCACGTTCACTTTGTCCACTGATGGATTTTTCTCATCAAAGGTAAAAGCGCCATCAAAATCGTTAAAGCTGCCGTAAAGCCAACTGTAACCAAGGTGTTTAATGCGGAATTCAATAAACGCGTGCTGGCCTTCTTTATCGAACTTGTATTCTGCCGCCAGTGCAGAACCGGCAGAGGCAAGCATGGATACTGCGGTCAGGCTCAGTAGTGTTTTCTTCAGCATTGATTTTTCTCCATAAATCCAGAAAGTTAAGGAACGTTGCGGCCTAACATCCGTTTCAACGTGTTATCACCATCGATAAAGTGGTGTTTTAATGCGGCTAAACCGTGCAGCGCTGATAGGGCAACCACCGCCCACGCAAGATAAAGATGCACGTCGCCTGCTATATCGGCCTGATCCGTCAAGCCGCTGACAATGGCCGGAATAGAAAACCAGCCAAAAACTGAAATTGCATGCCCTTCGGCAGTGGAAATCAGATATCCACTAATGAGAATGGCGAAAAGAATGACATAAAGCGCAATATGAACCAGCGTCGCGCTGACGCGGGTCAATGTGGAGTAACTTTTCAACGGCGGAGGCGGCGGGGAGATAAAACGCCACATCACGCGAAAGATCAGGATGGCAAAGAACAGCACGCCAATAGCTTTGTGAATTTCTGGGGCTCGGTGATACCAGACGTTGTAGTACCCTAATGTGACCATCCACAACCCTAAAGCGAACATGCCATAAACGGTTAACGCTGCAATCCAGTGCAAAAGAATGCTGATATGGCCATAACGAGAAGAAGTATTACGCCAAAGCATAGTGATAGGCTCCTTATCAGATCGGTAACGTGTTAATCCGGCGAAATTTAACAGGAAGAAACATAAAAGCAATACAAACTTTCAAATTGTAACATTATCATAAACATGAGCAGTTTTTTTGAATTTAAATTCATAATTTATTCAATTTGGTTATGGGAGTTGTTTAATAGAAATAGATATTTCTGATGGCTGTTGGCAAACGAAAGATGAATAAATACGATCGCGCAATAAATTAAGGGGACGAAAAATATGCTATTAGTTGAATAATTATGTAGCAGATGATTATGGCGATAATAGCAGATGAACATGACTTAAATTGGCGGGGATAAAAAGAAATGAGAATCGACCTAAAATGACAACACCGCCAATAAGGCGG
>NZ_JSXC01000049.1 GCF_000803215.1 Pectobacterium fontis
CGTACGGCCGTACGCTACGGGTGGCGCGGCGAGCGCGACACCCGTGGTGACACTAACTGGGTGCCTGCCGATATGGTGGAGCGTATTGAGGTGCTGCGCGGCCCAGCGGCGGCACGCTATGGTAACGGTGCGGCGGGCGGTGTAGTCAACATCATTACTAAGCAGCCAACGCAAGAATGGCACGGAACCTGGAATACCTATCTGAACGCGCCGGAGCATCGCTCAGAAGGGGCGACCAAACGTACTGATTTCAGCCTGATGGGCGGCCTGACTGATAGCCTGAGCTTCCGTTTGTTCGGTAATCTGAATAAGACTCAGGCGGATGCGAGCGATATTAACGAAGGGCACCAGTCTGCACGGGCGGGAAATCAGGCTAGCTCGTTGCCTGCCGGGCGCGAAGGGGTGCGTAATAAAGATATCAACGGCCTGCTGCGCTGGGATATGACCCAACAGCAGGCGCTGGAGTTCGAAGCGGGTTACAGTCGCCAGGGTAATATCTATGCGGGCGATACGCAAAATACCAATACCAATGCGCTTGTCACCAGTAATTATGGCAAGGAAACCAACCGCATGTATCGTCAGAATTTTGCGGTCACGCATCGTGGTTACTGGGACAGTGGCGTCAGCTCTACGTCGTATCTGCAATATGAACGTACGCGCAATGCCCGTATTCTGGAAGGATTGGCTGGCGGAACCGAAGGACTGTTTTCCGCAGCAGATACCTTCAGAACCATCAAACTTGATAACTTCACCGCGCACAATGAAGTGAATGTTCCGCTTAATCTCTGGGTCGATCAGGTACTCACGTTCGGCCTTGAGTGGAACGAGCAGAACATGACGGATCCGGTTTCTAACACGCAAACCACAACCGAAGCGGGGAGTGTCGGTTCGCTTAGCAGCAGCGGGCGTAATGAGAAATCGTCTGCCCGTCTGGCTTCTGCCTTTGTGGAAGATAATATCCAACTGACGCAAAGTACCATGCTGACGCCAGCGCTGCGTGTCGATCATCACAGCACGGCTGGCACCAACTGGAGCCCGTCGCTCAACCTGTCGCAAGAACTGGGTGATGATTATACGCTGAAGTTAGGTATCGCCCGGGCTTACAAAGCACCGAATCTATACCAGACTAACGAAAACTATATCCTTTACAGTCGCGGGCAGGGTTGCTCCGGCGGCACATCTTGCTACCTGATCGGTAATGAAGATCTGAAGGCGGAAACCAGCCTGAATAAAGAAATTGGTCTGGAGTTTCACCGTGATGGTTTGATCGCGGGCATCACCTACTTCCATAACGATTACCGCAACAAGATTGAGTCTGGCAACACGGTTATCGGTAACGCGGTGGGCGGGACGAATGCGCAATATGCCAACGCCAATATCTTCCAGTGGAGCAATGTGCCGAAAGCCGTCATTCAGGGACTGGAAGGAAATCTGACCGTTCCCGTCACGGAGACGATCAATTGGCGTAACAACCTGACCTGGATGCTGGAGTCGAAGAATAAAACCACGGGCGATTATCTGTCGATCACGCCGGAATTTACCCTGAACTCATCGGTAGACTGGCAGGCGACGGAGAAGCTTTCTTTCCTGGCCGATGTAACCTGGTATGGTCGCCAGAAGCCGAAGATGTATAACTACAAAGGTGAGCGTGTGACAGGAAGCGCCACCAATGAGTTAAGCCCTTATGCGCTGTTCGGATTGAGCAGTACCTATCAGTTTAACAAGAACCTGAGCGTGACGGGCGGTGTAGAGAACCTGTTTGATAAACGCCTGTTCCGTGCGGGTAACGCGCAGGATGTGGTGAATAATGGTATTGTCACTATTGCGGGCGCAGGGGCGGCAACCTATAACGAACCGGGACGGACTTTCTTTGTCAGTGTGAAGACGTCGTTCTAAGCTTTAACGTTGTTGCTTCATCATCAACGCCACGGGAAATCCTGTGGCGTTTTTATTTGATGTCTCTATGCGTCAGGGCCGCGTTTGCCGGGCACCCTCGTGGTTGGTCGGCAAAGGAAGGGCAGCAAGTCATGGTTTTTGTTTGATAACGTTATTGGCACCGCTAGAAGAGAGTCGCGGTTCTGCTCCTCCCCATGAGAGCTGGTTGCTGATGCCATTGAAGGAGACAACGGCGGGACCTTTAAAATCCAGATCGATTTGATGTTCCGTCCCCGTCACATTCACCTTTGCTGGCTTATTGCCGGCAATGATGTGGGTGCGGATCGTGTTTTTATACGTTGCGACGATCAGGTCGCCCGTTGATTGACCCGTGACGTCGATCTCTGCACCGGTCACGGTCAGCGAAGTCGCAGAATCGAATGTAACCTTGTGCTCGGAACCCATGACGGAGATGTTGCCACATTGGCCTGTGAGTACGATGTGATTGCTGTTGCCTGAAATAGTGACATCATTGCCATTACAGGGAATATCGCGTGTTAAACCGATACCCTCCAGCTCGATAGGCGCGGCATAGACGGATGCGGTGAACGCGAAGGCAGTGAGGGAAACCATTTGCAGATACCGTTTTATCTTCATGGAGTCTGTTCCTATTATCAAAGAAGTCATCCGGCATCGCTGCCCGAGGCTTTTATCATCTGTTAACACTTTTCCAGACTCTATTGCGAACATTCTGATTATTACTGCGCCACCTAATGATGATTAATCATGCCATATTGTTAAAAGCCCACATATTATATGGTTAACTCGGCATAGTTAGTGTGCGTCGTCAGGGACATGCTATTCTGCTGATGTCGGCATGTTTCAGTGATAGTGAAATGGGGCACATCGCGCAGTTGAATAAAAATTAATGTTGCTATTATGTGAACGAATTAACAATCAATTTAAATCCTGATATGCTGACGAGGCTGGACCGGACACTCTGCTACCTTACATCCACACGCTGACACCCAGGCATGGACACCACAAGTGGGAACAAGAGCGCCGGGCATAATGAAGACAATGAGAGCGAGGAGAACGTCGTGCTAGAAGAATATCGTAAGCACGTAGCCGACCGGGCTGCGCAGGGGATTGTTCCTAAACCGTTAGATGCCACGCAGATGGCCGCGCTGGTTGAGTCACTCAAGAATCCCCCCGCGGGCGAAGAAGAAGCATTGCTTGACCTGCTGGTTAACCGTGTTCCCCCCGGCGTTGATGAAGCTGCCTATGTAAAGGCAGGTTTTCTGGCTGCTGTTGCCAAAGGCGAGGCCACGTCCCCGTTGGTCACTCAGGAGAAAGCGGTTGAACTGCTGGGCACCATGCAGGGGGGCTATAACATCCATCCACTGATTGACGCGTTAGACAACGAGAAGCTGGCGCCTATCGCCGCTGAAGCGCTGTCCCATACGTTGCTGATGTTTGATAACTTCTACGATGTGGAAGAGAAAGCGAAAGCAGGCAATCCGCACGCGAAGAAAGTGATCCAATCCTGGGCTGATGCCGAGTGGTTCCTGTCCCGCCCGAAACTGGCGGAAAAAATTACCGTTACCGTCTTTAAAGTCACGGGTGAAACTAACACGGATGACCTGTCTCCGGCACCTGATGCCTGGTCACGCCCTGATATTCCCCTGCACGCGCTGGCGATGCTGAAAAACGCCCGTGAAGGTATCGATCCCGATCAACCTGGCGCGGTAGGCCCGATCAAACAGATCGAAGAACTGAACAAGAAAGGCTTTCCACTGGCTTACGTCGGTGACGTCGTCGGTACAGGATCGTCGCGTAAATCGGCGACCAACTCCGTGCTGTGGTTCATGGGTGAAGACATCCCTCACGTTCCAAACAAACGCGGCGGTGGCGTGGTGCTGGGCGGCAAGATCGCCCCGATCTTCTTCAACACCATGGAAGATGCGGGTGCGCTGCCGATCGAAGTGGATGTGAACGATCTGAATATGGGCGATGTGATTGATATCTACCCGTATGAAGGCGAAGTACGCCGCCATGACACCAATGAGGTGCTGGCGACATTTGCGCTGAAGACCGACGTATTGCTGGATGAAGTGCGCGCCGGTGGCCGTATTCCGCTGATTATCGGCCGCGGGCTGACCTCCAAAGCGCGTGAGTCTCTGGGCTTGCCGCACAGCGATGTGTTCCGTATTTCCAAAGCGGTGGAAGCCAGCAAAAAAGGCTTCTCGCTGGCGCAGAAAATGGTAGGGCGCGCCTGTGGCGTCGCGGGCATTCGCCCTGACGAATACTGCGAACCGAAGATGACCTCGGTAGGTTCACAGGATACCACCGGGCCGATGACTCGCGATGAGCTGAAAGATCTGGCCTGTCTGGGCTTCTCTGCCGATCTGGTGATGCAGTCATTCTGTCACACTGCGGCCTATCCGAAGCCGGTTGACGTGACCACGCACCACACGCTGCCTGATTTCATCATGAACCGTGGCGGTGTTTCGCTGCGTCCCGGCGATGGCGTTATTCACTCCTGGTTGAACCGCATGTTGCTGCCAGATACCGTGGGTACGGGCGGTGACTCCCATACCCGTTTCCCAATCGGTATCTCTTTCCCGGCGGGTTCTGGTCTGGTGGCGTTTGCTGCCGCGACGGGCGTGATGCCGCTGGATATGCCAGAATCTGTTCTGGTGCGCTTTAAAGGCAAAATGCAGCCGGGGATTACCCTGCGCGATCTGGTTCACGCCATTCCGCTGTATGCCATCAAGCAAGGCCTGCTGACCGTTGAGAAGAAAGGTAAGAAGAACATTTTCTCTGGTCGTATTCTCGAGATCGAAGGTCTGCCGGATCTGAAAGTCGAGCAGGCGTTTGAACTGACCGATGCCTCGGCGGAGCGTTCTGCGGCGGGTTGTACCATCAAGCTGGATAAAGAACCGATCATCGAGTATCTGAACTCCAACATCGTGCTGCTGAAGTGGATGATCTCTGAAGGCTACGGCGATCGTCGTACGCTGGAACGTCGTATTCAGGGTATGGAAAAATGGCTGGCCGATCCGCAACTGCTGGAAGCCGATGCCGATGCCGAGTATGCAGCGGTGATCGAGATCGATCTGGCCGATATCAAAGAGCCGATTCTGTGCGCGCCAAACGATCCAGATGATGCGCGCTGGTTGTCTGATGTGCAGGGCGAGAAGATCGATGAGGTCTTCATCGGTTCTTGTATGACCAACATCGGGCACTTCCGTGCGGCTGGTAAACTGCTGGATAGCCACAAAGGCCAACTGCCGACCCGTCTGTGGGTGGCACCGCCGACCAAGATGGATGCGGCACAGCTAACGGAAGAAGGTTACTACAGCGTGTTTGGTAAGAGCGGGGCGCGTATCGAGATCCCTGGCTGCTCGCTGTGTATGGGGAACCAGGCGCGCGTAGCGGATGGTGCGACGGTGGTTTCGACTTCGACCCGTAACTTCCCGAACCGTTTGGGAACCGGTGCCAACGTGTATCTGGCATCTGCCGAACTGGCTGCGGTAGCCTCGCTGCTGGGGCGTTTGCCGACCTCAGAAGAGTACCAGACCTACATGTCGCAGGTGGATAAAACCGCGCAAGACACCTATCGCTATCTGAATTTTGACCAGTTGGGTCAATATACCGAGAAAGCCGATGGTGTGATCTTCCAGACGACCGTCTAACTCGCTATAGTTCGCAGCTCTACACCGAAGGAGGCCTTGTGCCTCCTTTTTTTCTGCCTGCTTGCCTGGTTACAACAGATACGCATCAAAGGTGAAGGTGCATCACGACGGCAGGGGACAGAGGTGACTACACTGAACAGAAGAAACATCACAGTGAGGATGGCATCATGGACTATGAATTTTTGCGGGATGTGACGGGTCAGGTCATCGTTCGTATGTCGATGGGACATGAAGCGATTGGCCACTGGTTCAATGAAGAAGTGAAAGGCCAACTAGCGATATTGGCTGATGTAGAAGAGGCTGCACGTTCTGTTGCCGGCACTGAGCGGCAATGGCGGCGCGTCGGGCATGAATACACGCTGTTGCTGGATGAAGAAGAAGTGATGGTGCAGGCGAATCAACTGTCTTTCACTACGGATGAGCTGGAGGAGGGCATGAGTTATTATGATGAAGAGAGCCTGTCGCTGTGTGGTTTGGACGATTTTCTGACGCTGGTGGAAAAATACCGCGAGTTCGGACTCTGTAAATAATTCTGCGTAATTGCCGTCCGATTGAAGGTGATCGCTCAGGTGGTCACCGAACTCGAATACTTCAATTTACATAAGTATTTTTTATGCTCACTCAGTTGATGCACTGAGTGAGCAGTAGGATGTACTGATTTATTGTGTGACGGGGTATATAGGGTGATCAGCCCAAATCGGTATGACCGAAACGTGTCTGCCAGTCATGAGCGAACCGGTTAAGTGCATCGTCAACCGCCGGATCTTGCAGGAATAGCTCGGCGACGGCAGGGTCAACGGTAATGGCCTGACACCCAGCCAGCAGGCAATCCAGTACCTGACGCGGCGTCCTGAAGCTAGCTGCCAGCACCTGAGTGTGCGGGCAGTGCAGGTTAATCAGGGTTTGCAACTCTTTCACCAGCGCAATCCCATCTCCACCCTGAGCATCGATGCGGTTGACGTAAGGCGCGATATAGCTCGCCCCCGCCAGCGCGGCGTAAAACCCTTGTCCCGCACCGTATACGGCGGTGCCGAGGGTGGGAACATCCAATACCGTCAATTGCTTAATCGCACTTAAGCCTGCGTGTGTGACCGGTATTTTGACGACTAAAGAAGGAATGACCGCCCTGAGTTTCAATGCTTCTTCTACCATCCCCTTCGCATCGCGAGACATCACCTGAGCGAATAGCTGTCCTTCCGCGCCGATAACGGCCTGCATATCCCGTAACACGGTATAAATATCGGATGGCCCGCGTGCGATAATACTCGGGTTGGTGGTCACGCCTTTAATCGGCAACACGCCAGCAAGCCGTTCTACTGTGGCCACATCAGCCGTATCTAAATAAAACTCCATCATTTCCCCTGTTAACGAAGACCAGTGTGTCGGATGACCTCAATACTGTGACGCTTAGCGCACAATAATACCCAGCAGGATACCCACCGCGCCGAAGTCAGAGTCACTGAATGTGGTGTTCGCGAGTCCGATACTGCCCAACACTGGTAGCAGGAAAACAGGCAGGAAGGTAATCAGCAATCCGTTGGCAAACGCGCCTAAGATGGCACCGCGGCGCCCGCCGGTGGCGTTACCGAAGACTCCTGCCGCTGCGCCGACGAAGAAGTGCGGTACGACGCCGGGAATGATCACGGTCAACCCCATCAGGTAGAGCACCACCATCCCAATCACTCCAGCCGCAAAGCTACTCAGAAAGCCGACCAGAACGGCATTCGGCGCATAGGGGAACACCACTGGGCAATCTAATGCAGGCTTCGCATTCGGCACCAGTTTGTCCGAAATACCTTTAAACGCGGGCACGATTTCTGCAATCACCATACGTACGCCTTGCAGCACGATATACACGCCAGCGGCAAAGGTAATGGATTGAATCAGCGAAAACATGAACCAGTTCTTCCCGCCAGCGTTCATCGTCTTCACTGCTTCCGGGCCAGCAAACAGGCAGGTGAAAATAAAGATGAAAAACATGGTAAAGGCGATGGCGACGGGCGTATCACGCAGGAACAGCAGGCTCTTTGGAACTTCCATATCCTCGGTTGATTTCTCTTTATTACCCCATTTGCTGCCGATAAAGGCCGACAGCAACTGTGATATTGCCGAAAAGTGACCAAAAGCGACGTCATCCGAGCCTGTTACTTTCTTCATATACGGGTGAATAATGGCGGGGAACAGCACCATCGACACCCCCACCACCAGCGACCCAACGGTAATCAGCAGCACGCCTTTCATACCTGCTGTTGCCAGAATCACGGCCACCATCATCGACATAAACAGCGTGTGGTGGCCGGTCAGGAAAATGTATTTCCACGGTGTGAAGCGGGCGATCGCGATATTAATCACCATCGCGAAAAACATGATCATCGCCATCTCGGTGCCGAAGTTCTTTTGCGCAACGGCGACAATCGCTTCATTGTTGGGCACGACCCCGGCGATACCAAACGCGTGGTGGAAAATCTCGGCGAAATCCCCTAGCGATGACACGATCAGGCTGGCGCCAGCGCCGAGGATCAGAAAGCCCATCACGGTTTTCACCGTGCCTTTGATGCATTCCGTGGCGTCTTTTTTCTGGGCAATCAGACCAATAAGCGCGATTAAACCAACGAGTATTGAGGGTTCAGATAGCACATCACTCATTAAAAAACGGAAGAACTCCATTTTTGATCTCCTGCTTATAAGGCACCAAGTTCTGTCAGGGCGATCGACAGGCGTTCTTTCATCGCCACTTTATCGATCATGTTATTCAGGGAAACAATTTTTCCCCCTACCGCCTGTGCGACGAGCTGGTCGGCAATGTCTTTGGTGCCAACAAAAATGTCGCTGGCTGTGCCTTTCGCTGAACCTAAATCTACGTGATCCACGTCAGCAACCACGCCGAGTTCTTTAACGATGTTTTTAATGCTCATTTCCATCATCAGGCTGGTTCCCAGGCCGTTACCGCATACGACTGTAATTTTCATCATGTGTCCTCTGGTGGCGATTAATAACGAGAAATAACGGAAAGCACCTGTTCTACGTTCGTCGCGTGGCGTAACGCAGCGACATCATCAGGTGTGTCGAACAACTGAGCGAGCTGTGAAATAATATCGATGTGGCTATTGCTGTCTGTGGCGGCCAGAACAATCAGCAAATACACGGGATCGTTGTCTTCCGAATGGAAAACGACGCCGTCACGAATCAGCGTCAGGCTAACGGCGAGTTGGTTCACGCCGTCTTCCGGTCGAGCATGCGGCATGGCAATTCCCGGGCCGACGACATAGTAAGGGCCGATGGCTTCATGAGAGCGATAGATCGCCTCAACATAGCTGGGTTCGATGGCACCGTTATCCAATAAAGGCTGACAGGACAAGGCGATAGCGTGACGCCAGTCATCACAGGCAGGTAAAATCTGAACAACGTCTGGTGTGAGTAAAGTGTTAAGCATTGGGGTCACTTCTGTATTATTTTGAATGCAGAATAGTGTGCCGATTGCGAAAATAATGTGATTGATATCTAAAAAGGTAGCGCTAACTGATATTTCTATCATTAACTGTGAGCGGCTTTGCATAAGCGGGGTGATTATTTGTTGTCCGGTGTTGACGCAGGCACATTGGGGATGGCGATGATAGGGGGTGAATGATTCAGCATGTTCGGACGATGTCGAATCATTCAAGTGGGGCAGAGAGAAATCAAGGCAATGAATCAACAGGTTTTTATCGCGGCTGTGCGCTGAGAAAATGATGAATGAAGGGGAAATGAGTATGCGTAAGCGTCGCAGTACCGGTAAGGTTACGCTACAGGATGTCGCCGACTACGCGGGGGTCGGGACGATGACCGTATCACGCGTAATGCGTAAACCCGATCAGGTCTCTGAGAAATTACGTAGCAAAGTGGAACTGGCCGCCAGAACCTTAGGCTACGAGCCGAATCAAGAAGCCAGCATGTTAACCGAGAGCACGCATCGCGTGACGCTACAGGACATTGCGCACCATGTGGGGGTCGGCGCGATGACGGTTTCCCGGGCGTTACGGGAGCCGGGGCTGGTTTCCGATGCCACGCAGAAGAAAATCAATGACGCGATAAAAACGCTGGGCTATGTACCGAACCGTGCCGCCGGTACGTTGGCCTCTGCCTATCAGCCCACTATTGCGGTGCTGTACCCTTTCCAGCAAGATCGCGCCAGCGTTCGTTTTGTGCAAGCATTACAACAGGTGGTTGGTAAACATCATGTTTCGTTAATCATGGGCTGTCATGAATACCGCCAGCACACTGAAGCGGGCATGGTGGAAAAACTCTTGCAGCAGCGGCCAGCCGCGCTGGTGCTGTTCAGTGCGCAGCTCTCACAGCGTACTCAGGACATCATACAGGCCAGCAACGTCATTACGGTGAATGTGTCCGGCGCTGCCGCGCTGAGTACCCATATCACTATTGATATCGCCCTTGCGGAAGCCGCGGAGCAATTGACGATCTCCCTGCTGGAAAAGGGATATCGGCATGTGGCTTATATCGGTGCGCATACGGATAACCGCTTGCAAAAACAGCAACTTAACGGCTGGAACAAAGCCATGCTGGCGCACTATCACAATGCGGATTTGAAAATTACGATCCCAGAGCCACCCAGCCTACAGTTTGGCCGCTGTGCGATGACGGAACTACTGCAAAACCAGCCGGAACTGGACGCGATTATCTGTAGCCATGAGGAAATTGCGTTGGGGGCGCTGTTTGAATGCCAGCGTCGTTTGATGAAAGTCCCTTACGATCTGGCGATTGCCTGTCTGGATGGTTCTGAGCAATGTGAGCATACGTTTCCTGCGCTAACCGCGATGCGGCTTGATTATGAAAAGTTGGGGGCGGAGGTCGGGCGTCTGGTGCTTGCTATGATGGATAACGACGAACACCCACCTGTAGTGGAAAAGGTGAAGTTTATCTTTGAACCCCGCGCTAGCAGTTAACAAGGGATAGAAACGGTACGACTTGAGTGAGTGGTTAATCTCATACGATTCCACAACGGCACGCCAGGAATGGGGGGATGATGACCCAAGCCAACGGTTCCCGTTGGCTTGGCCTATATCATGAAAAATAATCGATATAACGCATTATCGCCTTATCTTCAGAAAGCGGGATTCAACGTTTTATTGTTTTCCTTTGTCTGAATAGGCTCTACTTTTCCCATCAGGAATAAGTAATTTATTATACCCAGCAATACGAGTGCCGCTGAGAACACGAGCGCGTAGGTAAACGAACCTGTCGCCGCAACGATTGCACCAGTAATAATTGGCCCAACGGCACCACCCAAATTGGATACGGTATTTTGTAAACCCGCGACAATCGAGACCATATTTTTGGGTGCAACATCACCCGGTAATGCCCACACCTGTGAGGCTGCGACGGTTGTACCCGATTTAGCGATACATAATAAGATGACCGTAATAACAACAGAGTCTGTAAAAGGTGCGAAACCAATACATAAAGCCATGAGTAAACCAATGGTGAGGAATAATTTTCGGGTGGCTGTCAGAGATAATATTTTTTTATGCGCAATCTTGTCGGAAGCCCAGCCGGCGAATACCTCGATTATCATACCTGATAATAATGGAAGTGCGGCGATAAACCCCATTTTAATAAAATCCATTCCTTTTTCCTGAACCAGATAAGTCGGCAACCAGGTAATAAAGAAATAAGACGTATAGTTGATAGTGAAGAAGCCTAAGCACATTGCCCAGATATTACGATAGCGCAGTAGCTGATACCACTTCATTGGTAATACGGTATTGGTTCCGTGTTTTTGTCGTTGACCATTACGAATATAGTCCACTTCGGCTTTGCTTATTCTCTTATGGTCTTCTGGGTTTTCTGCATAAATAAAATACCAGGCAATAACCCAAAGTATACCGACTGAGCCAATGATAGCAAAAGTCCAGCGCCAATCGACCATGTAAATCATCCAGACTATCAATGGCATGGCAACGGCACCACCAAATTTTGAGGCGCTATCAAACAGCCCTGAAATCGTTGCGCGCTCACGATCTGGGAACCATTTTGCAGCAATTCCCGCATTGCTTGGATAAGCCGCGGCTTCACCGATACCAAGCGCAATACGCAGACCGAGCAGAGATTTGAACCCTGTCGCTAGCCCCATGGCAGATGTGGCGATAGACCACCAGGCGACGGCTAAACCCAGCCCTTTCTTTTGTCCAAAGCGATCGGCAAACCAACCCGCGGGGATCTGTAACAGCGAATATGACCAGAAAAAGGCGGCCATGATGAAGCCCATCATTTCCGGCGTTAAATGTAATTCGCTGATTAAATGTGGGGCTGCGGCGGAAAGCACCGTTCTGTCGATATAGTTAATGGCGATAGCCAACCACATTAATGCCGCTACCCACCAGCGTATTGACGTTTTTTTTGTCAGGGGGTTATTCATGATGATTTTTCATCCTTTATTGTGATGTTTCTATTAGATGATGTAGAGCACAGAGGAATGAAATTACATGTTATTCATCACATTTAAGGGGCGTTGTTGATGAATAACATGATTAATAATTTGTTCAACGCAATGTGTGCCTATCGCACTGATTGCACCATCGGTATATCCCGCGATATGTGATGTCGGAATAAAATTATCCAGACTGAAAAGAGGGTGTTCTTTAATAGGTTCATGCTCAAAAACATCTGCCGCGGCTCCGGCTATTTTTCCTTCCTTTAACGCATGATAGAGTGCTTCTTCATTCACCACTCCGCCACGAGAAACATTAATTAAATAGGCGCTCTCTTTCATATTGTTTAATCTTTCTGCGTCAAAGAGATGGTGAGTTTCATCTGTGAGTGGCGTGTGGAGTGTGATAAAGTCACTTTCTGCCGTTAATGTGTCGATATCCACCAATTCAATATTATTTCTTTCTGCAAAATCTTTATCGGGATAAAAATCATAAGCGAGTACGCGCATATTAAAACCACGGGCACGTAATGCGACCTGTTTTCCAATATTGCCTAATCCTACAATACCTAAGGTTTTCCCATAGGCATCCGTTGCGAAAATACGCGGCCAGTCTCCTGCTCGTGTCTGTTTCTCTGCCTGAGAAAGTTGTCTTGCGCAATTGAGCAATAATGAAAATGCAAAATCGGCAACGGCATGTTTATTGGCATTGGGAACATTGGTAACAAAAATATTGCGAGCTTGGGTTGCCATAAGGTCGATATTGTCTACCCCAACACCGTGCTTACAGACAATTTTCAGGTGTGGTGCATGCTGAAGCAGTGCGTCGTTAATTTCAGTGAAAGCCACAATCATGGCGACTGCATCGTTAAGATGGGGAATCAACGTTTCTAATGGTGCATCAGCCGGTAACGCAACGAGTTCAAAACCTTGTTCTTCCAGTGCGCTGATGGGGGAATGATCGTATTTGGCAAAAGAAGGTGAGGTTGAAATAACTTTCATCTCTGTTTTCCTTTTGGTGTTGGTCAATGCGGCACAATGGAAGGCATTGCGCCGCCAGATAAATGTGTTAATTAAGTAAGCGATCAAGGATGTGGCGGATGTTGTCTTCATCCTGTGTGGAAAATTGGATCGGATAGCGGCTGACGCCGACATCTTCGCCCATGAGCGTTAGCGCTTTCTTTACCACCGCCGGTGAGAACGCGATGGCGTACAGTGTTTTACGCAGTTCGGCCACCTGTTCTTGCGCCTGACGAGAACCTTCAACATCACCAGCATGGAAGCGGTGCCAGATCTGGCTGATTGGTTCCGGCGCCACGTTTGCCAGCCCGGAAATACAGGCGGAGCAGCCGTCAACAAAACCCTGATGAATCAGCGAGTCGGGGCCATTCAGCACGTTGAAACCCGGTACGCCTTTCACCGCCTGCAAATAACTACTCAGGCTTTCATAACTGCCTGCGCTGTCTTTAATGCCGATGATATTTGGGTGATCCGCCAGCGTGCGTACGGTTTCCGGTGCCAGCGTATTCCCCGTACGTGCTGGAATGTTGTAGAGAAACACCGGCACCGTCAGCGCATCGGCGACTGCGGTGTAGTGAGCGATCAGTTCTTCCTGTTTGAGCGGGATGAAATACGGGGTGATGACCGAAACGGCATCGACGCCCAGCGCGGCAATGCGTTTGCCGAGCTTGATGGTTTCCCGCGTGGAGATTTCACCGATATGGCCGACAACCGGTACTTTTCCGGCCACTTCATCCACGCAGGTTTCCGTGACGGCGACTTTTTCATCGGTGTGCAGAACGAAAAATTCGCCGTTGGTGCCGTTACAGAAAATTCCGTTGCCATAGCGCATCTGGCGTTGAACCTGAAGGCGCATGGCGGCCGGGTTGAATTCGCCCTGGCTATCAAACGGCGTGACGATGGCGGTGAGTACGCCAGCTATTTTTTTACTCATTGTTTTTTCCTCATAAAACAGACTCAAAAGATGAAACGTAACCGTGTGCTATCTGACTCTCTGTGCGTTAAAACAGGGTCAGATAAACCTTACGAACATCGTCGGCACTGACCTGTGTCGGCACGTTTTTCATCAGGCGCTGAACCTGTAACGCGGCCTCGACCAGATAGGGCAGATGATCTTTTTCCACGCCGAGCTGCTGTAAGGTATTGGGAAGGTTGAGGCGTTTGACCAACGCGCTGAAGTAGGCCACCAGCGCCTGCGCTTTTTCTGCGGTACTGAGCGTCAGATCGGCATCTGGCAGCAGGTCATACGCCTGGGCGAATTTGTCCTGTGCGGCGTCCTGTACGAAACGCATGCACGGCGCGAGCAGGATGGCGTTCGCCACGCCATGGGGGAGGTGATATTTGCCACCCAGCGGATAAGACATGGCGTGAACCAGATGTGTACCCGAGTGCGCAATGGCAGCCCCGCCGTAATAGGACGCCCACAGCATGTTCAGCTTGGCTTCCATGTTGTTCGGCTCGCGCACGGAGGTTTCGAGGCTGGCAAATAGCTTTTTCAGGCCAATGAGCGCGTAGTTGTCGCTGACGGGGTTAGCGATGGTTGAAGTAAAGCATTCAATCAGGTGACAGAGGGCATCGATACCCGTTGAGGCGGCGATATGCGCTGGCATGCTGATGGTCAGTTCCGGCACCAGCGCCACATAGTCCGGCAGCATCACTGGCGTAATAATCCCGACTTTGGTTTCTTTTTCCGGGATCGCCAGAATCGCATTCGGCGTGGCTTCTGAACCTGTTCCCGCCGTGGTGGGGATAAGCATCGATGTCGTGCGGCGAGTCGGTTTTTCCCCTGCCAGCAGGCCATCCAGTGTGACGCTTTCATCACCCGCACAGAGTACGGAAAGCAGTTTAGCGACATCGAGAACGCTGCCACCGCCCACCCCCATCACCAGATCGGTTTGAGTTTGTGTGAGTTGGCGAAGAATCTGAGCGACATCGTGCTGGCTCGGCTCGGCAGGCACATTATCAACCAACAAAACCTGTGGCACGGCTTGTTTGACGTGTGCAATTAACGCCTGAACGTCAGGCAGGCCGACGATGTTTTTGTCGGTGACAAATAAAACGTGCTGTTTCCCTGCCAACAGGTGAGTGATGTCCTGAAGAACCCGATAACCGCTGAGGATCGTGCTATTGATGTTCATGCTTATTACCTTTTCTCTTCTGTGCCCGGCGAT
Source organism: Pectobacterium fontis (assembly GCF_000803215.1). Lineage (GTDB taxonomy): Bacteria > Pseudomonadota > Gammaproteobacteria > Enterobacterales > Enterobacteriaceae > Pectobacterium > Pectobacterium fontis. Next base: position 15,189 of record NZ_JSXC01000049.1, read on the forward strand.
ATCGTTATCTCGATAATCGCGGTGAAGGTGATTATTTTCAGTCAATTGACTCGTTTTTAGTCATGAAAAACGTCATCTCCCATATCGTGGTGATAATTTATAGGGGAAATTCCTTTTAAATAATTTGATATTGCTCACATATAATCAATCGTGATTTAATATAATCATTTCAAGGTAATCATAAACTGGAAACGAACATGCCAAACGTGCAGCAATCCGCAGGACGGGTAGTGGTTGTCGCAGATGATTTTACGGGGGCCAATGATGCAGGCGTTGGGCTGGCATCGCATGGCGCACGGGTTAGCGTGATATTTGATGTGAATAAACTGCATGCGGATTTGTTGGATGATGTAGTGGTGATTAACACCGATAGCCGGGCGACACAGGAAGAGATGGCTTTCCAGCGTACTGCCGCTGCGGTCAAAGCCTGGCGGCTAGCAGGCGGAGAGGGTTGGATTATCAAGAAGATCGACTCAACCTTGCGGGGCAATCTGGGTGCAGAAATCGCCGCTGCCCTGTCTGTAGCAGAAACACCCTGCGCACTGATTGCGGCAGCGTCACCAACGTTAGGACGCATCACCCGAAGCGGTGAAGTCTGGGTGAAAGGGCGCAAGTTGACAGAAACAGAATTTGCCAGCGATCCCAAAACCCCCGTGGTATCCGCCTCTATTGCGGCACGTTTGGCAGAGCAAACGACGTTGCCAACGGTAGAAGTCCATCTGGCTGAGGTGCGTCAGGACGGGTTGGCTCGTCGTTTACAGCAACTAGCGGATGAGGGTGCCCGTTTGATTATTCTTGACTCAGAGGAGCACGATGATTTGACGAAGATCATTCAGGCCGCTCAAGCGCTGCCGTTCCGCCCCCTGCTGGTTGGGTCGGCAGGGGTGAGCGAAGCGCTGGCACGCACGCTGAATTTTACCCGTAAAAACATCAGGCCGCTGCTGGCCATTGTGGGATCAATGAGTGATATCGCTCAAAAACAGATGGCTGCCGTTACCTCGCGTAGTGATGTCATGTTGGTTGACGTGGATATCAACGCGATCTTTTCCGCGAACTCAGCAGAACAGCACATGGCATTGCACCGTCAGGCGGCGGTAAACGCGCTGATAAGCGGCCAGCACTGCATTATTCGTACCTGTCACAACGAGAATCAACGTTTCGAGATCGATACGCTGTGTCAACACCTTGAGCTTAGCCGACAGCAGCTTGGAGAAACGATTAGCCACTATTTGGGAGAACTGACACACAGGATTATTCAAGCCACAGACCGTCTGCAAGCGAGCGGTGTAAACCGTTGTTTGCCAGGCGGGTTGTATTTGTCCGGTGGTGATATCGCGATTGCTGTGGCGACCGCGTTGGGCGCGACCGGTTTTCAGATTAAAGGGCAAATTGCATCCTGCGTGCCCTGGGGGTATCTGCTAAACAGTGTGATCGGCACGATCCCTGTCATGACGAAAGCAGGGGGTTTTGGCAACGAAACGACTTTGCTCGATATTTTACGTTTTATTGAGGAGAAGGTCAGTGAGTAAAACAATTGCGGTAACGATGGGGGATCCGGCAGGGATTGGGCCGGAAATTATTATCAAATCTCTGGCTGAAGGCGAGCTTACTGGCGCACCCGTCGTGGTCGTCGGGTGTGTACAGACATTGCGTCGTATTCTGGCGCTGAATGTGGTGCCCGCTGCGGAGCTAAAAATTATTGATAAACCGGCTGATGCCGTTTTTGCGCCGGGTGTGATCAACATCATTGATGAACCGCTGCAAGATCCGCAGTCGCTAAAACCGGGGGTTGTTCAGGCGCAGGCGGGCGATTTGGCTTACCGCTGCATCAAGAAAGCGACCGCATTGGCGATGGCGGGTGAGGTCCATGCGATTGCCACTGCGCCGCTGAATAAAGAAGCGTTGCATTCGGCAGGGCATCTTTATCCCGGTCATACTGAACTGCTGGCGAAGCTAACCAACAGCCGTGACTATGCGATGGTGCTGTACACCGATAAATTGAAAGTCATTCATGTTTCCACGCACATCGCGCTGCGGAAATTTCTGGATACCCTGAATCGGGATCGCGTAGAAACGGTGATCGCTATGGCGGATGTGTTCCTCAAGCGTGTCGGGTTTACCCATCCGCGTATCGCCGTGGCGGGCGTGAATCCACATGCAGGGGAAAACGGGCTGTTTGGTGATGAAGAGATCGCGATCGTGTCGCCTGCCGTTGAAGCGATGAAAGCCAAAGGTATCGCTGTCTATGGCCCATGCCCGCCGGATACCGTCTATTTACAGGCGTATGAAGGTCAATATGACATGGTGGTGGCGATGTATCACGATCAAGGTCATATTCCGCTCAAGCTGCTGGGGTTCTATGATGGGGTGAATATTACGGCCGGATTGCCGTTCATCCGCACATCCGCTGATCACGGTACGGCGTTTGATATCGCCTGGACGGGCAAAGCGAAAGCGGAAAGTATGGCGATTTCTATTCAGTTGGCGATGCAATTAGCATGAACTAAGTACATCGCACCATCAATTTTGCGGTATCACGCGCATTGCAGGATATCTTCTTTCCCGCGTTAGGGAAGGTTTCTGGTATCCTGCAACCTATAATAAAGAGGTAAACAACAGTAGGCTGGATATCGCCGTGGATCCCACAACTGACGCTTTCCGCATGAGCGGGGATAGAGTAAAAGGACAAAGCCGTCTTGATCAGATTATGGATTATCTGAAAAGCCATAATCTGGTGACGGTCGATGAATTGGTGTCCGTAATCGACGCCTCACCGGCGACGATCCGTCGTGATTTGATCAAGCTGGACGAGCAGGGCGTGATTAGCCGTAGTCATGGCGGGGTGACGCTCAATCGTTTCATTCCTTCCCAGCCGACTACAAATGAGAAGTTACAGCGTAATTTGCAGGAAAAACAGGCAATTGCCCGTTATGCCGCCACGCTGGTGAAACCGGGTAGTGCGGTGGTGCTGGATGCGGGAACGACAATGTTAGAATTGGCGCGTAACCTGACGCATCTACCATTGCGTGTGATTACCGCCGATTTACAAATTGCGTTGTTTCTATCCGAATTCAAACAAATTGAAGTGACCATTATCGGTGGTCGCATTGATGACAGTAGCCAGTCTTGTATTGGTGAGCATGGTCGTCGTTTATTACGCAGCATTTATCCTGATATCGCCTTCATTAGTTGCAATTCGTGGAGTCTGGATAAAGGCATCACTACGCCGACGGAAGAAAAAGCGGGCGTGAAACAGGATCTTGGCGTGAATGCCAGCCGTCGCGTACTGCTTGCTGATAGCAGCAAATATGGGGCATATTCCCTGTTTTGCGTAACACCATTGTCAGAACTGAGCGATATCGTTACTGACAGCGCGCTGGCTCCAGAAATACAGGCGCAACTACAAGGTAAAACGTTCAATTTGACGTTGGTTGATGGGTGAGAAGGGGAGTTTTGTCATGAACACTAAATTAAATGAGACTCGCCGGATCCTGTCGGTTTTTGATTTCGATGGTACGTTGACCTACCGCGACAGCTTTATTCCTTTTTTGCGCTTTGCCTTCGGCAAGCGGGTGTTTGCCCGACGGATGATGCATCTGGTGTTGCCTTCCGCACGTTGTGTACAGCGCAAATTGACGCGGGATGAACTCAAAGAGCGGCTTATCGCCACGTTTCTCTCTGGTGCAGACGTGACCTGGATACAAGAGAAAGCAGAGGCTTTTTGTCGTCGTAAGTGGGATACGCTGATGCGTAAATCCGGTTTGCAGGGCGTCGCTGCGGAACTCTATTCCGGTGCTGAAGTGACTCTCTGTTCGGCATCGCCAGAAATTGTGTTACGTCCTTTTGCCGAGCGCTTAGGGGTGAAATTGATAGGGACACAGCTTGAAGTGGAAAACGGGAAACTGACTGGCAAGATTAACGGACATAACTGCCGATGCCATTATAAGGTGCAGCGTCTCGAAAGCGTGTATGGCTCGTTGAATCAATATTATGTACGCGCCTGGGGAGATACCCGCGGCGACTATGAGTTGCTGGCCTCCGCTAATGATGCGCACTGGCGTCATTTTCATCCAAGCTGGCTGCGGCGTAAGCCGCTTTCACAACGACTGCTACTCTCTGGTGTAACGAAGATTCATCCTTAGGTATAAAGCACTCCCCGGACTAAGCCGGGGAGACGCTATTCATCTTATCGTTACATCAATCACACATTCACGCCGTGCTGAGCAGCAAGAGCGGATAACCCACCCGCGAAGCCTTGACCTACGGCTTTGAATTTCCACTCGGCACCATTGCGGTACAGTTCACCGAAAACCATCGCCGTTTCGGTCGATGCATCTTCAGACAGGTCAAAACGAGCAATTTCAGCACCGGTATCGTTGTTGTACACGCGCATGAAACTGTTGCTGACCATACCGAAGTTTTGTTTACGGCCTTCTGCGTCATAGATTGTCACAGCAAAGACCAGCTTTTTCACTTCAGCAGGGACTTTTGCCAGATGAATTTTTACTTGCTCATCATCACCGTCGCCTTCGCCAGTACGGTTGTCGCCCTGGTGTTCAACAGAAGCGCAAGGGCTTTGTTTGTTATTGAAGAAAATGAAGTTGGCGTCAGACAGCACTTTGCCATCTTCTCCCACCATAAATACGGAAGCATCCAGGTCGAATGCCTGACCATCGGTGACGCGAGCGTCCCATCCCAGGCCGACCATGGCAACATTCATGGTTGGTGCTTCTTTCGTCAGGGAGACATTACCGCCTTTTACCAGAGAAACTGCCATTTTATAGCTCCTGCTTTAGATTGGATGATTGGGCAGTGCAAGACTGCCCAAAGGGAAAAATAAGGTAAGGTGATCAGGATGCGTTGATACCGTACTGTGCGCAAACCGATGCCAAACCGCCTGCGTAGCCCTGGCCGACAGCGCGGAATTTCCATTCCGCATTATGGCGATACAGCTCTCCGAACAGCATGGCGGTTTCCGTTGAGGCATCTTCAGTCAGGTCGTAGCGTGCAATTTCGGCCTGTGTGTCATCATTGACCAGACGGATGAACGCCCCGGTAACCTGACCAAAGCTCTGGTTACGTGTCTGCGCATCATGGATCGTGACAACAAAAACGATTTTGTCGACATCAGCCGGAATCAGATCCAGTTTAATCTTCAATGATTCGTCATCTCCGTCACCGGCACCAGTACGGTTATCGCCAGTGTGGGCCACTGATCCATCAGCAGACTTCAAGTTATTATAAAAAATGAAGTCGGTATCACCACGGACTTTGCCGTTAGCATTAAGCAGGAATGCCGAAGCATCCAGGTCAAAATCCTGACCATCTGTTGCACGCGCATCCCAGCCAAGACCGACCAAAACATTCTTCATTGTCGGTGCTGCTTTGCTCAGTGAGACATTACCGCCTTTAGAAAGAGAAACGCCCATTACATTAACCTCTTAAGTTGATTGCAGAATGCAGTGTAAGGAAGAGGAGATTAGCTCTCCTTGTTCTCCTCAGCATCCGGTTTGCCTGGGAATAGGATACTCGTGATAATCCCCAGCGCCAGAACACCCAGCACAACAAACAAGCTGGTGGTGGCTGAAATGCCATAACCATGGTGCCATATGTGATCGGTGGCATTCAGGCCCAGTTTGGCTGCAATAAAGAACAGCAACACAATAACGGCTTTTTCCAGATGAACCAGATATTGTTTCAGTGCTTCCAGTACAAAGTAGAGTGTACGCAAACCAAGGATCGCAAACATCATGGCACTGTAGACAATCAGTGGCTCACGGCTTACCGCAATAATAGCGGGAACCGAGTCAAAGGCGAACATCACGTCAGACAGTTCGACCACCGCGACACAGAGCATCAGCGGTGTGGCGTACAAGGTCGCCTTCGCACCACGGCCAATGGTGACGTCTTTGTTTTCCGGTTTAGCCAGCTCTTCATCCACTTCTTTCTGATTTAACAGAAAAGCATGACCGCGCAATTTTGGCCAGATAGGGAAGAAGCGTTTAACTAAACGGTAAGCAAGGTGCTGTGAGTAGTCTTCGATCTCTTCGTCATCGTCACCGCTTTTCAGCATCATGACGGCCGTCCAGGCAACGATCAACGCAAAGACGATTTCCACATATGGCCCCAGACTGAGCAGCCCAGTACCGATCGCGACGAAAATACCACGGAACACGATAGCACCGATGATCCCCCAGTAGAGTACGCGGTGACGGTAACGATCGGGAACCGCGAACCAGGAGAAAATTGCCATCATGACGAACAGGTTATCTACCGACAGCACTTTTTCCAGCGCATAGCCAGTAACGAACAAGCTGGCAACCTCTGCACCATGATGAATATAGAGAAAACCGGCAAATGCCATCGCCACAATGACCCAGAATACAGACCACAGTGCGGCGCTTTTCAATGAAATCGGCTTGTCATGACGGTGCATGAACAGGTCGATAAAAATGGCTCCGACAGCCAGTGCTATGAAAACAATGACGGTTTCTGTCGGAAAGCCGATATGAGTGGATACCATAGATAACCCTTAGAGGATATTGACATCAAAGGCCGAAATCAGCCGGTTGGAACCCTAGCGCAGTCGCGATCTCTCGTACAGCATGTTGTTCTGCCGTATCGAAATCACCGTCACTTTTCGCAACAGCAATACCAACGCGCAGCGCTAACTGTGCGGCTTCAGGCTGATCTTTAAGCGCCAGGATATATTTCATGGTTTCGCCTTTTCCGATTTCTTCATCGAAATCGAAACTGGTAACCAGTTTGTTAAAGAATTCAATGACTTCAGCAGTATCAAAGACTTTTAACTCTTCTGATGATTTGAGAAAACCAATCATCTTCTGTTTTTCTTCCGCACTCACGCCGCCGCTGGATACCGCGATACGAACACAGACAGCAACGGTTCCTTGCAGGAATTTCTTGTTTTTGAAGCGTCCGACCTGTTTGGTCAACTCTTCTCGGCTGGCATTAAAGGCGCCTTTAACCTTATTAAGAAAACTCATTCTGAACCTCTCATCAAATGAAACTATTTTGAGCCAGCCTTCCAGCTAAATCCCCAGCCAAGCGCGTTATCCATATCGCTATGGCCATTGAAGAACTGATTGATACGCTCGACCTTGATGCTTCCACCTTCATTGACCAGACGAGCAATAGCACACATGTTGCGGCTATTTTGTCCTTCCGTCATACGGGTTTCGATCGGTGGCTGATCGGGGATGTGCAGGGTGACCACGCCATCGGTTTTATCCCAGCTTGGCACACCTTCGTAGATAAAGGCATAAATCAGAACCTGACGCACCTGCTTCCATTCACGACCATTAATATGCAGCCATTCGCCTTCAGAGACATCACCGGTACGGTCATCTCCTTTGAGCAAAACAAACGGTTCATTATGGTAATCGCCAAAGCGATTGCCCAACGCCTGCACCACGGTTTTGTACCCGTCTTGCATTTCAATAAAAGCACCGAGGTCGAGATCGATCCCCTTGTTGCCGCCAAACATCCCGCGCAGGCCAGATGTTTTCGGCTCGCGATGCCAGTTCAGGTTGATGCGAATCTCGCCAAAGTTATCCCGTTTTTCCAGGCTGATGGCGGGTTTTTCTTTGGTGAGTGACACCTTGCTTAAGTTAATGCGGCTTGGCGCGGGGGCAGGAGCCGGGGTTGGCGCTGGTGCGGCGGCAGGTGCTGCGATTTCGACACCAAAATTCTCAGCCAGCGGCTGTAAACCACCGTTAAACCCTTGCGCAATAAAGCGGAATTTCCATTCGTTATTACGGCGATAAAGCTCTCCCAAAATCAGCGCGGCTTCCTGACGTCCTGCCAAATCGACATTGCCGTTTACCACAACTGCATTATCAGCATTAACCTGAATGCTGAGTTGCTGCAAATTAGCGATGGTCTGACTACCTTCACAGGCAACGGTGAACGCGACCTTTTGTACTTCGGGTTTCAGTTGGGCAACATCAACCGTGAAGATAGTGTTATGTCCCTCGTGTATCAGGCTGATACTGCCGTCATCATTACGAGGCTGACCATAAAACACCATATCCGCGTCGCCCTGTACTTTACCTGTTGCGAACAAGCGGAAAGCACTGGCGTCTACGGCTGCGCCCGAGAGTATACGAACCTGCAACGTTTTATTAGGGACGGGAGCATTGCCTCCAGGAGTCAGGTTCATTAGCGCACCACCGCAGTAACAATATCAGCATGCATGTCGTCAATAGTGCGACCACGGCAGGCTTGACCATGCGCAGTGAAATCCCATTGACCGTTATTACGGCGTAGTGAGGCGATCACGATCCCGGTGTGTGAACCTTGTTCGGTTAATTGATAACGTGCCAGTTCTTTGTTGGCCTGATCAACGACGCGGCAGAAAGCATTTTCAACTTCATTAAAGGTTTGGCCACGGAAGCTATTGACAGTAAAGGCCAGAAATTCGACGTGTTGGGGCAGTCGGTTCAGGTCAACGCGGATCACTTCATCATCACCGTCTCCTTCACCCGTCAGATTATCGCCACTGTGTACTACGGAACCGCAGGAGGATTTCAGCTTGCGGAACCAAACGGTGTCGATTTCGTTACCCGCTTTGTCGAGCAATACGCACCCTGCATCGAGATCGATTGACGCATTACCGCCAAATAATCCCCCTAAGAGTCCCTTTTTTTTCAACGGGTCCCAGCCGAGTCCAAAGTGAAGATTGCTGATAGCAGAAGATTGTTTACTGAGAGAAACTGTCTGGTTTTTACTCAAAGAAACCATAGCCGTATTCCTTATCGAGGTATTGAAAAAAACAACACTTTTTACACCAAAATCCATTCATGAAAAAATCATATCATGATGTAGTTTGTGAGCAAAAAACTTTTTATCGATTATTATTTGAAATTAATTATCTCAATGATATTAATATATATATTTTAATTTTCTTATTGGTTTCCCATTTTTTCTTCCTGTTTTAACGTGCGATAGACAGATTTTTTCTTTATTTAATGTAAATCATCACATGATTGACATGTTGCGATGTCGTCAATAGACTCTGTGCGCTTAACTTTATCGGGCTACACAGCATGGGAATGCACACCAATGACACATAGAATTTGGCTAATGGAAGGCTTATCTTCCCAGCGTGATATGATTTTAGCGATCAAGTCTTTTGCTGAAATCCGCCGGGCGGATGTGACTATTTTTGCCTCCCATCGCCATGAACGTAATGAAATCCTGTCGCTTGCCGATCAGGCGTTCCTGGAGCCTAAAGACGCGGCTGAACGGCTCGCTTTTATTCTGACAACGATCAAAACGCACGGGATTCATGCGATCCACGCCGGCAAACATGGGCGCTGGTGCGAAAACCATCGCCATGACATTGAATCCCTTGGTGTGAAGCTTACGACCGGCACCACCCATCCCGAATCTTTACTGATAGCCGATGATAAAGTCTCTTTTGCTCATAAAATGGAAGCGGAAGGGCTTGCCGTCGTGCCGTCGATTCGTGTCTCTTCTGTCGATGAACTCCGACAACAGCTCGCTGCGGCACCTTTTTCCGGCGCACCACTGTGTGTTAAACCTGTCACTGGTATTTATGGCATGGGTTTTTGGCGTTTTGATGATAGCGCCTCGCCGATGGCGGTTTTTACGCATCCTGAAAGGCGCCAGGTTGCGCCAGCACACTACCTACAGGCACAGGAGGCGGCGGGAAACTTTACGCCATTGGTGTTGATGCCTTACTTGCCGGGGCCGGAATATTCTGTCGATATGCTGGTCGAAAAAGGCACGGTGCTAGCGGCTGTCGCACGGCGTAAAGTCGGTGCGCTGCAATATCTGGAAAACCGCGGTGACGCGTATCACCTCGCCATTGCCTGTGCGGAATTGATGCAGGCGGATGGCTTGGTTAATGTGCAGACTCGCCACAATAACGATGGCGTTCCGCAACTGCTTGAGATCAATATGCGTCCTTCCGGGGGGATTGGTTATACTCGTTTTAGTGGTGTAAACCTGCCGGGGCTTTTTGCCCTGCGGCAGTTGGAATTGCTGAGTGCGCAGCAAGTGAGTGAGTTGGCGGCCGCCGCCTTTGAGCCAGCGACTGTGCGTTCGATCACCGATGTTGTCCACTACCCGACGACGCTGTCTAACCGACCGCTGGAAGGATAAGCTGCAATGTCATCCGTTTTACCACAGCCTGTTTATACCCGTCATCTTTCCTGTGGCACACTCAGTGTGACGCCAACGGGCGGCGTGACGGCGCTGGATGCCTTGTTTGATATTGCGGAACGTCGCAACCCTAAACGTGCTTTTCTGTTTGTCAGTAAAGTGTTGGGACGACATATTCCTGTGTCTCCCGCCACCATGCGCAAGGTGTATCGCCAGCTTGCCGAACAGCTTCCTGCGTCTATCGACGGCCCCACGCTGTTTATCGGCATGGCAGAGACGGCGGTCGGTTTAGGGGCCGGTGTCTTTGATGAGATGAGGCAACGAACTAGTGAATCTGTCTATTTAACCTCCACCCGTCATCCTCAAGACGGTGAATTATTATGTGAGTTTAAGGAGGCCCATAGTCACGCCACCGATCATTTGATCTATCTTCCTGCGGATGAACGGTTGCGTGACCGTGTGCGTGATGCTCGTACTCTGGTGCTGATTGATGATGAAGCGACAACGGGCAATACGTTTATCAATTTACTGGCAGCCCTGCGTGAGACCACATGGCTAAACCACCTGCAACAGGTGATGGTTGTGACACTCACCGACTGGAGCGGTAGCGCGTTCGCGCAGCGTTGTCCTTTACCGCTTCAGACGATCTCTCTGGTTCAGGGGGAGTGGCAATGGGAGCCGAAGCCTGATGCTCCCCTCCCGGTGATGCCAGCAGTGAACGTGACGGCGCGTGGTAACGTTGCTATTACCGGAAAACAGAGTTGGGGACGGTTGGGTATGGCCGAGCCAGCCGGGGATCTGGGGCGTGATTTGTGCGTGTTGCCGGGGGAAAACATACTGGTACTGGGCAGCAGTGAGTTTGTCTGGGAACCTTTTTTACTGGCGGAGCATTTGCAAGCGCAAGGCGCAGAAGTGAAGTTCAGTTCAACCACGCGGTCGCCTATCGCAACCGGATTCGCTATTCAGTCGGCGATCACGTTCAATGACAATTACGGGCTGGGCATTGCGAATTTTGTCTACAACGTGATGCATCAACGTTTCGATCGTATTCTGCTCTGCGTGGAGACGCCGCCAGAGAGTGTTGATCCTCAATTACTTGATGCGCTGGCGACGGTAGCGCCCCGCGTGGAGATTATCAGCTATGACTAAGCCCGTTATTTTTTCCGATCTTGACGATACGCTGTTCCAGACGCGGCGTAAGATGGTGAATGAACTGGATCTTGAGCCTTATCGCACGGGGGCGCTCGATCCCAGCCTGACGCCACGCAGTTTTATGACCGAAGAGCAGGCCATGCTGGTGGATTGGATGCTGGAATACGCTGAACTGATCCCGGTAACGGCACGCGGTACAGAAGAAATTGCCCGTGTGACCATCCCCTTTCGCTCCTGGGCGGTTACCACGCACGGTGCGGTGATCCTCACCCCACAAGGCGAACCCGATAGCGATTGGAAAGCGCAGATACTGGCTGCGCTGGCACCGTATGCGGAGCAGCTTCACGCCATGCAGCAGGGGATTACCGAACTGATAGCCGCGCGCGGTATTAACGGTTGGGTGCGGATTAATTACGAATACGGCGACACACCGATCTATCTGGTGATGAAGCACCGTGATAGCACAAAACTGGATGAACTCTATGCCATCGCCGATGAAATAGAGCAGCGCTATCCAATGCAGGGATTTTATGCGCATCGCAATAGTAATAACGTTGCCTGGCTGCCTAATCCGGTAGAAAAAGGGCTGGCAGTCACCTATTTGCTCAACAAATTGCGTGCGGAGCGCGGCACCTTTCCCGTAATTGGTCTGGGTGATAGCCTGAGTGATCATCGTTTTATGAAACTTTGCACCTGGTACGGATTGCCCCGACAAGGGCAGTTTGCCGAAGCGATCGGCCGCCGTATTTTCGGAGACGCCCAAGATGCATGACGACATCACGCCTTTCTCTGGCTCTTATTTACCAGACGATATCCATTTCTTGCTTCAGCCGGTAGAGATTGAAGTCACGCCGGTAGAAGAGAAAGAGCGGCTGATTCAGTCGGGCGCCAAGCACTATTCCGACATGCTGAGTCAGGAACCGGAACCGACCGTCTGGCATCTTGAACTGTTCTCCCGTGCGCTTGAAAAAGAGGGGAAACGTTTAGCGCACGAGGTGCAAATGCTGGCACAGACGCTGGCACTGCGTTTTGCCGATACGCCCATTGTCTTGACCAGCTTGGTGCGCGCCGGTGTTCCTCTGGGGGTGATGTTGCATCGTGCTCTGCGCGCCATGGGGAAAACGTCTTACCATTATGGCATCAGTATTATCCGCGATCGGGGCATTGATAAAGCCGCACTGGAATGGATTGAAGCGCGTCACGGCAGCGAAGGCATTGTGTTTGTTGATGGCTGGACCGGTAAAGGTGCTATCACCGGGGAATTGATCCGTTCTCTGAAAGGAAGAGAGGGGTATCCGGTTCAGCCACGTTTGGTGGTACTGGCGGATCCTTGCGGCTGTGCCTGGCTATCGGCAAGTCATGATGACTGGCTGATCCCATTTGGGATCATGGGCGCTCCTGTCTCTGGCCTGATATCCCGATCGTTGTGGGCAGCCGAAGGGCTACACGGCTGTGTGATATGCGATCACCTTAAGCCATATGAATGCAGCCAAATGCTGGTGGACACCATAGAAAAATGGCGTCGTACCGCTTCTCCTGCCGCTGTGCCAGCCTGTGGATCTGAACCTGACCAGCAGCGCTACTTACAACAACAGAGCGAAAGGGTGATCCGCACGTTAGCGGAGCGCTATAACATCGATAGTATCAATCGAGTCAAACCGGGCATTGCTGAGGCGACCCGAGCGGTGCTGCGTCGCGTACCGGATCACGTTCTGGTACAAACGATAGACGATCCTGATGTGGCGTTGCTGGTGTATCTTGCGCAGGAAAAGGGCATCACGATTACAGAAGTGGGTGATGAAATCGGTCAGTACCGTGCAGTTACGATCATCAAAAAGGTGCACTGATGAATACAAGGCTTTCTCCCTGGAATTTAGGTGCGACGCTCTACATGCCTGCTACGCGTACCGATATCGCTGAGGTTATCTTGACCGGTAAGATTAGCGGATTACGCTCTTTGGTTATTTGCCTTGAAGATGCTGTCGCCGATAGTGATGTCCCGCAGGCATTATCACGGCTTCGTGAACTGTTGGCGGTGCTGGCGCAGGCGAAACAAACGAACGGAAAAGCAGACTGGCCGTTAGTTTTTATTCGTCCACGAGATGTTGAAATGGGGCACTGGCTGGCGCGTGAGATGGATTTGAGCCCGCTGGATGGTGTGGTATTGCCTAAATTCACGCTGTCTTCTTTACCCCAGTGGTGGGAAGTGGTGCGCAATAGCGAACTGTGCATGATGCCAACATTGGAGACAGAAGATGTTTTCGATGTCGTGCAGATGCGTGAATTAGCCACGCAACTTCAGTCTCACCCTTGCCATGAGCGCATTATTGCATTACGCATCGGCGGAAACGACCTGATGAATGTGGTCTCACTGCGACGGTCGCGTCACCTGACGTTATATGATGGGCCAATGGGATACGTGATCAAGATGTTGGTCTCGATATTTGCCGCGCGGAATTTCGCGTTGACCGCGCCAGTCTGTGAACATATCGACGACCATCACATCATGTCACGCGAGTTGACGCTGGATATGGCGCATGGATTAGTCGGAAAAACGGCGATTCATCCCAATCAAATTGCGCTTATCGAGCAGGCCTTGATGGTGTCTGCCACCGATTATGCGGATGCGTTACGGATCCTGAACTCCAGCCAGGCGGTATTTAAATCTCAGGGGTCAATGTGCGAACCGGCGACGCATCGGCGTTGGGCATCGGGGATTTTGGAGCGGGCGAAGGTCTATGGCATCGCTTCTGAGCAACATCAGGGCACGCGTTTTAGCGTTGCAACGCATAATCATTGAGGTGAAGGTTGGCTTGTTAGAGTGGGTGGTTAGCGTTGTGGCCCCCAGGTTTTTCCATACGCGGAATGGTTTTTCCATGCACCGATAGGATGGAAACACTGTTTTAGACGCTGCGATAGGGTTCAGCGTTGTTATTAACCTAGATGAGTTATGAGAGAGTCATCCAGAAAATGCCAGTGAGCACACTTATTCTTCAGTCCATACGAGCGTTGTCCTGGTATATAAAAGGGGGCGCTGTATGCAACTAAGTACCCGTCAGGAAAGGGTTTTTATGCTTGCTAATATCCTGGGGACGGGGAAACCGGTTGCGGCAACGTACATCATCAATGAGTTGGGGTGCTCGGAGCCGACGTTGACTCGGGTGCTCAAGGAGTTGAGAAGTACCTATGATGCCGAGATAAAGTACAGCAAATCTTTGCACGCTTACCACATGGTTCAACCGGGTCAGCTTGATAAAAAAACGTTGCGTCGAATGGCGCAAGCGCTCGTGTCGAATGTCAGGTTTAAAGAAGAAGAAACGGTGAGTCGGGTCTTTCTGGATAAAGAAAAGAAGAAAGCCGTTTCTTTGTCATTAAGGATGTCTATCTTGCGTAAGATTGATACGCTGGCACGCCTGAAAGACATGACGCGCAGTGAAGCGGTGGAAATGCTGATCGGTAAATGTGCCGATGAACTGATTCGCGCGTCTTCCTCTTCGCAAAAATAGCCCAATATTGTCCTCCTCGTTTCCTGTTAATTTCCTTACCGATATCTCATCCCACTCTCTCCATTGAGCGGGGTGATGACGCGCATTTTTTGTTGAGATAACAATCAGACGGGTTATTATGTTTCAATCATATTATTCGTAATGTGACGTTCGAAAAGTCTTGGCGGAAATAAAAGAAGATTGGTATTCGCTGGTTTTCCCCTTCACCTTCCTCCTCCGCCAGAAATGAATGCTGTGCTCGAATTCTATCTATTAAAAACAAGGAGACTGTATGTCAGTCAGTTTGCGTAAAGGACAAAGTGTTAGCCTCAAAAAGAATGAATTTGATCTCTCTTCCGTCACCATTGGTCTGGGCTGGGACATCAGCGAAGAGAAAAAAGGTTTTTTTGGGGGAATATTTGGCAAGAAAACAGAAGATGAGTATGACCTTGATGTGATCGCTTTCTTATGTAATGCCGAGGGGAAAGTGGTTGATCTCGGGAAAATAGAATCTGGTCGTCCCACTTTGGACAACGGGGATGTGATCTTTTTCAATAACCAACGGCACCACTCAGGGCAAATTTGGCTAACTGGCGACAATCGTACTGGCGCAGGGGATGGCGATGATGAGCAAATTATTGCTCACCTGAATACGCTGGATGCGAAATACGAAAAAATCGTTTTTATCGTGCAAATATATAATGGTCGGGAACAGCAACAGCATTTTGGCAAAGTAAAAAATGCGTTTATCCGTGCGGTCGATGCCAATAATGTCGAAATGGCGCGTTTTGATCTTTCCGGCGGGCCTGCATTTAACCAAAAATGCTCAATGGTATTTGCTGAGTTGGTACGTGAAGCGACGGGCTGGAAACTCTGTGCGATTGGCGAACCTTCCGAGTCAGATAGCTTTATCACACATTTAGAGAGCTACCTGTAAATGAGACGGCTACCTGTTTATCTCCTGATTGATACGTCAGGCTCCATGCGCGGCGAGTCCATTCATGCGGTCAATGTGGGGATCCAGGCGATGCTAAGCGCATTGCGTCAGGATCCCTATGCGCTTGAAAGCGTCCATATTTCGATTATCACCTATGACAATGAAGCGCGAGAGTTCATTCCATTAACACCGCTGGAAGATTTCCAGTTTACCGATATTGTGGTTCCCAGCGCGGGCGGCACCTTTACGGGAGCGGCGCTGGAGTGTTTGATTCAGTCGGTCGATCGCGATATCAAACGTTCCGATGGTGATCAGAAAGGTGACTGGCGTCCTCTGGTGTTTCTCATGACCGATGGCACCCCCTCTGACGCTTACGCGTATGATGAAGCCGTGGTAGAAATCAAAAAACGTGCCTTCGGCTCGATTATTGCCTGTGCCGTGGGGCCGAAAGCCAAACATGAACACCTGAAAAAGCTGACCGATCAAGTGGTGGCGTTAGAAACGCTGGACTCTACGGCTTTTGCTGGTTTCTTCAAATGGGTGTCGGCGAGCGTCTCATCGGGCAGTGCCAGTTCTGGCGTCACGACGGGTCAGGATAACCTGCCGCCACCACCTCCCGAAATACAGTTGGTGCTGTGACTGCGAGGCAGGGCTTCCGACCGGAGTCTTGCCTTTTATTTTTGCTGTAGGCGATCACACTCAAATTTATAGAATTGCTTACCGCGAATACGATTTGTCTACTCAATACCATTTGTCTAATCAAGGTGTCTGTTATGAGACGACTACCCATTTTTTTTGTTCTCGACTGCTCGGAGTCGATGATCGGGGATAATCTGAAGAAAATGAACGATGGTCTCCAGACTATCGTCAGCGATCTGAAAAAAGATCCTCATGCCCTCGAAACCGCATGGATTTCGGTGATTGCTTTTGCGGGTGTCGCGCAAACCATCGTTCCTTTGGTGGAGGTGGCATCATTCTATCCGCCGCGCTTGCCGTTAGGCGGCGGCACCAGCCTGGGGGCCGCGCTACGGGAATTGACCCGGCAAATTGATGAACAAGTCAGAAAGACCACGCAAGAGCGTAAAGGTGACTGGAAACCTGTGGTTTATCTTTTAACCGATGGTCATCCGACGGATGATACGGCACCGGAGATTAAACGTTGGAAAGCAAACTATGCCAATAAGGTTAACTTGATCGCTATTGGTCTGGGAGCGTCAGCGGATCTGAATACGTTGCGCCAGCTTACCGACAATGCATTACTGTTTACGGAAGCACAAGAAGGGGATTTTACCCGCTTTATCAAATGGATCACCGCGTCAGTCACGGCCCATAGCCGTAGCGTTGGGGAAGAGGCTCCCCCGCTGTTACCGAGCACCGAGTCTGTGGTGCGGCTGGCGAAAGATGACGTGGCGCGGGCGTATGATGAAAACTGTGTGATTCTGGTTGGGCGTTGTAATAAATCGCGTCGTCCTTATCTGATGAAATATGAACGCCCCAACGTTAACCTGTCCTCTCTCAATTTTAAGCTCAATATCAACGGGTTCAATCTGGCCGGTTGTTTCCCGATAGATGAAGAGTATTTTGCCTGGACGGATCCGTCTGCTTCCACGCTGCAAGTTAATACCAGCGAATTACACGGTGCGCCAGGTTGCCCTCATTGTGGTAATGCCAGTGCTTTTGCGATGTGCTCTTGTGGAAAACTGTTATGCATCAATGGGCCAGAAACCGTGATATGCCCCTGGTGTAACAACAACATTACCTTTAGTGAAGGCGGGTCGGATGACTTTGATGTGAATCGCGGGAGAGGCTAATGGAGCAGGATGTCAGTCTGGATCGTCAGATATTCGCGCTGATTTTGCAACAGGCAGGAAAGGCGCTTTCCGAAACCCAATTTAATCACTGGGATGACGATACCGAGTTACGGGCGCTATCAGACAAATTGCGTGAACGGGTGATGCGCAAAGCAGAATCGCTTGCGACGCCAGAAAGCGCCATTCCACCATCGACCACGACAGAGCAGAAGTCGGCGGAAAAAGCGCAAGAGGACACGATGCCATGCGAGGAATTAACGATGCCACAGCCCTCTGAGGGTGCAGCACATAGGCTAAAACCGGGGCAAATTCCCACGCCGGGTCAGAACACGCCGTCAGGGGTCATACACCAGCCACAGGCCAAAATTACGCTCGCCAATGCCCGTGTGGGTACGGCGTTTAACACCCCCATTGAGATTGTCCTGGATAATGGGCTGAGGCCGGACGTGCAGGATGTGGTGTTTAGCCAAGAGATTGGGCTACGTTTTGATCGAGAGACCGTTTCGCTGGTGGGAATGCCAAGCCAAAGCGGTGACTGGACGTTGACGGTTCATTGGACATGCGGATCCGCGACGTCGGGATCCACGCAGGTATTGCTGATCGTAAATCCCGATCCCCGCAGCTTATGGAAAATCATCGATCCTCCTGCTGACGATCGTTACTTTAAACCGAATAGGGCGCAGCAACTGATTCGGCAGCCTGGCATTAATATCGCAGCCGCCAGCCGACGCGGGCGTTCACATGAACATGTCGGCACGTTTCGCGATGATGACTATTTTATCTCGCACGATAATGACAACGGTTGGAGCATTTTGCTGGTGGCAGACGGTGCGGGAAGCGCCAAAAATTCCCGCGAAGGCTCGCGTCTGGTGACGACGGTGGTCGGAGAGTATTTGGCGCGGCAGTTGGCAGGGGAAACCGCCTCGGGGCTAAAGCGTGCGATCACCGAGTGGACACCCGAAGATCAGCGTGAAGTTGGCACTTTCTTTGTCAGCCAATTTCATAAAGCGGCTCAGCTTGCGGTGCATAAGATCCACGGTGAAGCGTTGGAAACGAACGACAGCATCAAATCTTATTCCACAACCTTGTTAGCGACGGTGGCATTGCGCACAGGCGATGAAGTCTTTGCCGCGTCGTTCTGGTTGGGGGATGGTGCTATCGCTGCCTATGGCCCAGCGGGGAAAGTGCGTCTGTTAGGTTCACCGGATAGCGGTGAATATGCCGGACAGACTCGTTTTCTGGATCAAGATGCCGTCCAGGATCCGCAATTCAGCAAACGCGTCATTATTGGCAAGTGGAGCGAGATTTCGCACCTGATCCTGATGACCGATGGGGTATCCGATCCGTACTTTGAAACGGATAACGGGCTGCAAAACCCGGAAAAATGGGATGCGTTGCTTGCCGACATCGCCCCTTACCTCAATGACGGTGAACAAGCGGCAGAACAACTCACTGAGTGGCTAAACTTTTTCTCGCCCGGAAACCATGATGACCGGACGATTGTGGTGGCATGGTGAGTCTCAGAAATGGATTGCTGGTGATAATCAATGGCTAACATTATTAGTTGTAGAACTCAGGATGGTGAACTCGTCCAGTACGTTGACGAAGTCATCGGGTCGGGGTCGATGAAGGATGTCTACTTTTCTCCTGACAAGACCTATGTGGTGGCTTTCTACAAGAAACCACAGAATGAGCAGGCGAAAGAACGAATTGCGATGATCACGGGGCGCTATCGGCAAAGTATCTTTGAACAGGCAGGGGGCGACTACTGGCAAGACCTGTTCTGCTGGCCGACCAGCGTGGTGGAACATCAGGGACGAATCGGCATTGTGGTGCCCACCTACCACAGCCATTTTTTCTTTAAGTACGGTTCCAAGAATAATGATTTTCTTGGCATCAAAGGGCGGGAAAAAGAGGGAAAATGGTTTGCCAGCGCCAATAACCAGAACAAATTTCTCGATCCGCGTGAGCGCGGCAACCTGCTGAATTACCTCAAAGTCTGCCTGCAATTGACGCGTGCGGTACGACGTATGCATGCGGCGGGGCTGTGTCACAGCGATCTGAGTTATAAGAACGTACTGGTTGACCCCGAAGCGGGACATGCCTGTGTGATCGATATCGATGGGCTGGTGGTGCCGGGGAAATACCCGCCGGATGTGGTGGGAACGCCGGACTTCATTGCCCCAGAGGTGGTGACAACCACCCATCTGGCGAAAGACGATCCGAAGCGGATTTTGCCGAGCATCAATACCGATCGCCACGCGTTAGCCGTATTGATCTACATGTATCTGTTTTACCGGCATCCACTACGGGGCGGTAAAGTGCATGACATGGAGGATGAAACGCGGGATGAATCCCTGTCTATGGGCGAAAGGGCGCTGTTTATCGAACATCCGACAGACCGCAGCAATGCGGTGAAGCTCAGCCAGGTCAGCCCGTCATCGTTACCGTGGGCGGATACGGATAAGATCCCTTATACCGTGATGGGGCCGTATCTTACCCCTCTGTTTGAGAAAGCGTTTATCACGGGTTTGCATGAGCCAACCCAGCGGCCGACGGCAGATGAATGGGAAACGGCACTGGTGAAGACGGTGGATCTGATTCAGCCGTGTCAGAACCCGAAATGTGATCAGCAATGGTACGTTTTCTCCGGTAAGACACAGCCTTCATGCCCGTATTGCGGTACGGCGTATAAAGGCAAACTGCCGATACTGAACCTGTATTCATCACGTCACACGGGGAGCTACCGCCCGGATGATCACCGTTTAATGGTGTGGAACGGTCAGTCGCTGTATGCCTGGCATGTGAATCGCTTGATAGCTCCGAACGAGCGTACAACCGCAGACCAAAAGAAACGTGTCGGTTATTTTGTTTTTCATCAAGACCAATGGTACTTGGTGAATGAAGGTATTGATGCGCTGATGTCATTACCAGATAAACAGAAGATTGCGATAGGGGACAAATTGGCGCTGACGGATGGCGCGCAGTTTGTGCTTTCTACCCAAGAAGGGGGGAGGCTGGTGGTGGTACAACTGGTATCAAACTAACACCTTGCCTTACCAACCGGTTAGGTGCACACAAGGGCAGCGAACGCTGCCCTTGTGTATTTGGGGTGGTCGCACGGTGTTGGCTAAAGCACGACTTACTGCATGCTGGCCGCGAGGGTATCGACGTTGTGTTTAAACGCGGCCGTGTAAGTCGCCGCCGGGCCAGAGGCATCGGTCAGGGCTTCCGGGTACAGTTCTCCGCCGGGCTGTGCGCCGCTGGCATTGGCGATTTGTTTCACCAGACGCCCATCGGTCTGGTTTTCAATGAAGTAATTTTTGACCTTCTCCTGTTTGATTTGCGTAATCAGCGAGGCCACTTTCTTACTGCTGGCCTCGGATTCGGTGGAGTAGCCTACTGGCGACAGGAACGTCACGCCGTACGCCTGACCGAAATAGCCGAACGCATCATGGCTGGTGAGGACTTTGCGTTTTTCCGAAGGAATAGCGGTAAACGTTTTTTTCGCGTAGCGGTTCAGTTCCTGTAGCTGCTTGATGTAAGCTTCTCCCTGCTGCCGATAATAATCGGCATTGGCCGGATCGGCTTTTATCAGCGCGTTGACGATGTTATAGGCATAGACCACGCCGTTGCTCATGCTGTTCCAGGCATGGGGATCGGTTTCCGTTTTGCCGTCTTCCACCATCGTACGGGTTTCAATGCCGTTGGATGCCGTGATTACCTCACCACGGTAGCCGGATGCGGTGACCAGCCTATCGATCCAGCCTTCCAGCCCCAGCCCGTTAACGAAAACCACATCGGCCTTAGCCAGCGTTTTGCTGTCTTGCGGTGAAGGTTCAAACTCATGCGGATCGCCATTCGGCTTCACCAGATCGGTTACGGTCACGCGATCGCCACCGATATGGCTGACCATATCGCCAAGTACGGAAAAGCTGGCGACAACATTAAGATTTTTTGCCATCGCCAGTGGGCTAAGCAGCAGGCCGGATAAGGCCATAGCTAACAGTGAACGTTTCATTTTTCCCTCACAGATAGTTGCAAATAATGAGATGCATCGATCAACGACGCTGGCGTAATAACCCACCATGATGACCGACACAGACCGAGAAACAGAAAAACAGCGTAGTTGTCAGAATGATGGCGGGGCCAGCAGGTAACTCGGCGTAGTAAGACCACAGCAGCCCGATCAGGCTGGCAAGCATCCCTTGCAGCGCGGCAATGCCAAGCATCACAGATAGACGCTGCGTCCAGAACCGGGCGCTGGCGGCAGGTAACATCATCATGCCAACCGTCATCAGCGTGCCTAGCAACTGGAATCCTGCGACCAGATTCAGCACCACCAGCGACAGAAACAGGCCGTGGATCAACGCCCGATAGCGCCCTGAACTGGTGCGCAGGAAGGTGACGTCAAACGATTCAATCACCAGCGCCCGATAGATCATGGCCAGCGTGAGCAAAGAGCCGGAGCCGATGAGTGCAATGTTGATCAGCGCGGCACGATCTACCGCCAAAATCGACCCGAACAGCACATGCAGCAGGTCGATGCTGGAACCACGTAGTGAAACCAGGGTGACACCGAGCGCCAGCGAACCGAGGTAAAACCCGGCGAAGCTGGCATCCTCTTTTAATTCCGTGTGGCGAGTGACAAAGCCAGAGAGCATGGCAATCGATAACCCAGCGATGAAGCCGCCGATCCCCATCGCCAGTAGTGACATGCCTGAAATGAGGTAGCCGATGGCCACGCCGGGTAAGACGGCGTGCGACAACGCATCGCCAATCAGGCTCATGCGTCGCAACAGCAGGAAGCAGCCTAACGGCGCGGCGCTCAGCGTGATCACCAGACAGCCGACCAGCGCGCGTCGCATAAAACCGAATTCGGCAAAAGGAGAAGTGATGAGGTGAAAGAGCATCATGACGTGACGATCCTGAGCGCTGGCATCGTGCTGTCGGTCGTGCGCAGGCTATGTAAGATAGGTTGGGCATCCCCCCAGCGATGGCCGTCTGAAGCAAGCTGCAAGACCGTGGGAAAATGCTGCCTGACCAGTTCCCTATCGTGCAAGACTGCCAGAATCGTTCTGCCTTCGGTGTGAAGCTGTTTGATAATCTGCAACAGCGCCTCTGTGGTGTGGCTATCGACGCCGGTAAAAGGTTCATCCAACAGAATGATCGGTGCCTGCGTCAGCAGCAGGCGCGCGAACAGCACGCGTTGGAGTTGTCCACCGGACAGGATGCCAATATGCCGATCGGCGCAGTCTGCCATCGAGACGGCATCGAGCGCATCGATAGCGCGGTGGTGCCAGTTGGCGTTAATGCTCCGAAACAGTCCACGCTGGGGCAGCGATCCCATGAGCACCAGATCGCGCACGCTGATAGGAAATTGCCGATCAAATTCAGAAAGCTGCGGCAAATAGCCGATGGCGCTATTGCCAAGGCTGAATGTACCGGACAGTGGCGGCAGCAGGCCTGCCAGCGTTTTGAGCAGCGTCGATTTTCCGCTGCCGTTTGCGCCAATAATCGCCGTTAGCGATCCCTGATGAAAACACCCATTGAGTGTGGCAAGCGCGGGCTGGCGACGGTAGCCAACAGCCAGTTCCTGTAGGGTAATCATGGCAGCGTCACCGCCCATCCAACCAAGAGCCACAACAGCACCAACAGCAGGGAAACCAGTAACACACGCTTCAGCGCGGAGAGGGAGTAAAAACTTGTCATTGTCATCAATAAAAAATTAATTGTTATAATATAACATATCACTTTTTAATGACGACGACAGAGGGAATAGGTAAAAAAGTATGTAAGCGGATTGGGTTTGGTTGGGGGAAGGTGTGCACTATTTCGTGCGCCACACTGCTCACAAAACCCAGCTAACTCATATCGCGATGGCTTTTCTTTTCACGGCGTAAAAAATTATGCTGAGGTGAACATGAACGCCGTGTGAGCGGCATGGATGCCGCGAAAGCCAGTGCCGC
>NZ_JSXC01000005.1 GCF_000803215.1 Pectobacterium fontis
AGCACGGCACGGTTACGCAGTCCGGTTAATGTGTCGGTGTCCTGTGCCTCCATCACCGCCTCGGTTTCTTCCTCGCTCAGTATCTGCGCCGGAAGTCGTTTCTCCGCTTTCGGCAGCGTTATCTGCTCAGCGGGGTTGTACAGGATATGGTGCCGTTGCAGCAGCCAGCGGAACAGCATGCGTATCGCTGACAGGCGGTTTAGCTGACCACCCTGTGCCAGCGGTTTACCATCTGCCTTGCGGTAGCCATGAAGGTGCCGCTGATAGGCTTCCAGCACCGACAGACTCACCTGTGCCGCCTGTGTCATCCCCCGCTCTTCACACCACGTTACGAACGGGCGCAGCCGTTCACTGTATGCCTCCACCGTGCGCGGGCTGTGGTTCGTGGCAGCAAGGTGTTCGAGATACGCCGTGGCGTACTGGCGCAGCGTCCGTGACAGGCTGCTAAGGTAAGTGGCTTCTGGTGTCGGGGCTTTCGGTTTAGTCATGGCGGCGTGTCCTGCGTAAGAGAGACGGTGATGGGGAACTACGGTACGATGGGTTTATCCTGTGTCACCGGAACAGTGCTTTTGCCGTTAACCCGACCGGATGACGTAGAACCCTTGCCAGCACTGGCTTTAACAGCGATTGCCTTGTTCGACCGACCACCGACTGCACCCCGACCAGAGGCCGACTGCTTTTCACCTACCCCCGACCGGACGGAGTCGTACTGACCTTTCTCGGTTATTTCTACCGTTTCCAGTACATCGATAAGGCCGCACAGGTGCGCGTTATCAGCCTGCGCATCACCGTCGAACAGCAGTTCATAGCAGAACGTCAGCCCCCGCTTGTGCAGCATCAGGTATTCCAGTTCAACCAGTCGGGCAAGGTGGATTTTCAATTGTGTATCGCCCCACTGCACCACATCCCGTAGCTGTTTGCGGGTGAAGTGGTATTCCGCTTTCAACTGACCGCTCTCCGCTATCCAGCCCTGTATCAGCAGCAACAGCTTCCGCGTCTGCGGCGGCATCTCGTCCAGCGTCCGGCCAAGGATTTCATGTGCCAGCTTGTTGGCCAGCACGATATCCGACCGCTCCACCTCGATATACTCGATAACCTGACCACGGTGTTCAACCGTCTTCACTTCCCGCTGGTACTGGTGCAGCAGCGCGATGCTTTGTATCAGCGTCAGGTACTTCATATGGTCACGGCGAGTACGGGTTTTGTCGCTCAGGAACGTAAGCTGTGAGGCGAACGGGTTCACCACCTTTAACGGTTTCAGTAACCGTTGGGCATTTTGATGTAACTCCGTCAGATAACCTTTTTCGTTCTCCATCAGCAGCCCTTCCAGGGTCTGTTTATGCCGCTGCAAGGCGTGGATAGCCTCGGTCTGTTCACGGGATTCATTCACCGTCAACACAAGGCAACGGTTAAGCAGTTCTTCATCCACGTCGATGGCCGTGGTGGTTAACATCAGCATTACCGGACCTTTGACCGTGTATTGCTTCGTCACCAGATTACCTGTGGCATCATCCTTACCCGTACTGGCGATGGTTAACTCACCATCCGACTGCAACAGCTTCAGCGCATACGCCGCCTGCCGCACGCCTTCTTCTTCCGCGATGGCGAGGATTTTATGCTGGAGATTGGTTTCGCCCAGATAGAACAGGCTTTGTCCCGTCATCGCGCTGTACTGTAAGCGCTCTTCCGGCGGGATAAGATTAAGCACGGCGTCCATTAAGCTGGATTTACCCGCCGCACTGGATGACTGGATTAACACCGCTAACGGTCTGTCCAGCTTGCGCGACACCGCCGCCAGATAACCCGCCACTAAGTTAACGGACTCGCCGACCACGCCACAGGCCGCAAGATCATCCGTCAGCCTGCCGATAAGATTCGGGTCACGCAGCAACGCCAGCGCCTCATCCCGCTGTTCGTCGGTAATATCCTGTGTGATTTCACCGTTCGTTTCCGGCTGGCTCAGGTGATTCTCCAGTGCCAGAAGCACCCGGCCTAAGCGCTGTTTGATGTCACTTTCAGCCAGCCCTAACTCACCCGCGGCCAACCGCGCATAACCCGCACGGCTCCGCGCACTCATCATGTCCACGCTGTCCGCGAACACTACGCCACTGGCCGTGTCCAGTACCTGCGCGTTCACCTTCATCACACCGCTACCCGCTTTCACCGACGCCATGCCCCGGATGCGCCATTGCTGGCCGGACAGCGCTATCTCAACCTCACCGTTCGGCAGGGCTTCAACCACAACCCCGGCAGCTAAAGAGGTGGCGGAGTGAGACGGGTTTTCAGACTCTGGTACAGAGGCATTTTCAGGTTCAGCACTGACCACTTCTCCCATCGGTAACGCCCCGTCAACCAGTAACCCGAACGCCGCTTCCGGTTCAGCCACACTGCATAAGTAGCCGTTCGCATCCATCCCGGACGGGAACACCACGCGGAACGGCGTGATGCCCTCAGCCGCTAACGATGCAGCCAGTTTCACCGCGCCTTCATCCCCCGCCGCGTCGTTATCGAACGCGATAAGCACCTGTTTTACGCCGTGCCGGATAAAGGCTTTGCGCATCTCCTCCGTGAACCCGTTCACCCCATACGCCGCCGTTACGTTACGGAAGCCAGCTACCCAGAAGCTCATCGCATCGATAAGCGATTCACACAAGATAACCGACTTACTGGCAACCAGTGCCTGTTCGTTCCACACTCCGCCGTGGGGTCCCGGCAGATACAGATGATTCGGCGTTCCCGCACGCAACCGCTCACCCACTTTACGCCCGTAAAGCTCCCGCACCTGACCGTGCATATCGATAACCGGAACCACTAACGACCCCGCCAGATGTTCATGGCCGGATGAACGCAGCACCCCGATGGCCTGCAACTGGCTGCGAACGGTTGCCCCGTCTTTCAGTTTGCTGGATGGCAGACGGTAGCCCAGCGTCCGGTTAGCGAACCCCAGCTTAAAGGCGGCGACTAACTCAGGATGATTCAGGCGGCGCTTTTCCAGATAGGCGATGGCCTCCGGCGCGTTCAGCAACGTGTGGTGATAGAACGCGGTAACGCGATGCAGCAACGCCTGTCTTTCCTGTTCATTAGCGATATCCGACACAGGCGGCAGCGGCGCAGCGGCGGGCACATTTCCCAGTTCACCCCGCAGCTTGTCGACCGCATGAGGCAGGCTTAACCCTTCCGTTTTCATCACCCAGTCCAGCACCGAGCCGCCTGCATCACAGCCGAAGCAGTGATACAGGTTCTTCTCCGGCGAGAGAACGCAAGAAGGGGTTTTCTCCTGATGGAACGGACACAGCACCACGAAGTCCTTGCCGCGTTTCACCACCTTTCTTCCCTGACCACGCACCACCTCAACCAGTGACACGGCGGCTTTCAGGTGCTGCAACTCAGATTCGGGGATGCGTGCCATATGCGTTTCCTCTAAAAACCTGTCAATAGGGTTTGGCTAAAAATAACTCGACATCAATATACCACATAACGTAGTATATACAACATATCGTGGTAAAACGTGAGGTAAGTTATGGCTGTCCTATTACATTCAACATCGGTAACAGCTATGGCTATCAGTAACGAAGAACGCGATTTCTTCATGGCACTGGGTGAACGTATCACTAACCTGCGTAAAGAGCGGGGCATAACACAGGCTGAACTGGCGGAGAAGCTCGGCGTTTCCCAACAGACGGTTCAGGCATGGGAAGCCGGACGCAGAAGGATCAAGGTTTCATCACTCCCTTCTGTAGCGCAGATTTTTTCAGTTTCTCTCGAAGAGGTATTCGGGGAAGCCCCAGAGCCTGCCAGACGCAAGCGTGGCCCAGCCCCTAAGTGGCAGCAGCAGATGGAAGAGATAGACAGTTTGCCCAAGGCAAAACAGAAGATGATTTCGGAGATGTTAAGCGCCCTGATTGCTCAGGCGCGTAACTGACGGATAAATAGCGCGGCGAAGATGAGTTCGCACCTCACCCACGCCGCTCACCACAAGCAACTAAACGAGGTAGTTACTATGGCTAAGGCACATTCTAAGTCAGACGTCACACTTAATAAACCCGCCAGAACAGAGCGTTACTACACCGTGGGATACGCCCCGCATAATGGCAAGTCCAACCCGCCCTCTGCCATCAACCTTAAAGGCCGCTGGCTCGAAGAGTGTGGCTTTATCACCGGGATGCCCGTCACCGTGACGGTGGAGCGGGGCAGGATTATTATTGAGACGCAGATTAATCTGTAGAAAATAACCTGACCATAAAATTAAAAAAGCCGGAAGGATCTCGTGATCGCCTCCGGCTTAATTTAAGATACCGACTAGTCAGTTAATATTAAGAAAGATTAAATTTAAAAACACTTTCATTAAACCCTGAAAACTCATCTATTCTATTAAAAACCGACAATAGCCTTACAAACTCCTCAGGGTAATTACTCTTAAAAAAAGAGCTATTTTTCCATTCCAATATTAATGGTTTATCTTCATTATCTATAGGAACCATAAAATCATATAACGCATCCGCATTTTTTCCAAAATAAGGACCAAAATCAAACACCTTTGAAAAATAATCATAAATCTCAGTTGGTGTCTTTTGCTCCTCACCATCCAGAATGACAAGTTTCATATTATTGACCTTTGCATTTTTTCCAGCGACCTAACTCTTCCGCAGAGTCATAATGATTAGAGGTAACATAAACTAAACCATCATTAGAATATAAAACTCTAGTGCCAGGTTGCTTAGCTCTTGACATACTATTATTCAAACCGACATCAGCTTCATACCACACTCTACCCGGAGCTTTTGGCAATATACCAGTTGAGTTCTCAAATATATCACCACCAATTTGCCCTCCTGGAACATAGTTACCTAATGCCTTACCCCTCGACCATCCCGCAGCTTCAGCCTGAGCTTTAGTTACATAGTTACTTGGTAATTTCCCAGTACTTTTCAGACTATCGACTATGCCATTGGAGCTTTCTGCTGTTTGATAAAATTGTTTTAATAGAGCGCCTTGCGCAGAACTTCCTGCATGTGTTCCGCCAGAAAGGGAGGCATTAGTAAACTGTAAACCAAAGGGATCGCACCACTCCAACGGATTATGTACATACCCCTGCGGCCTTATTCCCCCACCCAG
>NZ_JSXC01000050.1 GCF_000803215.1 Pectobacterium fontis
TATGACTTGACCACTACATTGCCTCACCTAGGTTCACTGCCGTACAGGCAGCTTAGAAAGATAGGATTTCGCTTTTGTCGCAGCGCAAAGAGTTCACTGCCTATACGGCAGTGAACATTATGTCGAGCGCCTCCTCGAGTGTCGGAACTTTCTAAGCTGCCGTACAGGCAGCTTAGAAAAGAAGTGTTGGACGAGTTAATAATGGCATTCCGTTCACTGCCGTACAGGCAGCTTAGAAAGTGTGTCTGCGTGTCATGGTGTGGCTGCGCGTGTTCACTGCCTATACGGCAGCTTAGAAACGACGCTGACGATTTAGGAATTCAAGTGGAACGTTCACTGCCGTACAGGCAGTGAACGTCTGGTGTCGCCTTTGCAACCGCACGGCGATTTTCTAAGCTGCCGTACAGGCAGCTTAGAAAGGTTTATGGTCGCAAAATTCTGTCAGCGGCAAGTTCACTGCCGTACAGGCAGTGAACGCGGTTATGTGCTGCGTTCACGCGGTGGAATGTTTCTAAGCTGCCTATACGGCAGTGAACACGAATAAGAATAACCCCCGCGCCAACACCAGTTTCTAAGCTGCCTATACGGCAGTGAACGTAACGTTGGTAATTCCGTAGTAATCACATATTTTCTAAGCTGCCTATACGGCAGTGAACGCAATGCGTAAATGCGGCGTGACCCCTGGCCATTTCTAAGCTGCCTGTACGGCAGTGAACCGGAAATATTGTGATTGACGGGTGCGGGGTAGTTTCTAAGCTGCCTGTACGGCAGCTTAGAAAGGGTTTGGTTCGAAGCGTCACAAACTACGTGAGTTCACTGCCGTACAGGCAGCTTAGAAACGTCGCTAAAGTGTATCGTTCGCTGAGTCGATTGACGTACCGACAGTGTAGAACCCGAGTCATACAGATATCAGTTACCGATGTGTAGATCTTTGATTTTACGCCATAAGGTTGTTGGACTTATACCAAGAATAACGGCCGCTTTCGCTCGATCACCGTTAGTATTTCTCATAACCCTGTCGATAAGCATCCTTTCCTGTTTTTTCAACAAGTCTGTCTCACCCTCCTCAAGTTCAGTGCCTGAACTGCACATAGCACGATGAGTATGGGCTGAATCTATTTTACTAATCTCTATAAGACTATTTTTATCGACAACATCGATATTAAGTAAAACAACCAATCGATGTACAATCGCCTGTAATTCGCGCACATTTCCAGGCCACGGATATCTATTGAGAAAATCCACAGCATCATTCGTAAAGAGTAATTTTTTACCGTGGCGTTCCAAGAGATCGTGAATAATTAACATCACATCACCAGGACGTTCGTGCAATGCCGGCAGTTTCAGTTCAAGTATATTAATCCTGTAGTACAAGTCTTGCCTGAATGTCCCTGTACTCACTGACTCTGCAAGCTCTTTATTGCTGGCGGTAATAAGACGAAACCGCGCCGTAATCAGAACATCGCCCCCTAAACGGGTAAATTGCTTTTCCTGAAGGATCCTTAATAATTTAACCTGAACAGATAAAGGAGCTTCGCTGATTTCATCAATAAAAACGGTTCCATTCATTGCCATCTCAAATATGCCTGGCTTCCCTCCTTTACGCGCATCGGTAAAGGCACCTTCAGCATATCCGAATAGCTCGCTTTCAAGAATGCTTTCAGGGATCGCAGCACAGTTAATCGCAATGAAGGGTTGATCGCTTCTGGAACTGGCATGATGAATACTTTGTGCAAAGAGCTCTTTACCAGTCCCCGTCGCCCCCCAAATATTAACGGGCAAATCATGACCAGCATAAATTTTAGCTTTTTCCACCGCCTCTGATAAAGCACCAGAATTTCCAATAATATTGGAGAACGTATAGTTCGTATAAAACCCACCGACTCTGGATTTCTTATCTCCATTTACATGATAGTGTGGTAATGAATCTTGTTTGATCCCTGTTATTACACTAAAAAAATCCTGTTTTTGCGAAAAATGATTCACGGTCAGGATTATTACTTCACCATCAATATCTATAGTCTGATCTTTAACAGGAATTTCATTTATTATACTTCCGAAAATATTTTTAAAAGCCTCTTTTTTTAATAGTTTATCACCAACATTGCATTTAAATAGCAGAGCGCCCTTAGTGTTTACACTGATTACCTCACCGACCTGGTCTATACACATGATCGCTTCACGAGACTGATTCAATGCTGAGAAGCTCATTGCCAGTTTGAACTTTTCTTTTTTGATATATTTCAATAGCCCTAACGACTCATTAAGCGCCTGCTCTATGGATATATTATCCGTATCGCCCATCACGGCATTAAGATTATATTTCTTTGCCATCTCGGCAACAGCAAGACCGCCAATAACAAGCTGATAGTCGTTATCAGCAAGGTTTTTCACAACACTTTCTATGTCGTAATGATTATAAACCTGACATATTTTAAATTCTTCTCCCGTCATGTTTTGATAATGTCTTAACACATTACAAAACTGTGGAAAACCCACGGCAGCTATCTTTTTAGTTTTGTTTTTCGCTTCTTGAATTGTTCGATAGATGCCATGAAAATCATGCGCAATCTCGATGACAGGAATGTCAATGCTGTTTCTCAGTAGTGCCGCCGTGCCTCCGCGACTGATGATTATTTTTGTTCCTTTATTAATAAAATCAAACGCTTTATCTACAACATCAAAATAATCAAACTCATAGACGGGAATATCCAGATTCCTTTCAATTAAAACATTAAGGATTCTCTGTGTAATCGTTTTTGATACTGAAAAAACCACGATGTCATTGTTTTTCATAGCGAACCCACACATCACCACCAATGGATTGATTATATAGCCAGATGGCTTTTTATCAACAACTGGAAGGTGATGCAATGCACGATAAATAGAACCCCATCATAAAAATAAAAAAGCCCTGAGGTAATAAAATCAGGGCTTAATATTGATGTATAAAAAGTCAGAACGTCATACGACGATAGACAATGTTTCCGTTACATATTGTGGCACAGTTATCGATATAGCGATCGCCTTCAACTTTTACACCGTGCGTATCTTCGAATATCACGTTCTGTTTACGTATCTTAACGATAGAGACATCAGCAAAAGCACCCGGTTGTAATGAACCAATCTGCCCTTGCATTTTCATCAATCG
Organism: Pectobacterium fontis; assembly: GCF_000803215.1. Lineage (GTDB taxonomy): Bacteria > Pseudomonadota > Gammaproteobacteria > Enterobacterales > Enterobacteriaceae > Pectobacterium > Pectobacterium fontis. The sequence goes on from NZ_JSXC01000050.1 coordinate 3,152, forward strand.
TGCTGGCGTCGACGTAACGGATCGTACAATATCAAAGAACGACATCCCCATATTGAGATATTTTGACATCACAAATAAGAGGCTATAGACCTTGTCCGTACGCAGGCTATTCTTCTGCGTTAAATCGGTGCTGATGATATCAGGTAAAAAACCTTGTTCGATTGCCTTTCCGGCAACGTTGAAGTCAAAATGTGCAACACCATTTGAACAGTCAAAAATTACGCCTCTCTTTTTTGCCTCTCTAATAGATGGATAAAGCGTACCTGATTCATCAAGGATTGAGTTACCTGTACCGTGAAAGCAATGGGCATAAATATCATCACTCTGAAAATGCTGGATCAGGTCATCTGCTGACATCAATGAATCGGTAACATGTACACACATTGAGGTATTCAGCTCACGAGCTAATTGGGCTGTCGCAATGAAGGGATCGCTAGAATAGCCTTTCCCTTTCGCAATATCCTGACTGTAGCGTAATTTTATCCCCAGGATATTCTCTTTATTTTCTGCCAATGTTTGGGCTATTTTTCCAATATTATAATTAGCAGGGTTGGTATTTTCGAGATATCCGGTTGCCCCACCCCCCAGCGTGGATAACCCGACATTAACGACATTCAGGTAACTTTTTATTTTTACCATTGATGTGTTAATAACGGAGTTACGGAAAAGGGGATAATTCACCCAACCACTGCTTCCGGCATCGACCATGCTGGTTACGCCATTCGGTAGGCAAACCACATCCGGATTCACACTAATTGCCGTACCGCCATGAAAAACATGCGCATGAAAATCAATCAACCCGGGAAGTACAATGCAGCCCGCCGCATCGATCACGGTTTCGGCTTGCGCTGTATCAGCGTTATTCAAATCAATAATCCGGTTGCCAATAATACCGATATTACGGTTAATGTAGCTATCGGTATCAATATCAGCGAGCAACCCGTTTTTAATCAGAATATCCAATTTCATTTCGCGCCCTCCATTAAATACCGATAAATTTCCAGTAAGGAATACCAATAAGGAAATACACCAGGACGTTGACAAGAACCATAATCGTTCCCAGCAACCAGAAGGTTTTTTGTGGAACATAGCCACTTGAGAACGTGAATACGCCAGCACCATTACCATAATGTGTCAATAAAGCGCCGTAGCCTGCGGAGAACGCGAGGGAAAGCGCGACATACATTGGATGTGCTTGTGTAGTCATACCCAGGGTAAACAGCACCGGGTAAAAGGAGACAACGAACGCGCTGTTTGATACAAAAAAGTAGCGCACTGCGAGGCTAATAAAGACCAAAACGCCAATCGCGCTGATCTCACTGAGGTGTGACAGATCGAGATAACCTTTGATCACGTCGACCAGGTAAACGTAAAAACCGCCTTTCGACAGGGCAATCGCACAGCCATAGAATGCGCCATACCAAACAAAGGTCTGCCACGCCGCTTTTTCCGTCACCACGTCATTCCAGCTCAGCACACGGAACAGCAACAAGCATGCAAGGAAGGCCAGACCGACCGGAATAAAGTCGATGCCCGTGACAGACCCCGTCATCCAGCCCAAGACGCCCAGAATAAAGAAGACAATCAGCAATTTTTCTTCACGCTTCACCGGGCCAAGTTCCTGAAGGCCCTGCTCTGCAATCTCATTGACGTTAACGATAGTTTTTAATTCTGGCGCATACAGTTTGTAAAGAATCCAGGGAGCAATAAGCAATACCAGTCCGGCAGGCACAATCGAGGCTTTAAACCAGGTCATCCATTCGAGATTGACTTTCATAATCTCGTTGGCCAACGATACCGTAATGGAGTTTGTCGCCATCCCCGTCAGGAATAACGTTGAGGTTCCCATAGAAACGACATACATAAGAATGGTGAGATACGCACCGATTTTACGGCTGCCATTTTCAGGTTTAGAGCCAAGCGCTTCAGCAATATTTCTAAATATAGGATAAGTGATGCCACCAGATCGGGACATATTTGATCCCGTCGCTGGGGCGAGCAATGTATCGGTTACCATCATCAGATAGCCGAGTGTCAGCGTATTTTTTCCATAGCGCTTCAATAAAAGATAAGCAATGCGTTTACCTAATCCAGTAATCACGAATGCCTTACAAATAATAAAAGCACTGATAATAAACCACACCATTGGGCTACCAAATCCGGCAAATAATGGCGCGGGTTCAATAAGCAGTGAGGAAAACCCTAAAATAATCAGCATAATTACTGAATCAGTAAAAGGCCGAAGTACCAGGCCACATAGCATCGCAAGATAAATACCGACGATATGCCATGTTTCAGCCGATACGCCCTCAGGGTGAGGAACTACCCAGAATAAAGCAGGGAAGAATACGATAGGTAAGAGTTTTAAATAAAGCATTTAATGTTACCTTTGCTTTAGAGCCACAAACAATAGTTTGTGGCTTTCATTATTAAATTATATTAACGGTAAACGTCGTCGATAAATTCAACGCCTTTTTCGTCCAGTGATTTTCTAACCCATGCACGATTAGCCGTACCATTTTTAGCCGCTTCGACTTTACTGGCATCAAATTTCGAATATTCTTTCGCTTTATCTAATAATGCCGCCGCATCGCCTAACGGAATGGCAATAACCCCATCTGCATCACCAATAATCAGATCGCCGGGGCACACGGCGACACCGCCCACCGCAATAGGCGTATTCACTTCACCAGGGCCTTCTTTAAATGGGCCCGCAGGGTTGGAACCGGTGGCATAAAGAGGGAAATCCAGCACTGAAAGCGCATCAATATCTCGGATAGGCCCATCCAACACGATACCCGCGATTTTCTTCGTATAGTGCGCATACGCCACCATAATTTCGCCCATTAGCGCACGAGAGCGATCGCCTTCGTTAGAAACAACAATCACATCATGCTCAGTCGCCATATCCAGCGCGGCGTGCAGCATTAAGTTATCCCCTGCGCGCGCTTTCACTGTAATGGCATAGCCCGCCATAATTGGTTTTTTCGGGGAGGAAATTCGCTTAATACCATTTCCCAGCACGGCAATACGATTCATCGTGTCGGCAATATTTGCCGCAGGCAGTTGCTCGTATTGTTTCAATAACTCAACGTCAAAGGCTGGACGTTTTGTGAATACACGGTTTCCAATAGACATAGTTTTCCCCTTAAAAGCCCGGCACTGGCCAGGACGGTTTTTTTCCTGACAGCACTTCATCAATACCGATTGCTGAATGTAACGATGCACGATCGGTTGCTTCTTTAGTTGCCGCCCCAATATGCGGCCCGATAACAATGTTGTTTAATTTGAAAATAGGATCGTTGGCATCGAAGGGTTCTTTTTTCAGTACATCAATCCCAGCGCCCGCAATCGCATTACTGGATAGTGCGTGGTACAGCGCTTTTTCATCAACCAGTTTCCCGCGGGCGGTATTAATGAAATACGCCGTGGGTTTCATGATGGAGAATTGTTTCTCACCGACAAAATCTACCGTTTCGGGGGTGGTTGGGCAGTGCAGAGAAACAAAGTCACTTTCCTGGAAAATACGGTCAAAATCGTTCGTTAATTCGACCCCTTCCGGAACCTGATCTTGCGTTTTATACGGATCATATGCGATGACTTTCATATTAAAGCCATGTAACGCTTTCATTGCGACACGCGAACCAATATTCCCTACGCCAATTAGCCCGACGGTTTTTCCGTCCAATTCAACTTTCGGCGTGCGTAATTTCGCCCAGTAATAATCTTCAAGCATCTTTTCTTCAACCAGCTTGAAATTACGGGAACAATGCAACATGTAGAAAATAGCCAATTCGGCTACAGACATACTGTTTGCAATTGGTGCATTTAATACAACAATACCATGACGTTTTGCTGATTCCAGATCTACGGTGTCATAACCCGCGCCGTGACGTGCGACGACTTTTAACTTCTTCGCCGCTTCAAATACACGATCAGACATTTTAGACAGGCGAACAATAATACCATCGCAATCAGGAATATCACGGATAATATCCTCTTCTTCCATTCCTGAACCATCAATGAGTTGATAGCCCCGGCTTTCCAAATACTCTCTTCCTTCTTTCATTATTTCCTGAGGAAGTAAAATTTTATACGACATTTAACCATCTCCATTATTGATTTACTGATTACGTATTTGTTTGCACGTCGTGTGCCAAGAGATAGAAAAACGCAAAAAACCGGAACCAATAGATTGATTTTATTTGGTTTTATTTTTATTTTTTAATTTTACCATTATTCTATGGAGTGATAAAAATCACATCTAAACGCTATTCATCATCCCAACATCCACATCATTATTTCAATATGAAAAACAGAAATTTCAATATGAAAAAAAGAATAAGGTGCACATCACAAAAATAAAACGCATAAAACAGACTAAGAATCTATCCCACAAGGAACGGTGATTAATAAACAATGATCCTATCTGAGGTCGGAAAAACGGCGGGTAATAAGCGGCAGATCGGCGATAAACGATGGAGGAAATATAAATGCTTCACTGCCGTGCAGGCAGGGATGCGTCGCTGGCGCGACGCATATCGCGGAGCTATTCTCCGTTGAGAGTGACAACCAGCGAGCGACTGCCGCCGTGGTTGCGGTGCTCACACAGGTAGATACCCTGCCAGGTGCCGATGTTCAGGCACCCGTTGGTGATGGGGATGGTCAGGCTGTTTCCCAGCAGGCTGCCTTTCAGATGTGCGGGCATGTCGTCACTGCCTTCATACGTATGGCGATAGTAGGGTTCATCCTCCGGCACTAAACGATTGAAAAAGCTTTCGAAATCCTGCCGTACCGTGGGGTCGGCATTTTCGTTAATCGTCAGCGCTGCCGAGGTATGCTTGATGAACACCTGCATCAGCCCGACGTTTATCTGGCGCAGTGCTGTCACCTGCGCCAGTATCTCGTCCGTCACCAGATGAAAGCCTCTGGCTTTCGGCTTCAGACGGATTTCATACTGTGTCCACATCGTCGGCTTCCCTTTATCAGGCTTCACGCGCCAGAATCGGTCGCAGGAAGCGTGCGGTATGGGACTGTTCGCACTCCGCCACCGTCTCCGGCGTACCAGAAACCAGAATTTCTCCACCGCCGCTACCGCCTTCCGGCCCCAGATCGACAATCCAGTCTGCCGTTTTAATCACATCCAGATTGTGCTCAATCACGACAATGGTATTGCCCTGATCGCGCAGTTGATGCAGCACGGTCAGAAGCTGCTGAATATCGGCAAAGTGCAAGCCGGTTGTCGGTTCGTCGAGAATATACAGCGTCTGCCCGGTTCCACGCTTTGACAGCTCACGCGACAATTTCACACGCTGCGCCTCCCCGCCGGACAGGGTGGTAGCCGACTGCCCAAGGCGAATGTAGGACAGGCCGACGTCGATCAGCGTTTGCAGCTTGCGCGCCAGCGCCGGAATGGCATCAAAGAACTCGCGCGCTTCTTCGATGGTCATATCCAGCACTTCATGAATGCCTTTACCCTTGTATTGAATTTCCAGCGTTTCGCGGTTATAGCGCTTGCCTTTGCACTGGTCACACGGCACATAGACATCCGGCAGGAAGTGCATTTCCACCTTAATCACGCCGTCGCCCTGACAGGCTTCGCAGCGGCCGCCGCGTACGTTAAAGCTGAAACGACCGGGGTTGTAGCCACGGGTGCGAGCCTCTGGCACGCCCGCAAACAGTTCACGAATCGGGGTGAAAATACCGGTATAGGTTGCGGGGTTAGAGCGCGGCGTACGGCCAATCGGGCTTTGATCGATATCGATCACCTTATCGAAATGCTCCAGCCCCTGAATCTCACGGTGGGCAGCAGGTTCTGCCAGCGTCGCACCATTAAGCTGGCGCTGCGCCAGTGGGAACAGGGTGTCATTGATCAGCGTCGATTTGCCCGATCCCGACACGCCAGTGATACAGATAAACAGCCCAACCGGCAGCGTCAGCGTGACGTCTTTCAGATTGTTGCCCTTCGCGCCAATCAGCTTCAACACCTTGGTCGGATCCGCAGGAACGCGCTGTTTCGGGATTTCAATCTTGCGTTTACCGCTGAGGAACTGCCCCGTCAGCGAATCCGGCACCGCCATAATCTCTTCCATCGTGCCTTCCGCGACAATCTGCCCGCCATGCACGCCCGCACCGGGGCCGATATCAATCACATGGTCGGCGGCGCGGATCGCATCCTCATCATGTTCCACCACAATGACGGTATTGCCCAAATTACGCAGATGAATCAGCGTTTCCAGCAGACGCTCATTGTCGCGCTGGTGCAGGCCGATGGACGGTTCATCCAGCACGTACATCACCCCCACCAGCCCGGCACCAATCTGGCTCGCCAGACGAATACGCTGCGCCTCACCGCCGGACAGCGTTTCCGCGGAACGGGAAAGCGACAAATAGTTCAGCCCGACATTCACCAGAAACTTCAGCCGATCGCCAATCTCTTTCAGCACTTTCTCAGCAATTTGGGCGCGCTGCCCGCTCAGCTTCATATTCTGGAAGAACGTCATCGCATGGCCGATGCTCATATCGGAAATCTGCGGCAGCGTCGTCTGCTCAACAAACACGTTACGCGCTTCTTCACGCAGACGCGTTCCGCCGCAGCTCGCGCAGGAGCGGTTGCTGATGAATTTCGCCAGCTCTTCGCGCACGGCCGTGGATTCCGTCTCTTTATAGCGGCGCTCCATGTTGTGCAGCACGCCTTCAAACGGATGACGACGCACGGAAGTGTCGCCGCGATCGTTAATGTATTTGAATTCGACGTTCTCTTTGCCAGAGCCGTACAGAATCACTTTTTGCACCGCTGCGCTCAGGCCTTCAAACGGGGCATCGACGTCAAATTTGTAGTGCTCCGCCAGCGAGCGCAGCATCTGAAAATAGTAGAAATTGCGGCGATCCCAGCCGCGAATCGCGCCGCCTGCCAGCGACAGCTCCGCGTTTTGTACCACGCGAGCCGGATCGAAGAACTGCTGCACGCCCAGACCATCACAGCTTGGACACGCCCCCGCCGGATTGTTGAACGAGAACATGCGCGGTTCCAGTTCGTGCATGCTGTAGCCACACACCGGACAGGCAAAGTTCGCGGAGAACAGCAGTTCAGGCTGCGTCGGGTCGTCCATATCCGCGACCACCACGCTACCACCGGACAGCTCCAGCGCGGTTTCAAACGACTCCGCCAGCCGCTGTGCCAGATCGTCGCGCACTTTAAAGCGGTCAACGACGACTTCAATGGTGTGCTTTTTCTGCAATTCCAGCTTCGGTGGATCGGACAGATCGCACACTTCGCCATCGATACGGGCGCGGATATACCCCTGTGAAGCCAGATTTTCCAGCGTCTTGCTATGTTCGCCTTTACGATCTTTCACAATCGGTGCCAGCAGCATCAGGCGTTTGCCTTCCGGCTGCGCCAGCACGTTGTCGACCATCTGGCTGACCGTCTGCGCATCCAGCGGCACATCGTGCTCCGGGCAACGCGGTTCACCCACGCGAGCAAACAGCAAACGCAGGTAATCATGGATTTCGGTAATCGTCCCGACCGTGGAGCGCGGGTTGTGCGAAGTGGATTTCTGTTCGATAGAGATAGCGGGCGACAGCCCTTCGATATGATCGACGTCCGGTTTTTCCATCAGCGACAGGAACTGACGGGCGTAGGCGGAGAGGGATTCAACATAGCGCCGTTGCCCCTCGGCGTACAACGTGTCAAACGCCAGCGATGACTTACCCGACCCCGACAAGCCAGTGATTACGATCAACTTGTCGCGAGGAATTATCAGGTTGATATTCTTGAGATTATGGGTACGAGCACCACGAACTTCGATCTTATCCATTCACACACTTCCCGGAACAAAACGGTTTGTCATCGCCTCTCAAGCAGAGAGAACCGGTACGAAACGAGCAATTATGACACAAAAAAAATGCCGGACGCGTTTTTTAACGTCGCTTACAACAGCCCAACAGGGTGGCAAGCCGGGATAGCTTGCCATAAAAAAGACTGAATGGATATCCAGTATTCAACTCGTTTACTTTGCAAACGCTGTAAACCTGATTTTCATTTCTGAAGCTATTTCGCAGGTATGACAGAGAGTTTTCCCATGTTAAGATTGATCGTTTAGACTTAAAATAAATCTATCGATTCATCAGGAGAGACGAGCATGGCCAGTAGAGGCGTTAATAAAGTGATTCTTGTCGGGAATTTGGGTCAAGACCCGGAAGTCCGCTATATGCCGAATGGCGGTGCCGTTGCCAACATCACGCTGGCGACGTCGGAAAGCTGGCGTGACAAGCAAACCGGTGAGCAGAAAGAGAAGACCGAGTGGCACCGCGTGGTGTTGTTCGGCAAGCTGGCGGAAGTCGCGGGTGAATACCTGCGTAAAGGCTCGCAGGTTTACATCGAAGGCGCGCTGCAAACCCGTAAATGGGCCGATCAGTCTGGCGTAGAGCGTTACACCACCGAAGTGGTGGTGAACGTCGGCGGCACCATGCAGATGTTAGGTGGACGCCAGGGCGGTGGTGCCCCAGCAGGCGGCGGCCAGCAACAAGGTGGTTGGGGACAACCTCAGCAGCCGCAGGGCGGCAACCAATTCAGCGGCAGCGCGCAACCTCAGCAGCGTCCGGCACAAAATAGCGCACCGGCGCAAAGCAATGAACCGCCAATGGATTTCGACGACGATATCCCGTTCTAAAAATACCTATTTAAGATTGTTAATTCAGAACAACTAAACCCTGCTTCGGCAGGGTTTTTTACTCGCTACAGCTAAGCACGTCGATGAGTGGTTCACTGAAAGTCGAGCGTTATCGAATACAGCAGGCCGCTTTATCTGCAAAAATAACGCCCCTCTACCCTACCCGCCGCACCGACTCTCTGACCACCACCTGTCCGGCCAGTTCGGTACGCTGGGCGATGCCGAGCGCCTGTGCCGGTATCATCTGCTGTGACAGCAGTTGTAACGCGGCACGGGCAATCGTCTCAAACGGCAAATGCACCGTGGTGAGCGAAACGGGCAGCATGTCGAATGGCAGAATGTCGTCCATTCCCATCACGGAGATGTCCTCCGGCACCCGCAGTCCATATTGATAAAGCGCATCGATCACGCCGATAGCCTGATTATCCGCCGCACAGAAAATCGCGGTCACGCCCTGCCTGTCCGGGTTAGCCGTCAGCCAGCGCAGCAGCGCATCACGCGCCGTGCGCGGGTGGAAATCCGGCAGCGACAGAACCAGATCCTCATCAACCCCAATACCAGCCTGCGCAAGCGCATCGCGATAACCGCGCTCACGCTGTTTGATCGTCATGCGCGATGTCCAGGTCAGATGCAGGATCCGCGTATGTCCTTGTTCGATCAGATACTTAACGGCGGCCGCGGCGGCATAGTGATTGGCGGGCGTCACACTGCTCAGGCGCATCGTGGGGTCTTCCCCGTTGATCAGCACCGCCGGAATACCGCTTTCCGCCACGGCATTCAGCAGCGTCGGGTGGTCATCATTCACGATCAGAATACCGCTCTCTTTTCCGCCCTGAAGTTCACGCAGCAGTTGCTGCTCATTAATGGAGTCGTGCTCCCCCAAAAACGGACGCAGTTGAATATTGCGTTGCAAGCAGAGCGTTTTCAGGGCGTTAATCAGCGTCAGTGACACCAGATTGTACTCGCTCTCCAGCATCAGGTTGCGCGGCGTCGCCAGCAGAATGTGGCGCAGCGGTTCCATTTGCGCCACGTTTGCTTTGGCCACTTTATGCAGCGGATAGCCCTGCTCGGTGGCAATCGCCATGATGTGCTGTCTGACTTTGGCGCTGATCGGTGCCGTCCCGTTCAGCGCGCGGGAAACCGTACTGATGGAAACCCCCGCGCGGTCGGCAATATCCTTGAGTGTCGCCATTATTTCATCCCCGTGTTGGCAATCCCCGTCGTGATGTATTTTTGTAGGAAGACGAACACCGCCGTCACTGGCAGAAGCGACAGCATTGTCATCGCCAGTATATAGTGCCACTGCACCGAGAACTGCCCCTGAAACGCATTCAGGCCGATTTGCAAGGTGAAATTATCCTGACTGGAGAGGACGATCAGCGGCCAGAGGAAGTCGTTCCAGCGCCAGATCACCGAGAAGATCGCCAGCACGGCCAGCGCCGGAGCCGTCAGCGGCAGGATGATTTTCCAGTAAATACGGAATTCGCTGGCGGCATCGATACGCGCTGCCTCGATCAGCTCATCAGGTATGGTCAGCATATATTGCCGCAGCAGGAACACACCGGTCGGCGTCGCCACGGTGGGAATAATCACGCCCCATAGGTTATCGCCCATGTTCAGGCCAATCACCACCAGAAACGTCGGCACCATCACCACCGACAGCGGGATCATCATGGTGGAAAGGAACAGCGTCAGTACCGTACCGCGCCCGCGAAACTCGTATTTTGACAGCGCAAAGGCCGCCATCGAACTGAGCAACAGGGTCAGCAGCGTCGCCGTCACCGTCACAAATACCGTGTTTTTCAGATAGGTGGTGAAGTGGAACTTCGTGAGCGGCGTAGCGTAGTTATCCATCTCCAGATGTAGCGCTTTGATCGGCACCAGATCTTTGGTCGGCACGCGCACCACCTCATTTGGCGCATCCGGGTTAACCAACTGCGCAATCAGACCGATACGCCGCACCAGCGCCATGGTTTTCGCTTCGCCCTCTTCCTGCTTGACCTGCCACAGTTCCAGCGGCTTCGGGTATTCCGGCAGCGTGACAGTATCCGCCGCCTGCGGCAGAAAGCTCGGCGGAAAGCGGTTAATTTCCGCTGGCGTTTTGAACGACGACATCGCCGCCCACATCACCGGAATCAGCACCAGTAGCGTGCCGACCACCAGCCAGACCCAGCTCATGATATCCGTAATATGGATGCGCCCCGGATGACGGGTGCGGGTGAGAAACGCGATTATCTTCATCATGGCTCCCGTTATTTTTTCCCTTCCAGCCGACGTGTCAGCAGGAACTGCAATGCCGTCAGGATCATCAGCACCACGCCCATCAGTACCGAGGCCGCCGAGGCTAATCCGTAGAGCGACGCATTCGAGGAGAAGGCGGTCTGGTAGATATACTGCACAATAAAGCTGTTGGCCGTGCCGGGGCCACCGCCGTTGGTTAACACCCAGGCTTCATCAAAAATCTGCACGCTATGGATGGTCAGCAGGATCACGACCACCAGAATGTTTGGCGCCAGCAGCGGCAGCGTCAGGCGATAAAAGCCCCGCCAGCGTGACGTGCCATCCACTGCCGCCGCCTCATAAATATCACGCGGGATCGCCTGCAACCCGGCCAGCAGGATCAGGGTATAAAACCCGACGTGAAACCAGACAGAGACAAACACCACCCAGAAACGCGACAGCGTCGGGTCGAGCAGGAAGGTAATCGGCTGCCCGCCTAACGACGACAGCACCAGATTCAGCAGGCCGTTGCGGTTAAGGAACCACTGCCAGATCAGGCCGACGACCACCGGCGACAGCAACACCGGATAGAAGAACATGGCGCGGAAAAAGCCACGGGCGATAATCTTGCGGTTGAGGATCAGCGCCGTCACCAGCGCCACCAGCAGCGTGAAAAACACGTTGAAAAACGTGAACGATGCCGTGTTGTAAACGCCGGTCCAGAACAGATCCTGTTCACAGCTTGCCGGTTCAGCATAGTTGCCGCAATTCAGTAGCGTGGCGAAGTTATCTACGCCGACGTAGGGGCGTTCCCACAATAAAATATTCGTGCCGCCGGTAAAGGCGTAACACACCGACAGCAGAATCGGAATAAAGACAAAAACGGCGAACAACAGCATATTGGGCGCGATAAAAAACCACGGCATCACTTTACGACCACCGAGTTTTTGTAGCAGATTCACCGCTTTCTCTACTGGCATTACCAGCTTATCGACCAGCGTTCCCGCGGGCAGTAAGGCTATTTTTCTCATGTCGTCCTCTCCCGTCGCGTTAATTAATGCTCGGTACAGCGCGGCAATGTGTCATCGGTGCCGCCATCGAACAGATGGCAATACGTCGGCGGGAAGCGCACAAACACCGATTCACCTGCCGTGAACGCGCGGTGCTGCGCCAGATGAACAATCATCTCGTCGTCGATACCGCCCATGCGCCCATAAATAAAGGTTTCATGCCCCATCATTTCGCAGCGATCGACGCACAATGCCATCCCCTCGCCTTCTCCCACCAGCTCACAGTGGGAAGGACGAATACCGAGCGTGACGCTCTGCCCGACCGTGCCGATAAACGGCAGCGCCAGGCGATTGCCGGACGGGCACTGCACCTCGACCCCCTCCGCACAGGTGGCGACAATCTGCGCCGGAAACATATTCATGCGCGGAGAGCCGATGAAGCCCGCGACAAATTTGTTTTTCGGCCGATTGAACAGCTCCAGCGGCGTGCCCACCTGCTCGATACGCCCCGCGTTCAACACCACAATGCGCTGCGCCATCGTCATCGCTTCCACCTGATCGTGAGTCACGTAAATCATGGTGGTGCGCAGTTTCTGGTGCAGGCGGGATAGCTCGCCGCGCGTCTGCACGCGCAGCTTGGCATCCAGATTGGAGAGCGGTTCATCAAACAAAAACAGATCGGGTTCACGCACAATGGCGCGGCCAATGGCGACACGCTGCTGTTGCCCACCCGACAACGCACGCGGCTTGCGATCCAGATAGGGCTCCAGCCCCAGCATGCGGGCAGCTTCATCAATACGGCTATTGATTTCCGCTTTGGGGAAATGCAGGTTTTCCAGTCCGAATGCGAGGTTCTTGCGCACCGAGAGATGCGGGTAGAGCGCATAAGACTGGAACACCATCGCCACCTTGCGTTCGGCAGGCGAAAGATCGTTTACTTTACGCGTGTCGATCCACAGTTCCCCCTGGCTTATCTCCTCTAATCCGGCAATCATGCGTAGCAGCGTGGATTTTCCACAGCCCGACGGACCGACAAAGACCATGAATTCGCCGTCATGAATCGTTAAGTCCACCCCTTTGATGATGTTCACCGCACCATAACTTTTGTGAACGTTTTTTAGTTCCAGACTCGCCATCGTTACCCCCCGCAAACAGAATCTAACTGCGCCAACAACATCAGCATGACCAGCGCCTGCCCATAAGGCACGGCAACATTGGGAATATCGCGATAGAACTGTAAGTCGTGCCCCATCGCCGTGCCGTCCGAGACACCCTGCACCACACCCTGTGCGTCAATCTGCGCCACCACGGCGGCATAGCCTTTTTCCAGCACCTCCTGTGGGAAATCGCGCAGCATCCCCAGCCGCCGCGCCGTCAGAATACCGGCGATAAATCCGGCGCTGGCAGACGTCTCCAGCGGAGAATCCGGGTCATCGAGCAGCGTGTGCCACAGGCCGGAATCATGCTGGCAGCGCGCCAGCGTGGTCGTTTGCTGTTCCAGAATCGCTTCCAGCGTGCGCAGTACTGGCGTAGACAGTTGATCCTCCGCCAGTACCCGCATTTCCGGCAGCACCAGCGTGATCCAGGCGTTGCCGCGCCCCCAGAACGCCTTGGCATAATGATGGCGGCCAACAAACGTCCAGCCGTGATACCACAGCCCGCTGCGTACGTCGGCCAGATAACGGGCGTGCGTAAGAAGCTGATATTCCGCCTCTTCAATCAGATCGCGACGGGAGAGCCATTTCCCCGCCACCACCAGAAACAGGCCAGCCATAAACAGCGTGTCATCCCACAATTGCCCGGTGTTCGGTCGCTCTTTCACCGTGTGCTGGAAGCCGCCGTCTTCGGTTTTCGGCAATGAATGCAGCAGCCAGTCTGCCCAGTCACTCACGGTGTCACGCCACTGCGCGGGTACATCCGGTTTGTCCTGACACAGCAAAGCCAGCACCAGCATCGGTGCCGTCGAGTTGATCTGGCGCGGCGGCAGTCCGGCATCCAGTTTTTGCTGATACCAGTTCGCCAACGCCGTCAGCATAGTGTTGTCCTGCGTCAGATGCGCCAGCTTCCAGAAACCGTACAGCCCGACGCCGACCTCCCAATCCCACTCCTCAAATTGAATGGTCAGATCGGCCTCTGGCACATCATCCTGCGTCACGCTGTCGATCGCCTTCAGGCGGCAAAATGCCCGTGCCACCTGTGCCAGCAACGCTTCCGTTTGTGGTCGGTTAAGTGAACCTGTCTGCATGTCATGGATTTCCTGTGTTGAACTGCGGGACGACCGGAACATCGTCGGGGAAAACGAAAGGTTGCTGCGCCACGCGGAATCCTGTCTGGCGGCTAAAAGCCAGCTCGCCGTAATCGGGATCGTCAATGCGTACGCCGTCGCTCTCTGGGGTCAATGCGCGCCCGCGAAAACGCGCGGCAAATTCAGCAAATTCGTGTGCGCCGTCGCCGCTGTCCACGGCGACAAACCACGCGTTCTGTTCGCCATACGCGCGCAGCTCGCCTTCTGCCTGCTGGCCTGCGCTCGCAAACGGCTGTAATCCGGCGGGATTATGAAAGGCGGCATAGCCGTTGCCGCCGCGTACAAAGCACCAGGTGTCTTCAATAATCACCTCATCCAGCGCGGTTTGTGGCAGATAGAGGTGCGTCCACGGGCGTACATCCTGGTGCAGGTCGAACACCATCAGCGCACGATTGCGATACTGCATCAGGTGCGGCAAACGCCCGTTCCCCGCCCAGTAAGACGGACGATGTACGCCGTCGGGGCGATCCTCGCCGGGATGGTTCACCCACAGGCGTGCGGCATAGTGCGTACCCAGCCGCACATCCAGCAGATGCTGCTGGTGCCCATGCTCGCCGGGGTGATGGTCGAAAACGGAGGAAAACGCGACGTCGCGCTGCTTCCAGGCAATGATACGGGCACTGCGGTTCAGCCCCTGAACCCAGCGCGCTTCCGCACCGTGCGGCAGGGACCAGTGCGCAATCCGATCTGTCGTTTCCGGTGGCTGGTAGTCGCTCAGACACAGCAGCGGCAGCGCGGCGCAGTGGGGAATCAGCCAGCCTTCGCCCCACATCAGCGCACACAGACCGGACAGCTCGGTCAGCATGCCTGAACGCAGCTCTTTATCGTAAGCGCGTCCCATCGTGCCAACGGCGACGCCGTTTTGATGTACCCACGCCGTCATCAGCATGATCCGGTCAATCACCACGCGGGATTTTTCGCGCAGATCGGCATCCTGCGCCAGTGCATACAGCGCCACCAACCCAATCAGATCGATGGGGTAATAGGCCGCCGAATTCCACTCCACCAGCCCATGTTGCAGAATAGAATCAAACCAGCGCGTCAGGCGTTCGTGGGCGATGGCCTGCTGTTCCAGACCGCGACGGCCGCTGCACGGGAAGGTGTCATCAGGGAAGTTTTGTCCGGCCAGATACTGCGCGACGTGGAAACACAGGCAGTGGTTTTCACTCCAGAACCACATGGTGTCGTTGCCCGGCTCATCAATCCAGTAGCGAAAACCAAGAATGGCGCTGCGCACGCGCCGCCAGTCCTGCGGTGGTAACTGTTGTCCCTGATAGCGCTGCCACAGCCAAATCAGCGGCACCAGTTGGAAATCCGCGCAGTCTTCACGGCGGCTGATTTTTTGTAGCGCGCCATTGAGGATCGGCACCGCTTCCGCTTTACCCTCACCCGTGGCAACAATCGCCAGCAGTCGCCCGAGGCGTTCAAAACCGTGCTGCGCGGTATGGCGTAACACCGCTTCGCGTCGCGCTGCCAACGTCGGCAATGCAGGCATCGTTTGCGCTGGCAAGCGCCCAAAGCTCAGCGTTCGCGTTAGCGTAACGCCGTTGCAGGTCGCGGCACAGACCAGATCATAATAGCCAACCAGAACCGCAGGCAGATCCACCTGCCAGCCCCGATTCCCCGCAGGCAACGTCTGTTTCTGTTGCCATGCAGGGACGGACTCGTTGAAGTTGCCAATTAAACGGTGCGCCATCGTCACGGATGCCGGCAGCGGCTGTGAACTGTTCAGTACCAGCACCGGCGGTTGGATCAGGTTATGTTCCAGCGTCAGCCCGTTTATCCAGCCATCCAGCGCGGTTAGCGCTTCGCACAGCGCCACGTCTTCAGCAAGCTGCCAGCAGAGCATATCTTCTCCCTGATAGCACAGGCTGAACAGGTAATCGGTGTCGCGTTCACACAGCTCTTCGCTATGCACCACCAGCGTGTTCGATCCTGCTTGCAGCGGCAGCGTGATAGCACAGGTTTGCTCAGTATTGCGGGTAAAAGGCGTAAAACGGGTGATTTGCTCACCGTTCAGCCACAGCGTGATACCGCCGCAGGTGCTGAGAGTAAACGGTGCCGCCTGCGGGCGGTCACTGTGGATGATGCAGCGCGAAAAGCGCTGAACGTGAACCGGACACGGCCAGAAATCGCTGAAATTCACGCTGCGACTTTCATCGCCGCCGCTCCACATCAACGGGAAATGAAGATCTTCTGGCAACGCCACGTCGCGCGCTGCCTCCTCCTGCAAAAAACGCACGCGACAGGGCAGCACGCCAACATCGACAAAACCGTTAATAAAGCGGTAATTCACCTTATCCGGCAACGTATCCGGTTCGGCAAAATAACGTTTTTCTATCAATTCGGTCATCAGAAACCGATTAATGACGCCGTTCTTCTTTAATTTCCAACCGATATTCATACGGAATCCTGTTTACGGTTTTGAAAAATAAAATAACGAAAAGCATGGCTTAGCTTATTTGCACACTCACCGTGTATACGCCGCCAATATTTAGGCCAATGTCTTATCACCTGCACGGTAATCTCACAGACCAAATGCAAATTTGCATTAAATTATTATTTGCATTCATTTATTGACATTTCGCATTAATAAATAAGATTATCAGGTTTATATATGTGATAAATGTCACAAAAATGTGTTATTTAAATCAACATTTAAAATATTTTTAACCTGCTTCACATAATTCAGCCAGTGTTCTGTCCATGATTACATCACTAAAATGACATACGAATGCAAATTTGCATTAATTAAAACCTAGAAATAAATCACTGAGAAAATTCATTCAGTCGCCAACACCAGGGTATTTACGTCATTAATCCAACATAAGATGTTCTCATTAACGGAGAGGTTTATGATGCGTCCCAACACCGCGTTATTTTTTTCCGCCCTTGCACTGGGGTTATTTAGCAGCAGCGCGTTAGCCGCCAAAACGCAAATAACATTTTTATATAGTGACGACGATCCCGAATTAGTGCATTTCATGGAACAGAAAGTGAAAGCGTTCTCGCAGAGTAATGAGCGCATTGACGTGAATTTTGTCAGCACTGGCTATAACGCGTTGCAAACCCAATTGCCAATGCAATTGGCGGCGGGATTAGGCCCGGATATTGCGAAAACCACGCAGATGGGGCTGCTGGGGTATACGCTGGATTTACGCCCCTATCTGAAAGACCCAGCCGCCTTTGAGAAACGCTACAGCGCTGGAATCGACAAGATCATGCGCGTGAAAGGCGTGCATAAACCCGATGCATTGCCGGGCTTTGTTGCCTCCTGGACCGCCGATCTGCCCTTTGTTAACGTGACGCTGTTTGAACAGGCCGGCGTTCCCCTGCCCCAGCCGGGCTACACGATGGATGATTTGATGAAAGCCTCGAAGCTGGTCGCAGAGAAAACCGGCGTGCATATTCCCTTTACCATCGACCGCAGCGGCTTCCGCTTCTCCGGCCCCGCCTACTCTTACGGCGCACGCTACGATAAAGATGGGCTGATTAACTTCCCAGACGCTGCGGCGCAGCAGTGGATTAAAGATCTGAAACGCTGGTCAGATGAAGGGGTGTTCCCGCGTGAAATGTGGGGCGCGGCGGGCGGCGGCCAGTACAAGAGCATGGCTGACGATTTCGTGAACGGCAACATCGTGACCTACTTCTCCGGCAACTGGCTGTTGAACCAGTTCAGCAAACAGATTGGCGACGGTTTTGACTGGAAAGTACTGCCAGCCCCCTGCAAGGAGAAGTGTATTTCGATGGGTGGCGCAACCTTTATCATGCCATTCACCACCACCAAACACCCGCAGGAAGTCGCCGAATTCATGGAGTGGCTGGGCAGCGAACCGTTGCAACGTGAGATCGCCGAGCGTTTCAATATCATCGTCGGCGCTGATATTCCCAACCTGCACTACCAGACCAAAGATAAGCATGTGATCGACGGCTTGAACACCGCACGTGAAGAGATCAAAAAGATCCCATCCTACGTCTTTGACTGGGAACGCATGGAAAGTCTGGGTGCGAACGAGCTGTACCCGATTATCCTGACGCGCTTTACCCAATACCTGAACGATCAGGTGTCGTTTGATGAGTATCTGCGCCTGACATCAAATGATGTGAAGCGTCTTAATGAGACGATCGCGACCAATCAACAAAAGCGGAAAAACACACCGTGAAAGCGCAACTGAGGGAGATTCCCATTAATGGCGATCTCCCCTTTGATCGGGTGCGGGAACAGGCATGGTGCGAACAGCACTGGCCGGGACAACGCCGCTATCTGCTCGTGACCGGCGGTTTTACCCGACTGCTGCACTGGCATGACGGCCTTCTGACCTGCCGCGGTGGTGACAGCTTTCCCATCGGCACCCCAGCGAGTTTGTCGCGGCTGGGGCTGTGGGCGGTGCAGGCGATGCTTCAGGCCGTTGAGGGCATCACCCCGCTGACGCCACTCAGTGAAGCGCTATTCCTGCACTTCGATAAGCATATCGATCGCGTGATCGACTGGTCAAAACAGGCACAGGCAGCAGACTACACTGCGCTTGGGCACGTTGTGCTGGCGTATCCACAAGATGCGCTGGCAGTGCAGTTGTTAACCCGCTGCGCACAGGAACTGTCACTCCTGCTCAGCAGCCTGCCGGACTTGCCGCGCGACGCGGTGTTGCTCAGCGGCTCGCTGGCGGTAGCCTGCTTTCCCTATCTGGATTTCGGAGCGCGCACATCATGACGACATGGCTCTATGCTGGCGTGGATGGCGGTGGTACAGGCTGTCGGGCGCGAATTTATCAGGCCGACGGGACGCCGCTTGGACAGGGGCACGGCGGTCGCGCCAATCTGTTACTCGGCGTGGAGCATGTGCGCCGCTCGGTGGACGATGCGATCGCGCAGGCGTTGCAGCACAGCGGGCTGTCACCGGATGATGCCTCCCGGCTGAAAGTCGGGCTGGCGCTCGCCAGCGCAGAGCATCGCACGGCCTACGATGCCTTTCTGGCATTGCCGCATCGTTACGCCGCGCAGGTGCTGAATACCGATGCGCTGGGCGCCTGTCTGGCCGTCAATCAAGGGAAAGAGGCGGGCGTAGTGATTGCGGGCACGGGGTCCTGCGGGCTGGCGTGGCAAAAGCAGACCATTACCGCCTACGGCGGCCATGAGTTTCCGATTTCCGATCAGGGCAGCGGCGCACGCCTTGGGCTGGCAGCGCTGCAACACACCTACGATGTGCTGCAAGGCTGGGGCACGCCGTCTGCGCTCAGCCAGAGCATCGCCGATTTTTTTTCCACCAATACGGCCCACGCACAGGCCGCGAACACGCTTGATGCACTCCAACGCGTTAGCCAGCAGGCAAAACCCGGCGACTACGCCCAGTTCGCCCGCCACGTATTTGACGGCGCTCGACAGGACGATGCCGTTTCTCACGCGCTGCTGGCGCAGACAGCCAGCGAAATCAGCCAGCTTTTGCAGGCCGTGGCGCGCCATGCAACGCCTCGCTTGTCGCTCATGGGCAGCATCGGCCTGCATATTCGCCCCTGGCTACCGTCCACATGGCAATCCCAACTTGTCGCCCCCATGGGCGATGCGCTCGACGGCGCGCGATTGATTGCCTGTCATGATTATGCGTTATACAGCCATCCGTTATAAAAACTACATAATGCCGGAGACATCCATGACATCATTTACTCGCAGAACCTTCGTTAAGCTCGGCGCAGGCAGCGCCATTACGCTGGCTGGCGGCTTTTTCCACGCTAACGCGGAATCAGCCGCCTCCGCCAGTCCGTTGCGCATTGCCATTATTTCGGATGTGCACGTCCACAATATTTACGGCAACTATGATTTTGACGGCCTTCCCGATGCGCAGACCGGCAAGAAGCTGACGATCCGTACCCTGAAAGATTCGGTGAATTCGACCCGCATTTTCAACGAACCCTACTTTGCGCTGCTGGCCGCGCTGGATGAACTGGCAAAACAGCAGGTGAAATACGTGGTGCTGTCCGGCGATTATTCCGATGATGGTCAGAAGCCAACCGTTGAAGGCATTGCCGCCATATTGACGCAATACGAACAGCGTCACGGGATGCGCTTTTTTGCCACGACCGGCAACCACGATATCAACCGACCACAGGGGGATGACTCCTCGGAAAGGATGCTCAATGCCGACGGCAGTTGCACCATGCTGAGCAGTAAATCCGATGTCAAACTCGGTGATGCCCAGTCGCTGATCGTTACGGATAAGATGCAGGCGCTCGGCTATGAGCGCGGTCTGCCGCTGATGAAGCCGTTTGGCTTCTTTAAGCGTAACGATTTCCTGCACTGGGAAACGCCGTTTGGCGACAGCGATGAACTCAGCAAACGCCAGTATCTGGCCCGTTCGCCGGACGGCAGCAAGCAGTGGAACATTGTGGACGCATCCTATCTGGTGGAGCCGGAGGCAGGACTGTGGCTGCTGTCCATCGATGCCAACGTGTATCAGGTTAAAAACGGCCCGGAAAAACGCGAAGAGATTAAAGGCTACTCGACGAGTACCGACACGGGCTGGAATGCCCTGCTGACGGAAAAACCGTTCATGTTACCGTGGGTGAAATCGGTGGTGCAGCGGGCGAAAGCGCAAAACAAGAAGCTGCTGGTGTTCTCACATTATCCACTGGTCGATTTTCTCGACGGCACAATAGAAGATGAAAGGCAGCTATTCGGCAGCAACAGCTTCATTAAACGTACGCCACGACCAGAGGTTGCCGAACAGGCGCTGGCGGCAGGGATTCGCCTGCACTTCAGCGGTCACTTGCACGTCAACGACACGGGCGTATATCGCAGTTCACAGGGCACGCTGGTGAATGTGGCGGTGCCGTCTCTGGCAG
>NZ_JSXC01000051.1 GCF_000803215.1 Pectobacterium fontis
TTCCTGAGCGACAAAACCCGCACGCGCCGCGACCATATGAAGTACCTGACGTTAATCCAGTCCATCGCGCTGCTGCACCAGTACCAGCGGGAGATAAAAACCGTCTCGCACCGTGGCACGGTCATCGAATATATCGAGGTTGAACGGTCGGATATCGTGCTGGCCAACAAGCTGGCACACGAGATATTAGGTCGCACACTGGACGAGATGCCGCCGCAGACAAGGAAGCTGCTGATGCTGATACAGGGCTGGGTAAAAGAGAGCGGTCAGCCGAAAGCGGAATCTCTCTTCACCCGCAAACAGCTACGGGATGCGGTGCAATGGGGCGATACGCAACTGAAAATCCACCTTGCGCGGCTGGTTGAACTGGAATACCTGATGCTGCACAAGCGGGGGCTGACGTTCTGTTATGAACTGCTGTTCGACGGTGACGCACAGGCGGATAACGCGCACCTGTGCGGGCTTATCGACGTGCCGGAAACGCCAGCGAAAACAGTAACAACGTCAGAGAAAGGTAATTACGACGCCGCCCGGTCGGGGGTCAATGAAAAGCGGTCGGCTTCTGGTCGGGGAGCAGTCGGTGGTCAGTCGGACAAGGCAATCGCTGTTAAAGCCAGTGCTGGCAAGGGTTCTTCGCCATCCGGTCGGGTTAACGGCAAAAGCCCTGTTCCGGCAAAGTCAGATAAGCGCATCACATCGTAGTTCCCTTCTTCTCACTTCGCAGGACGCGCCGCCATGACCAAGTCGAAAGCCCCGACACCAGAAACCCTTTACCTTAGCAGCCTGTCACAGACGCTGCGCCAGTACGCCACGGCTTACCTCGAACACCTGAGCGCCACGAACCACAGCCCGCGCACAATAGAATCCTACAGTGAACGGCTGCGCCCGTTCGTGACGTGGTGTGAGGAAAGGGGCATGACACAGGCGGCACAGGTGAGTCTGTCGGTGCTGGAAGCCTATCAGCGTTATCTTCATGGCTACCGCAAGGCCGATGGTAAACCGCTGGCACAGGGCGGTCAGCTTAACCGCCTGTCAGCGATACGCGGGTTGTTCCGCTGGCTGTTGCAACGGCATCATATCCTGTACAACCCGGCTGAACAGATGACGCTGCCGAAAGCAGAGAAACGGCTGCCGGCGCAGATACTGAGCGAGGAAGAGACGGAAGCGGTGATGGACGCGCAGGACACCGACACATTAACCGGGCTGCGTAACCGTGCCGTGCT
>NZ_JSXC01000052.1 GCF_000803215.1 Pectobacterium fontis
AGATTAATCTCCGTCTCAATCACTATCCTTCCCCGCTCCACCGTCACCGTTATCGGCATCCCGGTCATAAAGCCCGACTCTTCCAGCCAGCGGCCTTTAAGGTTAATCGCCGACGGCGGGTTGGGCCTGCCGTTTTGCGGGGCGTATCCCACAGTGTAGTAACGCGCTGTTTTGGTTGCTGTATTTACCGTGTTGCGTGACGTAGAATCATGCGCAGCCATAGTCAACTCCTTGATAGTTGGTTGTGGTGAGCGGCTGTTACAGGGGGCAACCTGTAGCAGTCGCGCTATCGTTTAGTGCTCTTCTGTTTTGCCAATCACATTATCTAAGATCTCAGAAACCAGCTTCTGCTTCGTGCGCGGTAACTGGCTGATAATCTCAATCTGTTGTTCCAGCCGCGACGCCGGGCCACGCTTACCGCTTCTGCGGGGTGTGGATAATCCCAGCAGTTCATCCAGCGACAGGTTCAGTATCTGCGCCAGTTGTGGCAACAGTGCAGCCGAAATCTTGAGCTTCCCGCCTTCATAGTGCGCCATCGTCTGTTGCGCAATCCCTAACTGCTCTGCCAGTTGCGTCTGTGTTAGCTGCTGCTCTTTGCGTGCCTGCGCGACCCTTGCGCCAAGCTGCTTAAAAAACTGTTCGTCTTTGGTGTTCATGGCCTGCTGTAGCTGTCTGGTTGTTAACACTGCCATGATGTTACTCCCTGTTTTAAATAACTCAGTTGACAATACCCTATAATAGAGTACTCTGCAACAGAGTTATTTTTACCCTAACCCTATTGACAGGTTTTACAGGAGTTCCCGATATGGCACGCATCCCCGAATCCGAGTTGCAGCACCTGAAAGCCGCCGTGCCGTTAGTGGAGGTGGTGCGTGGTCAGAGTCGGCAGGTGTTCAAGCGCGGCAAGGACTGGGTAGTGCTGTGTCCGTTCCATCAGGAGAAAACGCCCTCGTGTGTTATCTCACCGGAGAAGAACCTGTATCACTGCTTCGGCTGCGATGCAGGCGGCTCGGTGCTGGACTGGGTGATGAAGACGGAAGGGTTAAGCCTGCACCGGGCGGTTGACCGTCTGCGCGGTGAACTCGGTGTGGTGCCTGCTGCTGAGCCGTTGCCGCCTGTTACCGATATCGCTAATGAACAGGAAAGACAGGCGTTACTGCTTCGCGTTACTGAGTTCTATCACCACACGCTGCTGAACGCGCCGGAGGCCATCGCCTGGCTGGAAAAGCGTCGCCTGAACCACCCTGAGTTAGTGGCGCAGTTCCGCTTAGGGTTCGCCAACCGCACGCTGGCGTACCGCCTGCCGCCGAAGAAGCTGAAAGACGGCGCGGCCATCCGGGGTCAGTTGCAGGCGCTGGGGGTGATGCGTTCATCTGGTCATGAACATCTGGCGGGGTCGTTAGTCGTTCCGGTTATCGACATGAACGGTCAGGTGCAGGAGATGTACGGTCGCAAGGTCAGCACTGAGTTACGCAAAGGCACGCCGCTGCATCTGTATCTGCCGGGCGCACACGGTGGGGTGTGGAATGAGCAGGCACTGGTTGCCAGTAAAACGGTCATCTTATGTGAAGCGTTACTCGATGCGATGAGCTTCTGGGTGGCGGGTTATCGCAACGTGACGGCGGCCTATGGGGTTAATGGCGTGACCGATGAGATGCGACAGGCTTTTATCCGGCACGGGGTGAAACAGGTGCTTATCGCGTTCGATAACGACGCGGCGGGGGATGAAGGCGCGGTGAAACTGGCTTCCGTATTAGCCGCTGACGGTATCGCACCGTTCCGGCTGGTGTTCCCGGTGGGGATGGATGCGAATGAATATCTGTGCAAGGTGGCGGAGCCGGAAACGGCGTTCGGGTTACTGGTTGACGGGGCGTTGCCAATGGGGGATGCGGTCGGGGTTGACTCCGCGCCTGACTCTGTTCCCGAGCCACAACGAAAAGCCGTGCCACAGCCTGAATCCTTACCGCAACCTGCCTCTTCCTTAGTTGCCGGGGTTGTGGTTGAAGCGCTGGCGAATGGTGAACTTGAGATAACGCTGTCCGGTCAGCAGTGGCGCCTCCGTGGGCTGGCGTCGGTGAAGGTGGGTAGCGGTGTGATGAAGGTGAACGCGCAGGTTGTGGACACACAAAGCGGTGTCGTGTTCGCCGACAGCGTGGACATGATGAGCGCCCGCAGCCGTGCGGGGTATGCGCGGTTGGCCGCGAGTGAGTTAGGGCTGGCTGAAAGCGACATCAAACAGCGCTTGGGACGAGTGCTGCTGGCACTGGAGAATCACCTTGCTCAACCCGAAACCCACGGTGAAGCCACACCGGATATGGCCGATGAACAGCGGGATGCGGCGCTGGCGTTGCTGCAAGACCCGAACCTGATTAGCCGACTGACGGATGACCTGGCGGCCTGTGGCGTGGTGGGGGAATCGACCAACCTGGTGGCGGGTTATCTGGCGGCGGTATCGCGCAAGCTGGACAGGCCGCTGGCCGTGCTCATCCAGAGCAGTTCGGCGGCGGGTAAATCCTCACTGATGGATGCGGTGCTGAACCTGATACCACCGGAAGAGCGGTTGCAATACTCGGCGATGACGGGACAAAGCCTGTTCTATCTGGGCGAAACCAATCTCCAGCATAAAATCCTCGCCATCGCGGAAGAGGAAGGGGTAAGGCAGGCGGCGTATGCGCTGAAGCTGTTACAGAGCGACGGCGAGTTAACCATCGCCAGCACAGGCAAGGACGATGCCACAGGCAATCTGGTGACGAAGCAGTACACGGTAAAAGGCCCGGTGATGCTGATGTTAACGACCACAGCCATCGACGTGGACGAAGAACTGTTAAACCGCTGTCTGGTTCTCACCGTCAACGAATCCCGCGAGCAGACCGAAGCCATACACGCCTTGCAGCGCCATAAACAGACGCTGGAAGGGTTGCTGATGGAGAACGAGAAAGGCTATCTGACGGAACTGCATCAGAATGCGCAGCGGTTACTGAAACCGTTAAAAGTGGTGAACCCGTTCGCGTCACAGCTTACCTTCCTGAGCGACAAGACAAGAACCCGGCGTGACCATATGAAGTACCTGACGTTAATCCAGTCTATCGCGCTGCTGCACCAGTACCAGCGGGAAGTGAAGACGGTAGAGCACCGGGGAACGGTCATCGAATACATCGAGGTGGAGCGCTCCGATATCGTGCTGGCCAACCAACTGGCGCATGAGATATTAGGCCGCACGCTGGACGAGATGCCGCCACAGACGCGCAAACTGTTGCTGCTGATACAGCAATGGGTAAAAGAGAGCGGCCAGCCGAAAGCGGAATACCACTTTACCCGCAAACAGCTACGGGATGCGGTGCAATGGGGCGATACCCAACTGAAAATCCACCTTGCGCGGCTGGTTGAACTGGAATACCTGCTGCTGCACAAACGGGGGCTGACGTTCTGCTATGAACTGCTGTTCGACGGTGATGCTCAGGCGGATAACGCGCACCTGTGCGGCCTTATCGACGTGCCGGAAGCGGCAGAAATAACCGAGAAAGATAACTACGACTCCGCCCGGTCGGGGATAAATGAAAAGCAGTCGGCCTCTGGTCGTGGTGCGGTCGGTGGTCGGTCGGATAAGCAAATCGACGTTAAAGCCAGCACTGGCAAGGGTTCTGCACTATCCGGTCGGGTTAACGGTAAAAGCACTGTTCCGGCAGCACACAATAAGCCTGTCGTACCGTAGTGCCGTTATCCCTCTTCTTCCCCACTCACCACGCAGGATGCGCCGCCATGACCCAATCCAATCCCCCCAGCCCGGAAACGCTTTACCTTAGCCGCCAGACGCAGACGTTGCGCCAGCATACCGGGCATTACCTTGGCCACCTCAGCGCCGCGGGCTACAGCCCGCGCACGCAGGAAGGTTACCGGGAACGGCTGCTGCCGTTCGTGGCGTGGTGTGAGGACAGAGGGGGGCAGTATGCACCACAGGTGAGTCTTGCGGTGCTGGAAGGGTATCAGCGCTGGCTGCGGGGCTACCGCAAGGCAGACGGCAAACCGCTCACGGCGGGCAGTCAGCTTGGCCGTCTGACCGCTATCCGGATGCTGTTCCGCTGGCTGCTGACGCGTCACGTCATCCTGTATAACCCGGCGGAGATGCTGACGTTGCCGAAAGAGGAAAAACGGCTGCCGGCGCAGGTACTGAGTGTGGAAGAAACCAGTGGGGTGTTGCAGTCGGTGGAGAGTGGCACGGTTCTCGGACTGCGTAACCGGGTGATACTCGAAGTGCTGTGGAGCAGCGGTATCAGAAGGGCGGAAGCGGTCAATCTGATGCTGAGTGACATCGACCTGAGCCGGGGCGTGATGGTGGTGCGTCAGGGTAAGGGGAATAAAGACCGGGTGGTGCCGCTGGGTGAACGGGCGTGCAAGTGGTTAGTGCGTTACCTGAACCATGCACGGCCAGAACTGACGAAACGCTATGACAGCGGCCACCTGTTTATCAGCCACAAAGGCACGGGACTGTCCCGCACCACACTGACACAGATGGCGGGGAAAGCTATCCGTGAAACGGGACACCTCGACAAACCGGGAGCGTGTCATGTGTTCCGGCACAGTATGGCAACGCAGATGCTGGAGAACGGCGCGGATACGCGACACATACAAGCCATCTTAGGTCATGAGAAACTGGAAACCACACAGATATACACCAGAGTGGCTATCGGCCACTTGCAGAAGGTGCATGAACAGACGCACCCGGCGGAGCGCAAACAGAAAGCGCGGCGTAAACCGGACAGTACCAAAAAGTAGCTCGTTCCCTTCAGTATCGCGGTACGGTGCAGGGCAACAGGCGCGCCGTCCATGGCGCACCTCTTGCCTTGGTCAGGTAAGGCACTCCGGCGGTAAATGTCGCCCGGCCAGCGCCAGCCAACGGCGTTCTCTGCCATTAACGTTGCTGGCCAGTCGTCATTCAACATAATGTGGCATTACGCGCAAGTTGCTGAACGCAACCTGCGCGCAACACACATTATGTCGGCGCCGTTCAACTAATGGGCGCGCTGCGGTCTTCTTCCACAAAGGTGTGCGGCTGGCCGCCGGGGTTCGGCAGCTCAGAACAGCGTGGCGCACAGGTTCGCGGCGCTCACCTCTGCTATCGGCAGCGGCACACGTCCTTCAGCGCCAACGGTGTGGCCGCCGTCCGTGGCGGCGGAAGCGCCAGTGCTAATCCTCGGCTAACGTCAACCCCAAAGCAGAAGCCGTTCCTTCGTCACGGCGCTTAACGGCTTAATGCCCACCCTGCTGCGTCTGGCTACGCGGGGTCGCAGTCACAGGCTCCTTGCTCCTTCCCCGCTCGCCAGCTTCCGCTACCCGCCCCGGTGTGGCGTGGTCATGCAAACCCGCCGCTCCCTCCGGCACCGTGCAACAGAGCGTCGCAGGCCGACGCTTGCGGACTCTTTGCCGCCCGCACCCGCAGAACCCGCACGGCTTCCCCAAGCGAGTTGCGGAAGCCGTGCGGGTTGCCGTGGTAAACCCAAAAGACAAAACGACTAATGGCAGCGGCTGTCGCCGCTGCTATGATGTGGCTTAGGCAGACAGGACAGTCACAGCATGGCGGTAGCGTGTCCGGGGCTAAAAGTGCGCGTCGGGGTGTTGGGGTTAAGACGGTGTTAAACAGGCCGAAAACGCCTCTTAAAAAGCACGTTGCATCAATGGGTTAAGTGCGCTAAAAAGTACGACGGTGTCGGGATAGTCCCTATGACCC
>NZ_JSXC01000053.1 GCF_000803215.1 Pectobacterium fontis
CTAAATCAAGGACAGATCACGGTAGTTGGCCTTAAAGGGAAGCTAAACAGTTTGCTGGAAACTCCTAAAAGCGAACGGCCCGTTTTAACACAACGGTTACAATATCAAAATAGATGAACTCAAGTGATCAAAAAATCGTTCATTTCATTGAGAGCCTAATTCCTTCGCAGTACACTTTCCCAAAGTTATCTAGTGGATTTAAATGATGAAAAAGCGGAATGGGAAGCAATTTAAAGCCAGTGCCACTCGTAAACTTCGTGAGGCTAAGTCCCCTGAAAAACAGATGCCAGTTCAAAAACAAGAGGTTTTTTATTCAGTTTGTGAAAAGATAATTCTGCATACTGAAGAAACCAACGAAACCTCTGTAGACTATTATTTCTGTAAAGCGGTGATAGCAAGGGAGGAAAAAGCGTTTCAGACGGAAAGGCAGGCGGTTCTGAACCTGATAGCATTTTCTGGCATTCCAGCGACTCCACTAATTCAATCAGCGCTAAACCAGGACGAACGGTATGAGTTTAGTGAGCAGATTTGTACGGTGTTTTCCCTGGCGAAAAGCGATGTCTCGTTCAGTCCCTACATGGCAATCATCAGAGCGTTTATTCTTTCGGGTACAAAGCAGCAGTATGTTACCTACTTTAACTGTCTGATGGGCATTTCGGCATCCTTTAACAAGGAACCCCCCATTTTTGATATCAATAATCTGAATAATGCTCAGTTGATTACCTTCTATGAAGCAACACACCGTGTACTGCTGGATAACTCACGCCAACTCCCTACCCTTGAAAAGCTAACTCAATTTATCTCCCATCAAGTAGGCGAAGATACCTGCCAGAGTTTGCTCTTTTTTGAATCCTATTTTAGTCTCGATAGGAACCCTAAACACAGTATCGGGGTTGCCAAGCAGTTCTTTAGCGCCCCCAACCTTTCGGCAGGACGCACTAACTATCTAAGTTCACTGGCATTCAACACGGCACATGCCGCTATAGATTTGGCTGATATTGAGGAAGCTTGTTACTGGATAGACTACGTTAATGATGACGACAAAGTTGCAACTCTCAGGTGTTCAATCGCTAAATTAGAAGAGAAAATAGGGGCAAGGGCTAATCACCCCTTAAATCCTGAACATATTGCCCCCGCCTCACTTGAAAAAATTCCTACCAGAATGCTGATGATACTGTGCGCTTTTGTTGATGGCTGCGGTGATGATTGGGGATTCAAAACGTTAGAACGTTCAGGGAAATACATATTCCCTTCAGAGACAATGACAAAGATGCTTTTCCAGTCTCTGGCAATCGGCGGATTAATTAAAATGTCCACAGCCTCTTTCAACGCGCTCGAGGATTCTGCACTGGACCAGTTTAATGAAATACTGTGGGTTGCGAAATTCCATTTAAACATCATCGGCATTACAGATAGCAGGTTGATGGCATTACCGGTATTACTAGAAGAGATAGATCGCCGCAATGATGAAATAGACGTGGCCTGGCAGATTCGTAGGCTCATCACGACAGGATATTTCTACAATGCGTTTGAGTACTATCTTGGCAATGTTAATGAGCTCTGGGCAAGAGAGTTTGCCCTGAATGAGGCGACAACAGAACGAATAACTGAATCGACACTCAGTGGCAAAGATCTAGCCTATATTGCCAGATCGTCGATTCGCTTTACTGCGGGGCAGCACTCGATCGGCAGCACAAATGGTAATAGACACACCTGCAATACACTCATTGGTAGCATCAATCGCTATTTCGACTGGGTAAATGAAGGGCGTTATTCCTACAACGCATTTGAACGGAGTAAAAGACAGCCCATCCTATCCTCAGAAAGGCTGCTTGAGCAAATCGCAGGATTCACACCGGAGGATATCTACAACCTTCCGCCTTTGCCGCAAGAGATTGAGGAAGAAGAATCTGAAGAAGAGTAATTTCAGAATGGAGTTGTTCGGCTTTTTCTAACGGCTGAACTTACACACAAGTATGGGCTGACCCCAATTGTAACTTGATTAGCTTGTTCCATTTTGATTGGCTTATCATTGGTCCACTGTTGGCACGATGCGGCCCGATTGACGACCCTTACGGGCCGCCATGAGCGAGGAGCGGACGTTTCGTAGTTCTAGAAATATTCTCATGTCGTGGCCAGTTTTTGTTGACCACTTCAGATATTATTATTTGAAGATAACCATGGTTATATATTCGGTGCAAAACTGCCTGATATATAGGCACGCAAAGAAAACCAAATGTTATAACATAACAATATGAATTCATTGACAATTTTATCGCCTGGATTTATAAGATCATTCTCATTTACTTAAAAGGATTTTTTTGGAAATGCCATCTAAAGTATTTGTCGTTCTTGCTAAATCCATTAAACATAAAAAGTTCTGTGTTGCAGGAAAAATTTACTCTAAGGGAAGTATCGGTGAATGGGTTCGTCCAATAAACCCTTTGGTTGATAGTGATGCACTAACCTTTAATAACATTGAATATTCATCCAAGAAGCAACCTGAACTGCTTCATATAACTTCATTTAGTTATTTAAAGAACGTGCCACATCAAATTCAACGTGAAAATTATTCAATTGATCCATCATTTTATTGGGGAGAAGTGGGTGTTTTCGATAAAAAAAACATCAATGAGCTTTTAGATTACCCAACAACTCTATGGGCTAACGGTTACTCATCATATCATGGTGAAAATGATAGGTTCCTAATATCATCAGTTACAACCCCTATTCAGTCATTGTTTTTTGTCTATGTTTCTAATTTAAAAATAAGAGTTAAGAAAGAAGGAATTGATTTTGGAAATGATCTAAAAAGATTCAGAGCTTTCTTCTCATATAATAACATTGATTACGCGTTCATTATTACTGACCCAAAGGTATATAGTGAATATGGTCAATTGAAAGAAGATACCTATGATGTTGGCGGGTGTTATGTTACTTTGAGTACAGCACCACATAATGACGGTTATTGCTACAAATTTTTGACAGCAATCATTAAGTAAACCAGAGGATGATCACATGAAAGTATTTTCAATTGGTTTCACTGAAAAATCTGCCGAAAAGTTCTTTAGCCTAATTAAATCTCAACCAGACTTGAAAACCTTAGTTGATGTACGTCTTAATAATGTTTCTCAGCTTGCGGGTTTTGCTAAGAAGAACGATTTGATGTACTTCTTAAAGGAACTTTGCAATGTTGATTATGTTCATCTACCAGATCTTGCACCAACTAAAGAGATGTTAGATCCATACAAAAAAGGTAATATCTCATGGGAGGTTTATGAGAGTAGTTTCATGAATTTAATGGCAAAAAGAAACATTGAGCGAATAGAAAAGTCAGTGATTGCAGATAGCTGTTTGCTCTGCAGTGAGCACAAACACCATCACTGCCACCGCCGTCTTGTGATAGAGTACTTAAACAGCCATTGGGATACTGATTTTGAGGTTAAGCACTTGATATGATGAAAGTAATGATAATCTATCATCCTGACTTTGTATCCAAGGGAAAGTTTGAGCGTAAGCTCTCACGGATTTTTTCCAACTCAAATGACTATCAGATATTTTACTTTGTCGATCCTCATGATTTATTAAGTCAATATTTTAAATCAGATGTATTGAATAAACTTGAGCCTGAAATATTAGCAGACCCTTTTTCAATTGGTTTAACTCATGCTGTTATTTTTGATTCAGCTAATACACCGGAATTCATCACGACTAACGAAGTCTTATCCAAGAAGATTCCCGTTCGATACATCAAAGATAAGATCACCTCAGTATCAAATAAAGATAGAGGTGAACACTTTGATACCTATTGCGGTAGAGGAACGCTTTGGGGAAATCCTTACGCGATAGGTGCAGATGGTGATCGTGATGAAGTCATAAGAAAGTTTAAATACGATTTTGATCGTGACTATCTCAAAGGTGGCTCAGAGTTTAAAGAAAAGCTGAAAGCACTGAGAGGACACACTTTAGGATGCCACTGTAAGCCATATGCTTGTCATGGGGATGTGCTGGCACAGTATTTGAATGAATTGGACGATGGTGAGTAATGCACCATCATCAGTTTCAGAAATCATCTGTTATATGATTGTAATTATCCCAGCTTTAGTTCCAGGCACTTTTTTAGGGGGAGCTCAATACACTGATTGGAGATGGTACCAGAGTTCGACAACCACATAGATCCATGAATCGGTGTTCTTCCGCAGATGCTTTAGAGAGACTGCTTCTGGCACGGAGCGGACAGAGAGTAAAGTCACCAAGCACCTTGAACAGCGTCATCTGATGCCGCAATGGCGGGCTAATTTTCTGGATGCTAACAGCAACGGTCTGGTTAGGCTGTTTGACAGTATCAGAATGGTGGCAAGGAACGGTATTCCAGTTCCGTTTGACGCCAGATGTTTCTCTTCCGAACGATAGACGAACTGGAATAGGCTCCCGTCAGCCACGATTAAAGGCAATGCCTGTTTAGCAGAATAGAAAGAAACGTCAGAACCCATCGATGAGGAAGTCTATTGCAGCCTTTACCTGAGAACGGTACTGCGAAGCATCACAAAACACCGCACCCAGAGTCTGGACAGGGATACTGGCCAGTTCGTGGGTCATTACGGCGTATTCTTTGCCGTCCGTCAGCCTGACGACGGGGACAAGGCGCTCCGGTCGGCGGCCTGCAGGATACTGTTCAATCGGGAGCAATGGGATCACTATCCGACGATTCAATTGCCCAATAATATCGCTCGTGACATCGAGCAACAGCGGGTAAACGACGCTTTTCCCGGTATTACCGTATACGGTGAATTGCATGGTTAAAACGTCCTGTATTCATCACTGAAACAGCCGTTTTCATCATGAAAACGATTTAATGCGTCGATAGCCTCTCTGTTTTCTTCCTGCCATATTTTCGCTTCATGACGGCGAAGCTCCGCATCCAGTGCGGTTGACAGAGTAGCACTTAGGTTAATACCCGCTTCACGCGCTCTTACCAGTAAGGCACGCTCCACCGTCATGGTCACGCTCTGCGTGTTGCATTGTTTCGCGGTCATGATTTCTCTCCTGCATGAAACACGTGCGCATTACACGGCACAATACACTTATCATAACACCAAAAACAGGCCCGGCTACCGTTGCAGTCCTGCAAACTTCACAGTCAGTCGTCATACCTAAGCCGTCGTTTACAGCAATCACCGATGTACAAACGCCGTTTGCGGGATGCGCGGGCTCTTTGCCGCCCGCACCCGCAGCCTGCGAATTTTCCGGGCATATTATGTCCAGAAAATTCGCAGGGAAATTTAAACATCTCTCATCTTCCCTGCCCCGCAATAAGCTTAAAGCCGCACTCCTTTGCGGCTTTATCATCTCCGACTCAAATCTTATCCATCAGATAACGATGTGCTTTTGAGGCGGCGCTGGCCGCTTTGAAAACATAGCGCTTATCATTTTTCAGCGCCTGGAGCCATGAGGCAATATAGCTTTCATGCTGAACCTCTCCGATGATCCCCAGATCCGCCATCAGAAAAGCACTTCCCAGCTCCGCCACTAATTCCTCCTCCGCATAATCTGCACTGCCAAATTTCCCTTTCATTTCACGGTTAAGTCGTTTTTTACCACCACTCCAGTGAACCAACTCATGCAGTCCGGTAGCATAGAAATTAGCTGCATCTGAAAACAGATGGCGCTCTGGCAGCCAGACTTCATCAGTTGAGGGCCTGAAAAAGGCGTTTTGTCCTTTCTCAATAATGTTTGCGCCGCTCTTCTGGAACAGATTTTCAGCCTCCGGCAACGGATCAAAGGTTGCTTCCGGGCTGACTGTTCCAGTTGTCAGTGGAAGGCCATCAATTTGTTCAACATTGAACACATTGAAGGTTTTCAGCATCGGGATCTGGTCGATTTCGCCGTCTTCGTTTTCCTTCTCTAAGGTTGTATAGAAAATGGCTGTCGTACCGTGCTCACCTTTTCGAATCTGCCCACCGACTGCCTGCGCCTGTTTGTAGGTCATCCAGCGTGAATCACCGAAGCCCTGTTCTGATGCACTGCACCACAGCAACATGATATTCATTCCACTATACGCGATACCGGTTACGAAGTTAGAAGGCAAGCCAGACATACCGGATACTCGTTGCCACGGACAAGACCACGGTTTTACACCGGCTTCAAGCGCTGCAATGATGTTGTCGGTGACGGTCTGGTAAATATCGGTTTTGGTTTTAGAAAATTTCGTTTTTGAGGAGCCTGACTGCTCCAGCGGGGATACGCTGGTCGCCGCTGCGGCGTTAGGGGCGCTAGTCTGGGTATGCTGGGAAATCGTCATGTTTTTTCTCCGTCAGTGGTGTGAATTTCGTCTTCGTATCGCCTGACGGCTCGCTTTCCCGGCATCGTTCCGGCACGCAAGGGCGCAGAATGCGTGCCATTTACCCTTGCGGGACGGGTTGTGTTGGGAAACGATTAACCGGAAGCTGATACGAGAGCGGAAGTCACGCGGGAGAAAAAACTGGCCCTACATAGGCGGGCGTAGCGTCCCTTAGGCCGCAGCGGTGAAATGGGGTTGGGGTTTTCCTGACAGAATCAGATTGCTCAGACAGTATTTTCCAAAAGGAACTGACTTATCGGTTCACAGCTAGCAAAGACTAAACAGTGTTGCCAAACAGCTCAACGAGAGGCCGAGAAAAACGCTAGACTACGAATCACCCGCAGAGCGTTTCAATCAGTGTGTTGCATCCATCGGTTGAACTCACAGCACAGGGCTGACTAATCACGCAGGGAAAAATATTACCTACTTCATGTGGTGAGAGGTGCTCATACCATTATATATAACTTGCCATCATAAAATGGCACATGCCGTAATGAACGGCATGAAAAAATTAAACTAGTATCTTCTCAAAAACATCTCATGCTGTTCACCAGGATATTTTGGAGTAAGAAAAATATCATTTTCATCACCTAAATACTTGTACTCTGTAGAGGAGAATATGAATTGAAAATTATATTTTTGAGATAGTTTTTTCAAATTAACAATAAAGTTATTTATATCTGCATAATGTATTTCATGCTGTTTAGGCGTATCAAATATTGCAAACATGAACGATTTATTTTCTAATTCAAGCATGCTTTCAATTAATGCACTGCGATATGCAAGTATAGCTCGTACTTTAGTACTTCCTTTAAGTTGTTCTAAAGTTTCAAAACCCAGAACAGGGCTAAAATCATGCTCAAATGATATATTTAAATCAACATTTGGGGTTTTTAAAACTTTTAACCAACTGATGTACTTTTCTCGCAATGTAGATTTAACCCTAGTTAACCGTGGAATTGACTGTCTATTTTTACCTAACCCTTCCAGTTTATCTAGCGCACTTTCCCGCTTATTAAGCATTTCGACATACTTATCCTCCAAAATTGATATTTTCTGCAATTCACTTTTCTCTAACTGTAATTTAAACAACATAGATGTTATTTCAGAAATTGCATCAATTACTGATGAGAGGTCCTCTTCTTCTATGATTCCGTTTCTCATAGAGTTGAGGTCTTCGATAGTCTTATTAACATAAGCTATTTCTTGTGTGATTTGATCATATCGTCCTCCATCTAAATTTAAGCTTCTTTCAATATCCTTGATTTGGTCCTTAAGATATAAAAGATGTTTTGCATAGCTTTCTGAACTACGCGAAAACATTTTACAATCAATGGATGGACATATTTCCTCAAAAGAACGAAATATCCTTTTAGCTTCCTCATTAAGGCTTAACGTATTGACCTCTGTATTAATTTCTTTCATTATCTGAACTAATGAAGACTCTCTTCTTGCTATAAAATTTAGCTCTTCATTTAAATCCCTCAAGTTTTCTTTCTGTTTTTTTATAATTTCATCAATACTATGGAGGGAATCATTCTTTAATGATTTACTACCTTTCAATACAGTAAGCTCATTTTTAAAAGCTATAATGGAATTATCGATAAATTCTATATTTTTATCTTTATTAGCCTCTTTAGCTATTTCAATATCTCTTCTTTGTATAGCCAGTGAGTTATCAAGATATTTAATTTCCTCCGTTAGATTAATGGATTTCTTTTTGACATCGAATGAATGCTTTTCGGGCAAAAAGAATACAATCCTGAGCATTTCTGAAAATTGATCTTTTATAAAATTATTTGGTGAATAATAAAATTTTGAGTATCCAAAATCCTGATCTAAATAAAAAATTGGTAAAATAGTTGCTAAATATGGGTATGATTGCTTATTTTGGGTTGTAAGAAGAGATGGATAAGCTAATGATAGCTTTTCTAGGATATATTTAGAATAATCTGCTTGATTATAAAACATTGATATTTTGCCATTACAATCTAATGATAAAATGAAATCAGTATGTTCAAAATCTCTTGTCGCCCTAAAACTATCATTCCCTATAGTAAAAGTAAGGGTGGCAGATTTGCATAGCCTATAAATATCCTCTCTGAACTTACATGGATACCCTAAGCAATAGGATATAGATTGTAATAACGGTGTTTTCCCACATCCGTTCGGACCATAGAACTCAGTAATATGCTCTCCAAAAATGAGCTCATCTGACTCAAGACCTGAAAAATTTCTCCCATTTATTTTTAGACTTAATAATTTCATAATATCTCACCATCCAGTTTCGAATCAACGCAGTAATTTCTATATGCTCTTTCGATCAATGCTAGATTAAAAGCCAAATCGCTTTCGTATATAAATACTTCGTCAATAACTTTTTTCCCCAACTTGGTAATGTTTAATTTGTTATTTCGTTCATCCATAATAATTAGACTTACAGACTCAAGAAAATTTAAAGCAGTAACAGTTCGAATTCTAAGATTCGCTGACCATCCCAATAGTTGTGATGATCCTTTAAAGCCTAGCATGACATCCTCTAAGAGTTTCCCGACCAAACTTCCAACTTCATTTACTCTTGGTTTTACTCTATTTTTAGATAATAAAAGTATTATCATAGCTATTAAAGGAAGCTGGAAAAGTGCCTCATTATTTAGCCCAAGACTGTCTTGTCTTTCAATATTTTTTATATCTATTCTAATATCTTTTTGAGATATACTATCAAAAAATTCATCGTAATTCATTTTGAACGCTCTACAAGTCTCGCAAAAAGGCTTCCAGTCAAAGCTTCTTTGTCTAAACAATTAAGTAAATTACTTTCAAATAACGAATCATGTAATTCATTAACAGCGGTTCTTAAACCCGAAAGGAATAAAACACCATGCATAAATGTCAACTTATCTAATGTTGAGTTTATTTCACTATCTATAGTGACATAGTCCAACTCAGAAATGATATGTCTATTTTTTCTTAACCACTGATCCCATTTTATTTTACATCTTGCAAAAAAATCAATTTGAATTTCACTAGCCCCTGCTTTTCTTAACAACCGTTCAATTACAGATGCTGATTTCAATGCATGTTCATCCCCATCATGGAGAAACTCGTAATAAGCACTTTTGGAGATACTAAGTACATCCAATAAATCATCAATGTCTATTCCTGACAAATTATTAATATTTTCTTTCGAGCAATCATTGATTTTTACGCTTGACTTACTATTAACAAGAGCTAAAAGAGAAAGTAATATCTCCTTAGCTTCAATATGTGACAAATCTATTTCGCTGTACTTGAATATTTTTTCTTTCGCGAGGATCTCAAACGTTTCATGTTTGCTTTTTATATATTCAACATCGGTTTCAAATTTTAATTTTTTAAGATTTTCTTTTATACCTTCAATATCAAGTTTTTTATTCTCATTACTGATAGAAATGAAACAATTATTAAATGAATCAATAATAAGCTTGCAATGAACATTGGAAAATGTATCGGATATGATATCATCAAGGATATTATCAATATCTTCGTCAATATGTGTATTTGTAAGAAAAATGACTTCCTTACAAGTATCTTCAAAATTTATGGTATGCTGTAATAGTTTACCAACAAAACTATCTCTAATCATCTCATCCGTCTGAGGATTTTTTTTAGTTTTTCTTTTTAAGATCCCAAAAACCTCTCGAAGCTTCCATATTTCACGTAATTTTTCCTTAGTTTTGACTTGCACAAAAGTATAATGGAT
Source organism: Pectobacterium fontis (assembly GCF_000803215.1). Lineage (GTDB taxonomy): Bacteria > Pseudomonadota > Gammaproteobacteria > Enterobacterales > Enterobacteriaceae > Pectobacterium > Pectobacterium fontis. Next base: position 10,083 of record NZ_JSXC01000053.1, read on the forward strand.
GTCATTAGCAATAACTCTTTCAACCACAAAATCGTCGTGAAATTCACAAAAGACACGTTTTACATCTTTACCTTCTAAAATAGATAAACACGCGATACTGGCTGCCCGAATTTGAGCATTATATCGTTCTAATGTGTCTCTTCCAGCCTGCTCTCTCGGTTTAACCTCATGTAACTCAGCCATAACATTCCACATTATCCCAAAGAAACATATAGATAATGTAAATGCTAAGATCATTTTTTGAAACAAAAAAGTTCAAAAATCAATCACAAACATCTTAATTCATAACTGTTTTTTTATCCAGTAAAAAATAAATATGTTCATATTTTATTATTTGTCAAAATTTTCTGTACGAATTTACCTGCATACCATCACAGATAAAACAACTGCCTGCCCCCCTGTCGAGTTGATTTAGATGCATCTGCTTAGACCATATTTGTATATGGCTAAATGCATAAACAAAATGGTGGTCATTCTGGTGGTCTTGACAAGAAGGGAATGCTGGTTTAGCTTACTTATTAGCCAGTTACTGGCAAAGGCGATCCCAGTCAGAGGAGCCAAATTAGAGAAAGCAGACGTTCACTGACGTCTGCTTTTTTGCTTTTAATCAATTGGTTATCCCCTTCTTCAGGTTCGCCCTCGTTCACTCAAAAACACTCGAAGCCATACTCTTTTGCTGGTAAAAATACTGGTAAAGCTGGTTCGATTTCGTTTTTACCAGCAACCGGAGGGAACCGTCATGTCACTTACTGATACTAAAGTAAAAAATGCCAAGCCATCAGAAAAGGCGGTGAAGCTCACTGACGGGTTCGGCCTCTATTTGCTGGTTCATCCCAACGGTTCAAAATACTGGCAGTTAGGCTATCGCTTTGAAGGGAAACAGAAGGTGTTTTCCATTGGTGTCTACCCTGCTGTTTCACTGGCTGATGCAAGACAACGACGAGATGAAGCGAAAAAGCTGTTAGCTTCTGGAATTGATCCGAGCGCTAAAAAGCAGGCTGACAACAAAACCACACTGGAAAAGCGTAACAATACCCGCGCTTTCAAAACTGTTGCTAAGAGCTGGTTTGTCACCAAAACCACATGGTCGGAAGATTATCAGCGTTCTGTCTGGACACGACTGGAAACTTATCTGTTCCCTGACATTGGTGAAAAAGATATTGCTGAACTGGATACAGGCGATCTGCTGATTCCTATCAAAAAGATAGAGAAGCTGGGTTATCTGGAAATTGCTATGCGGGTGAAGCAGTACGCTACCGCCATCATGCGTTATGTAGTGGTCAAGTCATAT
>NZ_JSXC01000054.1 GCF_000803215.1 Pectobacterium fontis
ATTTACTATGCCACTACAAAGGTGCTGACTTTTATCGTATTGCCGACCGTCGTGCAGCCAGAAATACGGCAGCTATTTATGAAAAGGAAATGACGTTACGCGACTTATTTAACACTGACTTTGTGAAATCCCTCAGTGAAGATGTGCCTGCTTTTTATGGCGAGCTTGAGGAAATCGCTTTAGTGAACTCCATTAATGCCAATAAGGGATTTTCCTTAAAGACCATTTTTGATGAAGGCGGATGCTGCTACATCATCGGCTCGATGCGTAACCAGAAAATCATATCGGCTCAGCGCATGATTTTAACTCGCTTGATTCAGATAGCCGAAACGCGTGATCGAATAAAAGGCAAACCTCGTCCTGTCGCTATTTTTCTTGATGAACTTAAATATCACCTGTCCCGCCCTGCGCTTGAGGGGCTTGGCGCTGCGAGGGACAAAGGTGTGCATATAATAATGGCCCACCAGTCGGTAAAAGATTTATATGACTGTCCGGCAGATCTGGAGGGTGATGCCGTTGCTGGTTCGGTGATTGAGAATTGCAAGTTTATGCTGGTTTATCGCCTTCGCGATCCGGACACCGCCGACTGGGTCGCCAGAATGACAGGCTCTATACTGGTTGACGATGAAATGAGGAAAGTGAAAACGGATATATCCCTGACGGAGAAAATGGATACTGACAGGATGATCCGCCAGGCTGAACGATATTATATAGACAGCAACATGTTGCTTAACCTCCCCAAATTTGTTGGTTTTGTTTTTACCCAGAACGATCTGGCGAAGGCAACCAAACTATTCCACATACCAGTGAAGAAGCAATATATCGACCTGTTTTCATTTGAGAATAAAAACCCTCCGCATACCAAAAAAGAAAATCAGATTCACAAACCCTCCGTTAACCTGTGAGGCTATCAATGCTTATTCATAACGTTACTGAAAGAAATGAAGCCGCAAAACGGAGAATGCAGGCATTGCTGTATTTTCTCAAGGAAGAAACGTTCTCTGATTTGCGGACCTTAAAAAAAGTTGTCGGCTATAAAGGAAAACATAACCATGCGATGTATAAACTGCTCAATAAAGCGGTTGCGATGGGCCTCCTGATTAAACACGAATATCCGGTATTGACCGGGAAAAAATCATTGTGGGGGCTCAGCATGCAGGGACTGGCGATGGTGGTTAGCGCTGATGACAAGATTTTCCCCGCCTATTTTGAACCGGGAAAACTCAAACACTCGACGCTGGAACATCGACTGTTAAATCAGCGGGTCAGGATCTCCCTTGAGGAAAAAGGCGGTACAGGCTGGCTTAACGGCGATCGGAGAGAGTTTATGTCGCGATACCCGGGCTTCCGACACCGACCGGACGGCATTATTACCTTAAGCAGCGGTGCCATCGTTGCAGTGGAAACAGAGCGGTCGATGAAAACCCGCGCCCGTTACATCAGCATCATTAACAGTCATCTCGCAGCCAGCGACGCCGGACGCTGGCACTATGCGATGTATGTTATGCAGAACAACAAAACCAAAATCGCGCTCATCAGGCTGTTTGACAGTATCAGGACGGTGGTAAGGAACAACGTTCCCGTCCCGTTTGATGCAAAGAACCGAGAAATGTTTCTCTTCCGCACGATAGACGAACTTGAACAGGCTCCCGTCAGCCACGATTAAAGGCATGCCTGTTTAACCGCATAGAAAGAAACGTCAGAACCCGTCGATGAGGAAGTCTATTGCCGCCTTTACCTGAGTACGGTACTGCGATGCATCACAAAACACCGCACCCAGTGCCTGGACAGGGATACTTGCCAGCTCGTGGGTCATTACGGCGTATTCTTTGCCGTCCGTCAGCCTGACGACGGGGACAAGGCGCTCCGGTCGGCGGCCTGCCGGATACTTTTCAATAGGGAGCAATGGGATCACTATCCGACGATTCAATTGCCCAATAATATCGCTCGTGACATCGAGCAACAACGGGTAAACGACGCTTTTCCCGGTATTACCGTATACGGTGAATTGCATGGTTAAAACGTCCTGTATTCATCGCTGAAACAACCCTGCTCATCATGAAAACGATTGAGTGCTGCGAGAGCCTCCCTGTTTTCTTCCTGCCATTTTTTCGCTTCATGACGACGAAGCTCCGCATCCAATGCGGTTGACAGAGTAGCACTCAGGTTAATACCCGCCTGACGCGCTCTTACCAGTAAGGCACGCTCCACTGTCATGGTCACGCTCTGCGTGTTGCGTTGTTTCGCGGTCATGGTTTCTCTCCTGCATGAAATACGTGTGTATCACACGGAACAATACACTTATCATAACACCAAAAACAGGCCCTGCTACCATTGCAGTCCTGCAAACTTCACAGTCAGCCGCCATACCTGAGCCGTCGTTTACAGCAATCGCCGATGTACAAATGCCGTTTACGGGATGCGCGGGCTCTTTGCCGCCCGCACCCGCAGCCTGCGAATTTCCCGGGCATCAAATGCCCGGGAAATTCGCAGGGAAATTTAAACATCTGTCACCTTCCCTGCCCCGATATAAGGTTAAAGCCGCATTCCTTTGCAGCTTTTTATTCTTCAACTCAAATCTTATCCATCAAATAACGATGCGCTTTTGAGGCGGCGCTGGCCGCTTTGAAAACATAGCGCTTATCGTTTTTCAGTGCTTTCAGCCAGGAAGCAATATAGCTTTCGTGCTGAACCTCTCCGGCAATCCCCAAATCCGCCATCAGAAAAGCACTTCCCAGCTCCGCCACTAATTCCTCCTCCGCATAATCTGCACTGCCAAATTTCCCTTTCATTTCACGGTTAAGCCGTTTTTTACCACCACTCCAGTGAACCAGCTCGTGTAGGCCAGTAGCATAGAAATTAGCTGCATCTGAAAACAGATGGCGCTCTGGTAGCCAGACTTCATCGGTTGAGGGTCTGAAAAAGGCGTTTTGTCCTTTCTCAATGATGTTTGCGCCGCTCTTCTGGAACAGATTTTCAGCCTCCGGCAACGGGTCAAAGGTTGTTTCTGGGCTGACTGTTTCAGTTATAAGCGGAAGGCCATCAATTTGTTCAACATTGAACACATTGAAGGTTTTCAGCATCGGGATCTGGTCGATGTCACCGTCTTCGTTTTCTTTCTCCAAGGTTGTATAGAAAATGGCTGTCGTGCCGTGCTCGCCTTTGCGAACCTGCCCACCTACTGCCTGTGCTTGTTTGTAGGTCATCCAGCGTGAATCACCGAAGCCCTGTTCTGATGCACTGCACCACAGCAGCATGATATTCATTCCGCTATACGCGATACCGGTTGCGAAGTTGGAAGGCAATCCAGACATGCCCGGTACTCGTTGCCACGGACAAGACCACGGTTTTACACCAGCTTCAAGCGCTGCAATAATGTTGTCGGTGACGGTCTGATAAATATCTGTTCTGGTTTGAGAAAATTTCGTTTTCGAGGAGCCTGACTGCTCCAGCGGGGATACGCTGGTCGCCGCTGCGGTGTTAGGGGCGCTAGTCTGGGTATGCGGGGAAGTCGTCATGTTTTTTCTCCGTCAGTGGTGTGAATTTCGTCTTCGTATCGCCTGACGGTTCGCTTTCCCGGCATCGTTCCGGCCAGCAAGGGCGCAGATGCGTGCCATTTACCCTTGCGGGACGGGTTGTGTTGGGACACGATTAACCGGAAGCTGATACGGAGAACGGAAAGCACACGGGAGAAAAAACTGACCCTGCATAGGCAGGCGTAGCGCCCATTAGGCCGCAGCGGTGAAATGGGTTTGGGTTTGGGTTTGGGGTTTGGGGTTT
>NZ_JSXC01000055.1 GCF_000803215.1 Pectobacterium fontis
GCAGATAACGCGATGTTCAACGCGAGGGAATCAACGTGGCAAACAGTACAGGATTACAGTTCACGGTAAAGGTCGGTGCATTGCCGGAGAGCACCTTTGCGGTGGTGGATTTTCAGCTCAGCGAGGCGCTGAATCAGCCGTTTGCCCTGTCGCTGAATCTGGCGAGTGCCTTGCCGGATGTCGATTTTGGCGCGGTACTCGACCAGCCCTGTGAGCTGCTGGTGTGGTATGAAGGCGAACTGAAGCGCCGGGTCAGCGGGATTATCAGCGCGTTCGCACAGGGCGACACCGGTTTTCGTCGCACCCGCTATCAGGCCGACGTGCGTCCGGCGCTGTGGCGGCTGGGGCTGCGTACCAATGCGCGTATCTTTCAGGCACAGAAGCCGGAAGCGATTATCGGTACGTTGCTGGAAGAGGCGGGTATCACCGATTACGCCTTTGCACTGCGTCACGACCACGCGGTGCGAGAATACTGCGTGCAGTATCGGGAAAGTGATTTGGCGTTTGTCGCCCGACTGGCGGCTGAGGAAGGCCTGTACTTCTTCCATGAGTTTGAAGAAGGCAAACACCGCGTCGTCTTTGCGGATGATGCAGGGGCGCTCAGTAAAGGCCCGGAATTGTTCTTCAACCTTGCGACACAAGGCTTAAGTGAAGGCGAGTATGTGCGTCGCTTCCGCTACGCCGAAGCCGTCAGCACCGCCGAAGTCGCCCTCAAGGATTACAGCTTCAAAACCCCCGCCTACGGCCTGCTGCACAACAAGATGAGCGGCGAACTGGCGCACCAGCGTGAAAGCTATCAGCACTTTGACTACCCCGGACGCTTCAAACAAGACCCGAGCGGCAAGGCCTTTACCGGCTACCGGCTGGATGCGTTAAGAGCGGGCGCGATGACCGGCTCGGGTGAATCCAATGCCGCTATGCTGATGCCGGGCAGCAGCTTTACCTTAACCGAACATCCTAATCCGGCGCTGAATAGTGGCTGGCAACTGGTGGCCATCACCCACAGCGGGCAACAGCCGCAGGCGCTGGAAGAAGAAAGCGGCGGTGAACCCACTACCTACAGCAACAGCTTCGAGGTGATTAGCGCCAAAAGCACCTGGCGTGCCGACCTGCCGTACAAACCGATGGTCGATGGCCCGCAAATCGCCACCGTGGTCGGTCCGGCGGGCGAGGAAATCTACTGTGACGAATACGGGCGCATCAAACTGCAATTTCCGTGGGACCGCTACGGTGCCAGCGACGACCAGAGTTCGTGCTGGGTGCGTGTCAGTCAGGGCTGGGCGGGCGGTCAGTACGGCCTGATAGCCATTCCGCGTATCGGCCATGAAGTGATTGTCAGCTTCCTCGAAGGCGACCCTGACCAGCCTATCGTGACGGGCAGAACCTTCCATGCCACCAATCCCTCGCCGTATCCGCTGCCCGCCAACAAGACACGTACCTCACTGCGCACCTCAACACACAAGGGAGCGGGCTTCAACGAACTGCGTTTTGAAGACCAGGCCGGGCAGGAAGAAGTGTTTATCCATGCTCAGAAAGACATGAACACCGTGGTGTTGAATAACCGCAAGACCACCGTCACGGCTGACCATGAGGAAAGCGTGGGCGGTAATCAGGCGGTATCGGTAGTGAAAGACCAGTCCACCGAAATCCAGGGGCAGCAGAGCATCGCCATCAGCGGCGGTCGCAGCACGGTCATTGGTGACACGGAAGCACAAGGTGACGCGAACGACAGCCTACAGGTGAAAAACAACATCGCCATTCAGTCGCAGAAGGGGGACATCCTGATTGCCACGGACAAGGGATTTATTGGTATCGGTGCAGACGGGGTCATCAACATCAAGGGCACCCACATTGTCATCAACGGCCAGCAAATTGACCTGAACTGAATAACAAGAACAACAAGGAGACGTGAACATGTACCAGATGAACGAAGGCACCCTGGCCATTCCAGCGCAATGGCGTGATGAATCCCTGCATGTTTTTGTCCTGCCGGATGAAACCACCAATCTGGTGGTCAACCGCACCCCGACCGAACCCGGTCAGACACCGGAAACGGTTTATGAGAAAACGCTGGAGCAGTTTTCTACCCATCTCACGGGTTACAAAGAAATACAGGCTTGGGAACTGACGCTGGCAGGCATGCCCGCCCCCGCGCTGGAATACACCTGGCAATCCCCCGAAGGCACGATGCATCAGGTAGTCGTGATGCAGGTACGTGGCAACCTGCTGCTGACGTTCACGATTACCGCCGCTGATGTGCTGAGTGATGCCCGTAAAACGGAATTGCTGGCCGTGATTGAGACGTTTAATGCGGCTGAACCTGCTACATCGGAGGATAAGGCAGGCCGCAATGCGTGATGAAATCCTCTCCCGTATTGCACGGGTGGGTGCGATGCACGCGGGCAATCGCCCCACGCTGCCACCCGACTTACCGACCCCCGGTAGCGGCTCGCCACCGACCTCGCCGGGTAAACCCATCAAACACAGCAGCTTTCTGGGAGCGCTGCTCGGTGCCGTTGCCGGGGCGTTGGTCGCCGCAGCCGTCGCGGCTGTGGCCGTTGCCCTGGTGGGCGTCACAGGCGGGCTGGCGATTGCGCTGGTCGGTGGGCTGGCGGTGCTGGGGGCAGGCAGCCTGATATCGGCAGTCAGCGGGCGCGTCTCCGCCATGGTAGACAGTGCCTCACCGCCGGCAGGGAATGTGGACAGCGGCTCACCGAATGTCTTTGTTGAAGGCAATAAGGTTTCCCGCGCTAAAATTGATGTCGTTGTCTGTACCAAACACAACGGCCCGCAACGGATTGCGCAGGGCAGCGAAACCGTCTTCGTTAACGAGTATCCAGCCGCGCGGATTGGTGATAAAACCGAGTGCGGAGCCACCATCAAGGACGGAGCATCGACGGTGTTCTTTGGCTCTGGGCAGGCCACATTACTGAAGATTCAGGATGAATTCAGTGGTTGGCAGAAAGCGCTGTTGATTGCGGTGGAGTTCCTGGTGCCGCCAACCCGGGGGCTGTTTCGCGGGTTGGGGAAGTTGTTCTTTCGCGGCCCGAAGGCGGTGATGAAAGGGCTGGGCGCGGGCGCGCTCTGGGCAGGAAAACGTTTCACACAAAAGATGCGCTGTGCCACCCGCGCCTTTAAAGCGAACAAGGGTCGGGCGCGGGTAACGCAAGCGGCCAAAGCCTTTAAGAAAGACCCCGTCTACATCGCCAGCGGTGAAGTGATTGAAAGCCGCATTGATATCGAACTGGGGCAGACCATCCCGCTGGTGTTTGAACGTACCTATCGTACGGCGTCTTTACATGTTGGGTTGTTAGGCCACGGCTGGCAGGATAGCTGGAGCGAAGTTGCTACCGTCAGTCAGGATGAGGGCGACACCCATGTCACTATCACCCTGGCGCAAGGCTATGACATTGATTTCACCTTCGGGCTGGGTGCCACCGTGGTGTACTGCGCCGAATACCCCGAATTCAAACTGCTGCGCCGTCACAACGGCTTCCACCTGTGGCACCGCGACAGTCAGACCTGGCGGGCCTTTACCGTCAAACAGGGTGACCTGTTACTGCTGTCAGCCATTACCGACCACCACCAGAACCGTATCGACTTTCTGCGCGACCCCAAGGGCTACCTGCGCAAGGTGCGGCACAGCGACGGCATCGAACTGCTGCTGATATGGCAGGGTGACTTTCTGCGTCAGGTGCAGCGCATCGACGGCGGTCAGAAAACGGTGCTGGCCGAATACCGGCAGGATGAACAAGGCCGACTGGTCGAAGCCGATGCCGCCCATGCCTATCACCTGTTCTACGAGTATGACAACCATCATCGTCTGACGCGCTGGCACGACAACGACCAGACCTGGGCGCGGTATGAGTATGACCCTCAGGGGCGCTGTATCTACACCACCTGTGCCGACGGCTACCTGACGGCGAAGTTTGAGTACCTGGCCGACCGGGTGGTGATGACCGATGGGCTGGGTCAGCGCCATGAATACGGCTTCAATGACCTGTACCTGATGGCGTGGGAAAAATCTCCGCTCGGCCATATCACCCGTTACGAATACGACGACGTCGGCAACCTGCTGCGGGAAATCTCCCCGGCGGGCCGGGTGGTGGAATTTGCCTATCTGGATGATACCGGACTGGTCAGCACCTTCACCGACGGCAGCGGCCATCAGTGGCACTATACCTATGATGACCACGAGCGGCTTATCGGTATTACTGACCCGCTCGGACGCCACTGGGCATGGCAATATGATAGCAAGGGCAACCCGCAGAGCCTGACCGGACCGGACAACAGCGAGGTGCGCTTTGCGTGGAACCGCTACGGCCTGCTGACTGAGGTCAGCGACCAGAACGGTCAGGTACAGGCGAGCCTGTTTTACGACCACCGCCACCGCCTGTTAAGCGCCACGGATGCAGAATCCCGTACCCAGCAACTGCGTTATGACCCGCAGGACCGACTGACCACCTGGACGCGACCGGATGGCTCAACCTACCGCCTCGGTTATCGCCGTGCAAGCTGGAAGCTGCCGGAGCAACTGCTGCGCCCGGACGATAAACAAGAGCAGCGCCAGTACGACAAGCACAATAACCTGCTGAACTACACCGACGGCAACGGTGCGGTGTGGCGACAAACCTACGGCGCATTTGATTTGCTGACGTCACGTACTGACGCAGCAGGTCGCACCTGGCAGTACGAGTACGACAAAGAAAGCCAGCAGCTTGTCTGCGTGATGGCACCGGATGGCAACCGCTGGCAGTGGTGGCTGGATGCAGACGGACGTGTCATCCGTGAACGCGACATGGCGGGCACCGAAACCCACTATGGCTATGACGAAGATGGCCACTGCATCACCGTGCGTAACGGCGAAGGGGAAACCCGCCACTTCCTGTATGACGGACGCGGATTACTGATAAAAGAAAGCGCGCCGGACGACACCCTGCACTACCGCTACGATGCGGCAGGTCGGCTGACTGAAGTCACCTCCGCCACCAGTCATATCCAACTGGCGTATGACGCGCGCGACCGGGTGCTAGAGGAGCACAACAGCGGCACGGCCATCCGACGCCACTATCAGGACGCATCACATACCGTGACCCGCAACCTGTGCTGGGAAGGTGAAGAAGACAACGCGGCACTCACCAGCACCTTTCGCTACAGCGCGACGGGAGAACTGCGTCAGGTACAGTTACCAGATGGGGCGGAACTGACGCTGGCGCACGATGCTGCGGGACGTGAAGCCACCCGCCACAGCAATAGCGGTTTTACGCAACAGCGTGAATACGACGCCATGGGCTGGCTGACGCGGGAAATGAGCGGCCAGTCGGTGGACGGCCGCCTGCAACCCACCCAGACACGGGAATACCTCTACGACGGTGCAGGCAATCTGACCGGCACCCGACGCAACCGCGAAGCAGCAGGCTATCAGCTCGATGCCAGCGGGCGCGTGCTGTCGGTACTGAGCGGCGGCGCGGGGCGCGACGTCAACACCGAAGAGCAATATCGCTACACCCGCAGCGGGCTGCCGCAGGACGCTACCCGCCTGACCGACTGGCAGGCCGGACGACTGACCCAGCAGGACAACACCCACTACCAGTACGACAAGGCCGGAAGGCTGATACGTAAACAGGTGGTGCAGCCGGGCTACCGGCCTCAGGTCTGGCATTACCGCTGGGACAGTCGCAATCAGCTTCGGGTGGTGGATACACCGACTGGCGAGCGCTGGTTCTACCGCTATGACCCGTTCGGACGACGTATCGGCAAACGCTGTGAGCAAACGCAGGAGGACATCCGCTACCTGTGGGACGGCGACCAGATTGCCGAGGTACGACACTATCGTGACAACCAGCTTATCAGCCGCCGTCACTGGGTGCATAACGGCTGGGAGCTGCTGGTACAACAGCGCCAGAACGCAGATAAGAACTGGGAAACTGATTTCGTCACTAGTGGTCACAACGGCGAACCGCAGGCCATTTTTAATCAACAAGGCGAGCAGCGCTGGCAGGCACCGCGCACCAATTTATGGGGACAGCGTTATACCGATAATACTGAAAACCTCGATCCGGGACTGGCATTTGCGGGGCAATACCGTGACAGTGAAAGCGGGCTATGCTATAACCGTTTTCGGTATTATGACCCAAGCGGTGGTGGTTATATCTCGCCTGACCCTATAGGGGTAGCGGGGGGGGAGAGTAACTACGGGTATGTCTCAAATCCCATGTGTTGGGTCGATCCGTTTGGGTTGGCAAAGTGCCCGACGTTAACTCATGGGGCTAACGGGGAAATATTATCAGCCAAAGCCACCGTATCGAAAGCCGAGCTTAGAACGGGTTCTGGAACGAATCAAAGCTCCAGAGATTACGCCCGTTCATTAGGTAATCAAACCGATGATGCCGGGCACATATTAGGCAACGTGCTTGGTGGTCAAGGCGGTAAAGGGAATGTGTTCCCGCAGTTGCCTGCTATTAACCGCGGACAATACAGAGACTTTGAAAAAGTTGTGAAAGATTATATCGGGCAGCATGGTTCGGTTGATATTGAATGGGCCTTTAAATATGGCAATGGTGGAACTCGACCTACAGAAATCTACTATGACGTCTATCAAAATGGCCAGAAAGTCCTTGGTAGAATATTCAATAACTAAGGTGTTTTTATGACTGAGTTATCTAAAGCTGAAAAGGTTCTAAAAGAATTTATCATTCAAATGAATCAGTGGGAGTTGAAGTATTACCCATTATTCAGAAATGAAGGAATGACTGCGCATAAAGATGCAGCAAAAAAGGAACTTGATGATATATATGCTCTCTTCTGCACAAAAAAAGAAAGAAAACAGGGCAGGCAAGTATCGCTATCATGTGGTGAACCACCAGAGTATTCACCAGACGAAGAAGTATTAAGCAGTGAGTTAAATAAAAATAAATGTGTATTTATAACCCAGCAATACACTGAAGCAAAAAATAAGTTTCGCTATACCCTTCAATTTAAAGAAGATGAATGGCGTATTGATAAAAAAGAAAGATTCAGCTTCTATGACGATAAATGGATTAAATATAATTTATAATTAGAAACAAACCGGAAGTGATCCCCATGATCCTTCCGGCTATTTTTTACTTATTGTTTATTCAATGATGTGCGGTATCAAAGATTAATCTCCGTCTCAAT
>NZ_JSXC01000056.1 GCF_000803215.1 Pectobacterium fontis
GAACATCATCTACCCGCCACAGTGTTCTATTAGCTCTGCGCGGGAGTCATGTCTGCACGCATTGCGGCAACGGCAGGTTGGTGCTTAGGCGGTTTGATCCACAACGTAATCAGCAACGAGACGACGGACATAATGATGATTGCCGTAAATGTGGCCTGGAAGCCCCCTAGCTGCGCAGCGATAAACGAGCCAGACAGTGCGCCGATGCCGAATCCCTGATAAATCACACCATAGTTTTTGCTGTGATTCTTCAAGCCGAAGAAATCGCCGACAATCGCCGGGAACACGGTGATATTGCCACCAAAGCAGAAAGCAATCGCACTGACACAGATAAAGAAAAGAAGCGGGTTAAGCGGCAGGAAGGTCATCACGGATACCGCGAGAATCGTTACGAACAGCGTAAAACTGATCACCCGCATACGCCCGACATTATCGGAAAGTGCCCCAAGGACAATACGCCCAACGGTATTAAAAATCGCAATCGCCGACACGGCATTGGCGGCCGTCGCCATATCCATTCCGGCCATTTGCACACCAATATCTTTCACAATACCGATCAAATACAGCCCGCTCATGCACGCGGTGAAGAAAATAATAAACAGCAAATACGATTCTTTGGTTGCCAACATTTCGGCTAGTGAGAAATCTCGTGCCTGCCCCTGAACCGCAGCTTTTTGCACTGGTGCCGCGGCAGGTTCTTTCAGCAGTGAACTACCGACCAGAATCATCGCCATGACGATAATGCCCCAGTAGAAAAAGGCTTCTGACACGCCGACTTCCGCAATCAAGAAACTGTTTACGTATTTGAACAACAGGCTTCCGGTGCCAAAGGCACCCACAGAAATACCGGCGATCAACCCTTTACGATTCGGGAACCATTTGATTAAATTGGACAATGTCGTGATGTACGCCGTGCCGTCAGCAAAGCCGACAACCACTCCCATCAACAGATAAATCAGCGTCAGCGACGGACTCACTGCGCTAGCCATCAGCCCGGCCCCCAGCGCGATACCAGCGATCATCGTCAAGCGACGCAGGCCAATACGTTCCTGAAATTTCCCGGCAAACAACGTCGCAAAGGCCAGACAGAAACTGGTGATGGAAAATGTCGTCGCGACAGCACTCAGCGTCCAGCCAAATTTATCCACCAGCGGCTGGTTGAATAAACTCCAGGTGTAAATCGTGCCGAGTCCCATTTGGGTGATAATGGTCCCGAGGACAATCAATCCCCGATTAACAGGTTTAGTATTCATGGGTTTTCCCCTACATCAAAAATGAGTCCGATTCACTCGGCACGCTAAAAAATATAAGCTGATGTGAATCAAAACACGGTCAGCTTATGGGCTGAGGCCAGTATACAAGCGGGCTGACAGTGTTTGATCGAATGGGGAATGAGATGCCTGAAACGCGGAATGAAATGCCTTTAAAGGCGCATCAATGACCTGAAGGCCTTTATCTTGCTCCGGCTTACCGGGACTTCGAAATCCAGATCGTTCAGTCGCAAGATGTAGGTATTGTTAAACCAAGGTACAATTTCACGGATTTTCGTCAGGTTGACACAATATGAACGATGACAGCGGAAGAAGTACTCTTCCGGCAAACGGCTACAAAACTCCGTAATATTCATCGGCATGATGAATTCCTCACGCCGGGTATAAACCAGCGTGACCTTCTCCTGTGCGGCGGCATAATAGATATTATTAATATCCGTAACGATAATGCGTTCATCTTTCATCAGATTAATCGTTTGCTGCGCACTTCTCAGTGCAGAAGACGGTGTCCCCGTTTCAAGTGCGGATGCAACTTTCCGTTGTTGCCAGGTCGTTTCCAGTTTACGCAGCATCGTGATAATGCGAGATTCATGATACGGCTTGAGAATGTAATCAAAGGCTTCCACTTCAAACGCCTCAACCGCATGTTCTTTGTACGCCGTAATAAAAATGATGTAAGGCTTGTGCGTAAATTTGCTGATATTTTGCGCCAGCCATACACCGTCCAATGACGGAATATTAATATCAAGAAAGATCGCATCGACCTCGTTATGTTGCAGATACTTCAGTACATCCAACCCGTCATCAAATATCGCCTCAATCGTAATATCACTGTGCTCTTTGATGAGGTAACTCAGTTCCTGCTGCGCGAGGAACTCATCTTCAACAATAATCGCCTTCATGGGTTGCCTCCGGTTTGTTCAGCAGCAGAATATCCCGGCGGCGGCACCTGAACGGTATCCGGTAACGCCGATGGGATTTTATCTTCACGCGGGATATAGAAATAAATCTCAGTCCCCGGTTCCAGACGGCGAATATGCAGTCCATCGCCATAGAGCAAACGCACCCGGTGATGAACATTTAGCAGACCAATTCTATTCCCCGGTAATTCATTGCGCGCGACGCGATCCATGGTTTCCTGACTAATGCCGTTCCCCGTATCTTTTACCGCGACCAACAACTTATCGCCCTGCTCCTTCACGGACAGCACCACGGTTCCTTTTCCTCTGCAAGGCTGAATGCCGTGCACAATCGCGTTTTCCACCAGCGGTTGAATTAATAAGCTGGGGATCTTATAGGCCAGATCGTCGTCAATATCGTAAATCACCGTTAGCTTGGCACCAAACCGTGCCTGCTCAATCGCGATATAATCCTGAATTTGGTACAATTCTTTTTTTATATCGATCAGCGCATCGTCATTAAGCTCGAGGTTATAGCGCAAATAGCGAGACAGATTGATCACCAACTGGCGTGCAGTATCGGGATTAATACGAATAGACGAGGAGATCGCGTTCAATGCATTAAAAAGAAAGTGCGGGTTGATTTTACTTTGCAGCGCTCGCAGCTCCGCCTTATTTGCCATATCACGCAGTTGCTCGGTGCGAGAAACTTCAATTTGCGTCGACATGATTTGCGATAAACCGACGGCCATCACACGTAATGAATAGGTTATTTTATGTGCGTGGCAATAATAAATCTTCAGCGTGCCAGTCACCTGCCCATGTTCCCACAGCGGAATGACGATCATCGAATGAATTTCCGGCGTCAGATGCTGTTCATCATTATTTTTAATGATGATTTTTCCATCATGAATCGCCTGCTGCGTCATTGGGCTGATAATGTCGTGACCGATATTATATTTCTCTTCCCCAATCCCCACATAAGCCTGAATGTGCTGTGTATTGGTTATCGCCACCGCGTCTGCACTAATTTCAGTACGAATGATCCGACAAATGGCCGTCAGTGAATCACTGTTGATATTGCGGAAATACGGCAGCGTTTTGTGTGCGATATCGAGGGCAAGCTTGGCCTGTCTGGCGGCAATCATCTCTTTTTCATTCGCCACACTTTGCACGAGCAATACGATCAAGCCAATACAAACGGAGCCAAGAATCA
Source organism: Pectobacterium fontis (assembly GCF_000803215.1). Lineage (GTDB taxonomy): Bacteria > Pseudomonadota > Gammaproteobacteria > Enterobacterales > Enterobacteriaceae > Pectobacterium > Pectobacterium fontis. Next base: position 3,387 of record NZ_JSXC01000056.1, read on the forward strand.
TCGGCACAGCAATTTTTGAAACAATATCCAATCCGAGTTCAATAGGCGTCGCCCACGCCACCACCAGCAGCATAGTTAACGATTCACACAACATTCCGCCCAGAATGCCGATGCTCCACTGTTGCTCTTTTTTGACTTTCTGATTGATATAGCCGGATGTGATACCCGCGATGATACTGGTTATCAGACAAGGTACGGAGGTGATGCCGTCGATATCAATTAAATAACGATGCACTCCTGCAATGATACCGGTCGCAATCCCCACCCAAGGGCCGAAGAGAATACCGCCGGACATCACGGCAATCACCCGCACGTTGACGAGCGAGCCTTCAACATTAATACCGGAATATGTACCGAACAGCGCAAATAGTGAAAAGATGGCTGTCACCGTCGCTCGCTCTCTCGGCGAATGTTGCTCTTTTTGCAGCAATTGCCGGAACTGGCGCGTTCTTGTCAGGAAAAACAGACAAATCAACATTAGGGCAGCGCGGTCAAAAACCGCAAGGAGCATCTCAAATATTTCGTGCACAGGACATCCGGTACGGGGTTACAAGCCTGCACTATAAAAAAAATGTGATCCATATTCCACTTTTTAGTCTGTTAACCGTGTGGAAAGCCGGGAATGAAAACCAGAAACCGGAACATATAAAAGCCAGCGGAGGCTGGCTCTCTGGAGAGATTAGGGTCGCAATGCGGTGTTATACATCTATCGACTTATTCAATTTCAGCAACTGGGTAAATTCTTCCGCAGGCATCGGATGCCCAAACAAATATCCCTGTGCTTCCTCACACCCTTTGCTCCGCAGCCGCTCACTCTGCTCTAATGTTTCCACACCCTCGGCAATGACGCCCAAACCAAAACTTTTTCCAAGGTATAGGATCGCCCGAACAATCGCCGCATCCGGTGGAGATTCACACATGGTTCTGACAAAGGTTTGATCGATCTTTAATCGCGTTACCGGATAATTTTTAAGCATGCTAAGCGACGCATAGCCCGTCCCATAGTCGTCAAATGCAATCCCGATCCCTGCTTCGCGCAATTCCTTCAGTGGTTGCATCATATTCTCATCGTAACGCAAGATAATGTTTTCCGTGATCTCCAGCTCCAACGAGCTTGGCTGCAACCCTGTTCGAGCAAGGGTATCCATTGTCTTTTGCGCCAACATACCGGTACGAAACTGTGCGCTAAAAAGGTTAATGCTGATACGAAAATCGTTGTCGCTAGCCTGACACCACTCAGCAGCCTGTTTACATGCCGTTTCTACGATCCAATCACCAATTCGCTCTGCCCACGGACCATTTTCCAGCGCAGTCAGGAATGCGGCCGGACCAAGTAATCCTCTTTCGGGATGATGCCAACGCAGTAAAGCCTCCGCGCCAACAATCTCATTTGTTGCCAGTTTTACCTGCGGCTGATAGAACATCTCAAACTCATTCTGTTCGTAAGCACGCACAAATTCGAGCTGAAACGCATGCTTGGCCTGAAAGGCTTCAAGCAGATCCCGTGTGAAAAAGCGGTAACAATTTCGCCCTTCGGATTTCGCCTGATACAGTGCTAAATCCGCACTGGTCAAGAGATCCTGTACCGTCAATCCATAGTCAGGATACAGTACGGCCCCAATGCTGGCGCTAATATTGATTCGGTGATCGTCAATAATCATTGCCTGCGAAATTTCATGAATAATTTGCTCAGCAATTTTGCCCGCCACCTTTTTATCATTCAGGCCGGGGAATAGCAGCGCAAACTCATCGCCTCCCATTCGCGCCACGATATCGCCGGAACGTACCGTCGCTTTTATTTTTTTAGCGACATGCACCAGAATATCATCACCACTGGAATGCCCCAGACTGTCATTAACATCTTTAAACCCATCCAGATCGACCATCATGATGCAGAATGTCGGCTCATTCTTTAGCGCAGTCTCCAGCTTGGATGTCAGTAACGTCCGATTTGCCAGCCCCGTTAGCGGATCCATATGTGCCAGCAAAAACAGCCGTTCTTCATTGTGCCGGCGCTCGGTAATATCACGTAATATTGCGCCATAACTAATATTGTTGTTGTCCTCCCACATAGAAACCGACAACTCGACAGGAACCAGACTGCCACCTTTCGCTTGTACATTCAGTTCCAGCGTCACGCCTTTCATCAGAGAATCACGGTCGGTGACCAAATGGTTGAGCTGCACGATAAAGGCATCTGGCACAATGGTATTAATACTGCGGCCAATAATGTCCTCGTCATGGTATCCCAGCATATTTTCCGCAGCGGTATTCCAGAAGGTAATCATCCCCTTCTCATTCACGCACAAAATCGTATCAGGCGAAGTATTCGCGATATTTTCAAAACGTATCTGACTGGCATTACGTGCCAGTTCCAAGCGTCGCATTTCCAGCTTATCCATGACCAACGAAGCCAGATCCTGCATGTTGTGCTCATCACGCTTAGTGAATACCGCTCTGGGTTTCAGATCAATAACGCACAATGTACCGATGGCATGCCCGGACGACGTAATTAATGGAATACCCGCATAAAAGCGAATGTAGGGAATCCCCACAACCAGTGGATTATTTTTGAAACGCGCATCCTTGAGCGCATCAGGCACCACCATGATCTTTTTCTTTAGGATCGTGTGGGCACAAAAAGAGATATCACGCGACGTTTCACAAAAGGGAACCCCCACGCTGGCAGCAAACAGTTGACGCTCAGCCTCAACCAAGGACACCAGCACAATAGGCGCACTAAAAATGTTAGCGGCCAGACTAATCAGGTTACTTAGACTCGGGTCGAATAGTACGTTCTTAATGCCATACTCACGAAGAGCAGCAAGACGTTTGTTTTCATCTTTGCTTACTGGGGCACGGCTCATGAGTTCCCCCCTCCCATCGTATTAATGTTCAGATTAGACAAAAATTTATATACAAATACAATATGTTGCAACAATTAGCACGATAAGAGCAGCAGGCCAGCGTGAATAAAACCAATTCGCCTTTTCTCAACAAAAACCCCAGGCACATGATCGTTGAATGTTGAGTATGGCAAAGGATCCAGACTCTATCACCCCTTCGAATCATTAATAGTAACAAATGGAAAAATAAATTAGGATGATAGGTGAAAAAAGAAATAGAAAGATATCGACGCACTCACAATGTGCAGCGATAAAGAGATAAAACGAAAAATAAGGTTGGTATATTCAAACACTCACCACCAGATAATCAAAAAACACCTTCAATATTATTAACAGAATATAACCAACCAAAGAAACATCAGGCAGGAAAATAGGTTATTGAATGCTCTGGAGTATCATTTTTCGCTCGAATTACCACATCCCAAATCCCCGTATAAGGCACAGTTAAATATACTTCCCCCTCCGCATGACGGAGAATAGAACTCTGTGTAGAACTATCTTCATCTGTCATGGCTTCCTGTTCACTACTGCTCATTTGCACTTCAAATGTATTAGCACACCGGATAATTACCGTATCACCACCAAACAAATTTAAACACGTGCGAATTACAGACATATATCCTCCGCGACACGCAGTCATGCGCATGCTTAATGAAACGAATTTATTGGTTATATTTCCCATAACGGGATTTCCATAAAAGCAAAATGCATCTGGTCGGATTGTGATTTAGATCAAGTGACACACATGTTTAAGTCAAATTAGTGGATTGAATAAGACGATACTATGACGGCCTGACATTTATTAGGATTTTTAATAGTCAGCCGATCGCATTATTTGGATGCTATCTCATACCTCCACACGGGTTTCCCATGTGGAATAACAACTTAAATTGTTTTAATGGTTGTATTTATGATTTTCTTTGCACACCAACAATACATAGCTTTAGTTTTTTTAAACAAGAATAATATCCACTTGATAAATTACAACCTAGGTTGTAAATTGAACGAATGAAAACGACACTTGCAGAACGATTAAAGACCGCCAGGACTGCACAAGGGCTTAGCCAAAAAGCGCTTGGTGACATGATTGGTGTATCTCAGGCCGCCATACAGAAGATTGAGGTGGGGAAAGCGTCGCAAACAACCAAAATTGTTGAACTTTCCAATGCACTGCATATTCGCCCTGAATGGTTGGCAAATGGCGAAGGCCCAATGCGTGACGACAGGGTGGTTCGATCACTTCAGGAATCGAGCATTCCGCCAACATCAGAATGGGGCACCGTATCCGCTTGGGACAGCACGACAGAATTATCAGAGGACGAGGTGGAAGTGCCTTTTTTAAAGGATATTGAGTTTGCCTGCGGCGACGGACGCATTCAAAGTGAGGATTACAACGGCTTTAAGCTCCGTTTTTCCAAAGCCACCCTGCGTAAGGTTGGTGCCAATACGGATGGTTCAGGCGTTCTTTGTTTCCCGGCTGCGGGTGACAGTATGGAACCCATCATTCCCGATGGCACCACCGTCGCAGTGGATACTAACAACAAGCGCATCATTGATGGAAAGCTCTACGCCATTGCTCAGGAGGGCAGCGGCAACGATAAGCTCAAGCGAATCAAACAGATTTACCGCAAACCAGGTGGCCTTCTCGTCATCCATAGCTTTAACCGCGATGCTGATGAAGAAGCCTACGAAGCAGACGTCGAGATTATCGGTCGTGTGTTCTGGTATTCGGTACTGTTGTAACACGATATAAGTGATTTTTACTTACAGCACTATCGCTTTTCATCCCTAAAGCCGGTGAGCGAATACGCTCATCGGTTTTGTTCCACACCTCAAAAACGTTTACCCTCGCCCAGATAACCTTACCCACGCACAACAGTTTTATACAATCATCGTGCTATTGTTTAGCCATCCCTTGTTGATGTTGCGTTATTCACCCTGTCTATGTGTTGCTTTCCCGCCCTATGGCGGGATTTTTTTTGCTTTCCTACCGTCCCCCTTTACATGCACTTCACGCTCCCAGTGTGTCCATTAACAACCCAAAACCCGATTAATTAAAACTAAAGATGTTGACACTAAAACAACTATAGTTTTAAATGAACACATAACAGCAGATAGTCGCGGCAAAGAAAATAACCAAGTTTTCATGTGAGTAACAAAATACATAACCACAGGTGATTTATGACTGAACCACAATTTCGTAGTAAAGGTCCCGAGCTTCTGATCGAACTTTCTCAACACGTTGCCGATACGGTCAAAAACGTCACCGAGTTAGATCTGCAAACAGCCGAGCTGGTCGGTAATGCCGTAGCCAAACATATGATGACCGTATGGGGCGGGCAAAACGTTTATTTCCCGATGGGAATTTCATGGCGTGCCTCTCAACGCGATCGGCAAATTTATGAGGAATTTGACGGACGCAATCACAGCATTCTGGCTAAAAAATATAATGTGTCACTGCAATGGATTTATAAAATTGTGAGAACGATGCGAAAAGAGGAATTACAGGCGAAACAACAAACTCAGGAATAATGTAAAAGATAACAAATAAAACACCACGGAATAATAATATAGATTATTTAGAAATAACTCTATTTTTAATAACAATGGCATAATTCATTCATATTACTAAACTGGGGCAAGGTATTGCTCTACGAAAAAAAATTCATCCAACACACAGTTTTAAATACGACAAAAAATATTCAAGAATAATAATGATTGTAATGAAGAGAATGGGTACACATTTGTACCCATTGTTTTTGTGTCCATAAAAAAGGGGCCGAATTGGCCCCTGACATCCATCTCTACTTAGCAGCAGATTACATATTATCGATAATATCCTGCGCAAACTCACTACATTTCCGTAGCTTAGCGCCTTCCATCAGACGTTCGAAATCGTAAGTCACGGTCTTGTTCTTGATCGCGCCTTCAACGCCCTTAACAATCAGGTCAGCCGCTTCGAACCATTGCAGGTGACGCAGCAGTAGATTGAAGGAAAAACCACAACACAATGAATTATATAAAGAAAAATAGAAAATAGCGCATTGAACAGCATCGTTTTCATTAAGATAAATATCGATAGAAAACAGTGAGCTACTTTGTATTTTACTGAATACCTTCCCCCATAAATTGCCTGCAATTTCACCTCTTAACAAATTTAACGGACTAATAACATGTCATCTGTAGCCTTCATTCTGTGCCTAATTCTGGCGGCCGTTATGGTGCTTGTACATCCGGCGCTCTCAGCGCCGTTTATCATTGGCGCGTGCCTGGTAACTGGTAAGTGCCGAATGCATCTGGATAGCAATACCAGCATCATTCTCGGCATCGTTGGTTTTCTGCTTTTCCTGACTTTAGTAATGTGTATTCGCAATTGCCTGAAATAGAATGTTAATCAGCGTTGAAAGCGAATAAGATCAATAAATAATTAGCACGGAAATAATTTATGAAGAAATATCTCTGCTTGTTTGCATTACCTTTACTGACCACAGCATGCACCACTCCCCAAAATCCAGCCACATGTTGGGGGAGAATAGAAATTGGCCGACACATCTACGATCAGCCAATTTATGAACAAAGGGACGGTTTCTATATGAAGGAATATTTAGTCGGCGACGCCTTCAAATACACATGGGTTGAGAAAAATAAATTCAAAGACCTATCCGACTGCAAAGATAAATTTAAGTAAGCAAAGATAATAGGGTTTAGCCAAGGTTATAATCTTGGCTGACAGGGGAAGATTATTTATCGAAATACGGATGTACTCGCTTCACCGTCTGCTGAACCAGCATATTCCGTTTCGCCATCAGGCGATCAATCCGCTCCCGCTTCTGGTCTGCCGTTAAGATACGATCAATCCTGATCAGCTCTATTTGGTCATTGAGTTGTTTCACCTGCTTTTGCGTCGCCGTGAACGCCTTGCGTTGCGATAGTTTTTCGCGGTTATCCTGCAACAGTTCGTTGGCATCATCATGACGCCCCTGCTTACGATAGTCGTTAATCGTGCTGTTAATCTGGTTGACCTTTGTCATCATCTGGTAAAAATCTTCCGTGAATTGCGTGGATTTTGCCGGGTCTGAGCCTCGGAAAATCGCTTTGATGACGGGTAATTCATCAACGCGTAGTGATGCTGATTCTCCGTTGTCGCCCAGATTGCGCATGATGATGTTTGTTGCCCCCAGAATGTACGATCCCAGTGTCCCGGTGTACCCGGTAATGATGTGATCCAGCATTTTGGGGGATAGGTTCGTCGATTCGCCGATTTCACGCATCAACAAGCTGGTTTGATCGTTAAATCTGGCTCCGGCAATCACGTTCTTATCTGCCATGCCCTCAATCGGCCCACCTTTGAAGAAATCGTAATTGACAAAGGTTTCGATAATGGGCCGAGTGACCTGCGGGATGGGGTTAAACGCCATAGTCTCAAAGAAGTTATGAGCCATCACTTTGCCAAACTTCCCTGGTGTATCCTCTCCACCCAATGCACGAGCAAAACGCTCAGGCAATGTGCCGAACATCAAACCAATTTCAAACGGTTTAGGTATACGGATGTGCTGATCGCCAAACCATGCGTGCCAGTACGCATCTTTATCCCAATCCTGTAGCTCTTCGTAACGTTCATCTCCCCAGTTCATCGCCAGTAGCGCCAGCGATAGCCCCGCGATATAACCGCCACGCTTCAACACTTCACGCGGGTCATCTTTAATCGCCCGCCCCAGTTTGCTCATGCCCTGCAAACGGGCATTAAAGAAAGGCACCATATCTGACAGGCCAATCACCAGACTACTGGAACCCTGCATGCTGAAATCCATCAGGTCGCGTGATTCAAATGCGGCCTGCGCCTTACTCTTTCCTGCCTTTAGCGCGGCATCATAGGTGGCTACACGGTTGGCATTCTCCGCCCCTTCACTGACTTTCCGGTATTTCTCCAGCGCCACGCCCATTTTATCCATCGCCTCCTTGCTATTGCGCACGATGGATGATTCAAACTCACGGATCTGGCTGTCTTTATAGCCCTTGCGGCGCAGCACTTTACGGATGTTGGACGCTGTGCCGCCCGGATCATAGACGTTTGAATAGCCACCGCCGAATGTCGCACCGGCAAACATCATATCAACCAAGGTGCTATCTGTTCGCATCGCCTTGTTCAATCCATCCCATGACGAGCGTATCGCTTTAAATCCATCCTTATTAATTGCCCACGAATGAACCGAGTCGCGTATAAAGTTGCGGATAATAAAGTCTGGCATGGATGTGGTGCCAATGGTTAACACGCGCTTGGCCTGTCGCGCAGCCCGCATAAACAGAGATTTGCTGCGTTCCAGATCAATCATCGTAAAGGCGCGGTAAAGGTCAGGGTCATTGATACGAGCCAGTTGCTCTTTACCGTCAACAAAAACCTTAACCGTGTCTTTCTTCAAATTCAGACGCTGGTAATCAATCTGGTTTGGGTTTTCAATAATATCGATTACCCCAGTATCCCCAAGATTGACGATGGAACGGCGCATAGCCTCGTTTTTCATCGACGCATCAACCGACTTAGCAACGTAGTTGAACAGGTTTTCAATCGGGTCTTTAATGGTGAGGTCAGAGCCTTTCAGCTTACGGATTGTGCTGCTCTGATTGGCAATGCCGCGTGTCGTCCACGGGCCGTGTGTTTCGCCATTTTCCGCTTCACGATAGTAAGGCAGATACCAGGCATCTTCCCATGTTGCCCGACTCTCAGGATCAATCAGCCCCATATCCTGCTGCAAGTCGATAATAGACTTGATGAACGCATCGTATTTTACCTTCTGATCAGCAAACAGATTTTCATTGCCACGATTCAGGGACTTCATGTAGGCAATTTCATCAGCGGTAAAGTTGTTCTCTTTACCCTCAGCCATCAGGCGCTCAGAACGGTGACCGGCGATCCACTTGAGAAAGTTTTCACGGTGGTTACCGAGTCCGTCCAGAATCCCCATTAAGGAATCCGCTTTGCCCGTACCGGGAATGCGCTCGGTGATTCCCTCATTTTTGTTATAGCGAACCAGACCATGTTCCAGAACGGCCGCCGTCACCGAGCCAGAACCCGCCGACATACGCGCCGCCGTGTAGCCGGAAACCATCGCATCAGATTTACCCGCCGCATCTTCGGCGTATTTTAACGGCGCCAGACCGTCAAAGGTTTTCGTGTTCAGTTTGCGGAAGGTTTCTTGCCACCACTGCTTTAGATCCGCTCGGTCACTGTCGGATGCCATCTGATAGAAGTCTTTAGCTTTATCAAACCAGCCTTTTTCGACGTTGAAGCCCATTTTACGGCTGGTTTCGGCGTCCATTGCTGGATTGGCAGAGCGGGAGTACAGCGTCTTGTTCTTGCGGATATCAGCGGAAGAGAGTATATTTTGACCTGAGCCTTGATCTGGTGAACCACGCTGGGGCAATTGAAGCCCTTGGGTCGTACCGGATTCAGGTTTAGAACCCTGAACGGTGTTCTCCTTGGGCAATTGAAGCCCTCTGGAACGAAGCCATTCAGGGTTTTGTTTTTCTCGACGATACAGCGCAAGACCAGCATCTTCCATTCCCTGAACTTTCGACATTCCCCCCACAGTGCCGTAAACGGAAGCGATTCGATTTACTTCAATAAAACCGCTCTTCGCACTCATATGAACCGCTGAAACTACTGGATTCTTGTTCATGTCCTGAGCTTCAAGCAGCATCACGACAGCATCGTTCTGAGTCGCCGAGCGGTATATCGCTAGAGGATCGTGCATCAACTCTGGTAATCGTGCGATTACATCCAGAGGAGCATCATGCTTCACCCCATTGGTTGCTTTGCGCACGGTGTCCCGCGTGATGACCATGTCCAAATTAGGTGCGTCCAGCGCTCGCAGCACAGGCGGTGTGCGCCCCAACTTGACTGGTACATCGGCGGATTTAAGCGACCGCATAGCGCGATCAAGATCGGCACGGTATCGCTCCGCTTCTTGTGGCAGCGGCTTCAGCGGATCAACGCTATCGTTGCACTGGGAATAAAGTGCGTCGGTACGCGAGAAAGTATTATCGAACTCACGGGTGCCTGGCTGCTCGTTGGCATACATCGCCGTTTTCTGGAAGCGTCCAGTAATGGTGCGCAGGATGTTGCGGATCTCCGCTGGCGTAATATCCATGGGATTCAACACGCCAGCTTTGCGCAGTGCGTTGGTCAGCAGCGTAACGAATCGATCCCAGACACCGCCCAGCTTCGTTAGCTCGGTACGCTCTGCCATATGCGCCAGAAACTCATTCGCCTGTGTTTCTAACGACTCCTGCCCGTAGGATTGCTCGACTTGTCGCCAGACATCCTGAATGGTTTTATTCTGGCTGTCCCGCGTCTGGTGTAGCACACGCATGATGCGGTCATATTCCACATCACCAATCACTGACGCTAAGCCATGGTGCGCAATCACTTCATGACGCAGCTTGGCACGCAGTTCACGGGCGTTGGCAATATTGTCGGCGATGACAATCACACGGCTCAGCTCCGGCTGATAAATAGCGTGAACCGTACCAAATTCCTCTGGAATGCCATTAGGCATCAGCGCGGCAGCTTCGGCCTGCGTCTGTACCGCTTTTACCTTAATTTTGGCCGCCCCGTTCAGGTGGGAAACAAAACCGTCAGCCGCAAGCTGTACGCGGTCGCGCAACATGCCAGTTTCAGGCTTGCTACCATCACGACTAAAGCTACCGTCATGAATAATGTTGCCGCCGCCGATATCAGCCCCAGAAACAGAAACGCCCCCAGATTTGGAGGCGTTTTGCGGTGAGCGGTTTTGGCTTCGAGAGTGAAGGATACTAGGAGCGTCCGGCTCGAAAGTGCCCCGGTTGCCGATGGCGCTCTTTATCTGCTCTGGGCGAAAAACCACATAATGATCGGCGTATTTAATGCCGACGCCGGGTGCGTCATCAATGTTTCTGAAAATAACGCCGTCACGCCCTTCCTGTCTGGCCTTATCGATAATAGAGCTCAGATTATCACGGTTAGAGTCGTAGGCTCGGCCACCAAAATCCACCACTGCCGGATTCTGGATAGACAGATAGGTCGGCATAACATTCGGGGCCATGCCGCCTGTATAGTCATCGAATTCCAGTGATCGCTCCAGCGCTTCGGCCTCTTCGTACTTACCCGAATCCATAAGCCGCTGTGCGCGTTCGTAATCACGATTCCGCTGAAACTCCGGTGTCTCTTCCGCGTAGCTGCTGGCGACCTCCGGCGACGCTGTGAAGAAGAATCCGCGCTTGGCTGATTCACCGCCAGCACCTCGATGGGTGTTCATGAACTGCTCAAAATCGCTACCGGTGCCATGGTACACCACCAATGGGCGCCCATCAGAATCAGTCACCTTACTATCACCGAACCAGAGCTTGAAGGCGGTGGATTCGGTTTGCAAGCCAGATGATTTGGTGCGGGAGTAGAGCATACCGGTATTTTTCTTGGATGAACGTCTAGCAATCAGATGAGCGGCAAAATCATGCTCCGTTTTTGTCACGTTATAGAGATCGCCATCATCAGAAACAATCCGGTACGACGTCTTTGCCTTTCCGTTTTCAGACGTTTTCTGCGCATTTTCTGGGTGCCAGCCTCGATCTACCATCCGCTGAACAACTTCAGATCTCGTCATAGGGCGATCAAACTCAGAATAGTGAACCATTTCCTGTAACGTTTTATCAGCCTTCCCGCGCTGCATGGGGCTGAAAGTCTGGGCATCAAGAAACTCGTCAATTAGTACCCGTTTTACTGCCTCGGCCGAATCTTTCTCTTTACGTTCCGAGTCACGCTTGGATCGGGATGCCGCATTGCTTTCATCCCGATCCGCCAGACGATCAGCGTAAGATATCGCCTCCTCTCGGGTATCAAAAAGTTTCGGCGCTATCTTAATGGGGCTATTTGGTTGTGTCTGAATCGCCCAAGCCTTTATTTTCTCGCCAGTATCGCGGCGCATTGCATCAACTGGGAATAATGGATAGCCGCGATGCTCAGTATGGGTGCGAATGCGCTCCAGTGCTGCGTTAAGCCGAGCAAGATCACCAATGCCACCACTCACGGGACGGTCTCCAGCAAGCTCGCTTTTGATCCCATCGACCTGTGTTGCACTTAAGCCAATCCGTCCTCCATCTTCGGTTGTTAATATGGCAGATCCAGGTACATCAGGATCCATCGTTACAGTAAGAACTTCACCAGAAGGAAGTGTGATAGTGTCTTTTACTCGTTCTGATGGCAACCGCACCGCATAACCACCATCTACTTCTTCTACCGTGGCTCCGGGCATTTTCCCCCATTTGGAATGCTTAGCGACATGTTCGTTGCTGAATGGGCGATCGCGTTGGTAAAATTTCAGTTCCCCCACGGGCTCCCCACGCGCATAAGCTTCCGTTTGTGCATCAACGGGCACGCCAGCAACTCGCTGGCGCTGATCGGGCAATGTCTCCTGATCGTTAACTCCCATGGCATCACTAAATTCCCGCGTCTGCCGTTGGGATCGGCTTTCCCCTTCGGTAAACTGCGGCGGCTGCGCCGTCTGACCCTCATCGATAGTCGGCGAACCAGAGAAGATAATATTTTTATCTTCAATGGCATTGGTTGGCACTGCTTCGCCGTCATACGTCTGATGAGCACGGCCAACCTCATTCATAGCCGGAGAGCGTTCGGCTGGGATGAATTCTTGCCCGCGTACCTGCTGCCCCGAATCAAATTGTGGGCCGGTTCCTGCCTGACTATCATCACCAGCGGGCTGCCTGACTTCTCCCGGCATAGCGATCACTGACGTTTGACCAGGTGCAGGAAGGCGTGGACGACGTGCGGCGATAATGCGTTCAGCCTGTTCCAGTGCCTCCAGTTCTTGCGGTGAATAGCCCTGATCGCCCTGCTCAATCTGCTGACGAATGAGTTGCTCAGCGGTAGGTGAATCTTGTTGCTCTGCAAGTGCCTGCTGCACGTCACTGTATTCAGCGAACCCTTGAATGCGCGGATCTTGCCGGAGATAAGCAGGTGTATCACGAAATTCATCAATATGGCTTTGTGGTGTGCCAGCGACATTATCAGAGTTAAGCTGTGGATTATCAGCACTCTGGGTAACGGAAATAGAAGAGCCATTACTTTCAGCAGTCTGCTGCTCAGCCCCATTAACATGGGTTTCTGTACCACCAACTTGCGGCTGAGTAACGCCCAAGCGTTGAGATAGCACGGTTCGAGCTGCCTCATACTGCATTTGTTCTTCGTCGCTGCGTTTGGCTTTTTCATTCAAATCGCGGTACGTCACCAGTAACTCATCGTCAGATTGCTGCTGGTATTTCTCCGCAAACTGGCTAACGCTATCTTCCCGATCGATCCCTGCCAGCCGTTCATTTGCCGCACGTTTAGCATCGGCATTATTAGATAAATCGGCGTTGGCGTATTCACGCAACACCGCAGCACGATCCATCGCGGCATAACGCTGCGTGGCTTCGTCGTAAGGAGAAAGCTGCGACTGAACGGGCGTAGATTGTTCTGCTGTCGGACTGGTATCGGTATTTTGGTTCGCTTCAGAGGCTGAATGGCTATTACGACCGCGCATACCGCCGGCGGCACCGATAGAGCTGCCCATCCCTACCCCAAGAACCGCATTATTTGCCCCGACTTCCAACACATTTTGCATTGGATCAATATTCTGACCAGCAGTATCAATAAGTTGTTCGTTTTGAGCATAGCGTTGGCCGGAACCCTGAGCAAATTCAGTGGTTCCTTCAAAAACTGCCCCTTTTGCTGCCCCAGATAAGATACCATTTGCAGCGGTTTTCTTGGTCAGCAACGAGAGTAGCGTATGATCGCCCAGCGTTGACGCCGCAATATTCACTGCCAACAATCGGGGATCGGTAGTCACAGCATTGGCGGTCTGTTCTGCCACCTGAGCGCGTGCCAATTCCAGCTTTTGGGTGTCGGATAGGCTGGAGTTGTCTGGGTTGGCATCAATTTCGCTAAATGCAGATTGAAATGTAGAGCTTCCCACTAGCTCATTAAATGACAAGTTATTGACCTGCTCCCGCATATCGATGCCGCCCTGACCTTGAGCTGAGCCTGACATTCCAGCAATAAACCCATATTTCTGCGCCCGAGCCTTCGCCGCTTCACCCGTTTTTCTCGCTGCCTCCCTCGCTGCATCTTCTGTCATGGTCTTACTTAAACGATTAAAGGTACCCTCTTCAATCATTCGCTGTATGCCTTTTGTACCAATCTTCGCAGCACCAGCAGCACTAAACATCTGAGCAAGGGACGGAGCGGCATTCATCACCCAAGAATCAATATTGAACAATCCTTCGCCTGCACTAAAACCAGTGATATCTCCATTATTGTCATGCTCCGTTTTTACAAATTCTTGAGCGGCAGCTTGCTTGCCCCCCTCAGTCATCGAATCTTTGATTGAGTCGGCGAAACTACCTGCAATATTCTCGATAGGGCCGAATACCAAATCTGAGCCTTTGGTTGCTTCGCTCAAAACACGCTTTACATACAATTGGTCGAATAGACTCAGGCGGGATATGTTTTTATCATTTTTAGCATAATCTTTCGCAGCATGAGCAGAACCAACTGGAAGCTGCGCTATGCCCTGTACAAACTCAAAGGGTGCTGCTGCAATGGATTTACCGTAATCGCCAAGTGTCGCTTTTGGCTCAACAACTGGCTTATTCCAATTCTCAGCCGAAAAGAACTGGCGATCAAAGTCGGATGGTTCCCCCGGTTGCTGAATATTGAGGGCTTGGCGGTTGCTGTTCGTCACTTGCTGTTCGGGGCGCTGCTGTTGTGGATCGTAGGCCATTACGGACTCCAAAATTTCGGCAAAAAAAAGCCCCACCGAATTAACGGTGAGGCTTGGTATCTTTGGGGAATTTAGCGCGTATTGGTACGAATGGGAAGAGGCTCCATTCGACACTTGCTCAATAATAACATATTTGTTAACATCCACGCATGCCGTACACTATCCACTATTACAGCAAAGATGTGCAGACCGACATTATGGGACTGCCAACAACATTACAGGCCCGCTATTCTGCGCTATCGATCCGAATGCTAAGTAGCGGTCCTAATCTGGGAGAACCGCACACTAAGGCATTCGGTAACGGTCTTTTCGAGTTGCGCTTAAAGGGCGCTGAAGGCATCGCCCGAGTGTTCTATTGCACATTGGTTGGTCGCCGAATCGTAATGCTGCACAGTTTTGTGAAAAAAACCGACAAGACACCGTCAAAAGAGCGACGGCTTGCCGAGAAGCGTTTAAAGGAGGTCAAAAATGCTAACGCATGAACAAATGATCGAAAAAATGCTGTCCGATCCCGCCGTACGTGCCGAATACGATCGCATCGAGCGCGAAGAAATGCCAATGCTTGATGCCATTCTCAAAGCTCGCGCCGAGGCTGGGCTGACGCAGGCGCAGGTAGCTGAGCGCATGGGGACAAAAGCCCCGGCGGTGGCTCGGCTGGAAAACGCACTGGTGACGGGTAAGCACTCGCCGTCGGTTGCCACTCTCCAGAAATACGCCGCCGCATTGGGTAAACGTCTGGAAGTCCGTTTCATTTGAGTGATTATCCCCACGCGTGTGGGGAACATGGTTTAGTTATCGATGCGTTCCACGACGCATTTCCTTGCGAAAAAAAATCACAAACCGGAATAGGCGCAGCAATGCGCCTATTCCGTTACTTCCCAGTATAATACGGCGGGTGCGCTGGCTGACCAGTCTGTGCCTGCCGCAACTGGTTAGCTACAGCCGCATCAGCAGACGCCTTCACTCCTTTCGTATATTGCAAATACTTGGCCTCCAATTGCTCAGTGCTTAATGATGATATTGGCACACCCATGGCGGTAGCTTTCTGAGCGAATGCAACTTTGCCCTGATCGCCTGCTGCCCACTCTTGCAATCCTCCTCCATCTTTTGCCTTCGCTTGAGGTTGTGGCTGCTGCTGAGACTGCCCATATAACTCTTTCGCTTGCTGCTCCAACCGGTCGTATTGTGAGTTAATCCCCGCAGCAGTCTGCGGATCTTGCGCCATTGGATCAGCCAGAGCCTCCGCTCTTGCTTTGGCAATATCCAGCAAGTCTTTACGCAACCCGCGAGCTTCTTCGCGTACCGCCGTCTTATCTGGCGGATTAACCATGTCATTCAAGAACTTCGCCCGGCCACCATAATTTAACTGGCCGACCATCTGGCTATAACCTCGAATTTCTTCCATCAGGCGAGGCAACGCAATGGGCGCAATTGTGTCATTAGGATCTGTCGAACCAAAGCGGGTCATGGGTTTATCCGCAACAGAACCATCAGTGTATGTAACTTTCAGGGTTGGAATTACTCGTTGGCCATCTTCAGTTAATCCAATATACCCCAATTCTTTTGCCTTAATCGTCTTACCCGTTTCCGGGTCTTTATCGCCTATTCCACGCTGGATATGCTCAGATAACACGTTATTCATAACACTAATGGCTGCCGGATCATTGTAGTCCATGTCGCCATTGAGGACGGCTGGCATAATGCGATTGATCTCTGTTACATTTTTAATCGCTTTGTCACCAATAAAACGCTTAGGATGCAATGGGTTATCAGGCGATATTTGCTTGAATAATTCAGGATCGGCATTGCCCGTTTTTTCCAGTTGATCATAGAACATTTTGACCGAAGGCAATTCATCTTGAATACGCTGCTGACGTTGTGTCTGAGCCATCTTGAAATCATGCTCTTCTCTGCGCATATTCAGTTCCTGAGCTCGCATTCCTAGCCCCGCACGCTGAATGCCTAGCTGTTGTTGCTCAAGAACATTGCGTAAACCAAATCGACGATCATCTTCTTTATCGCGTTCCGTCTGACGCTGATAATCACGTAACCCCGTTTCTTTACCATAATCGAACT
This sequence comes from Pectobacterium fontis, assembly GCF_000803215.1. Taxonomy (GTDB): domain Bacteria; phylum Pseudomonadota; class Gammaproteobacteria; order Enterobacterales; family Enterobacteriaceae; genus Pectobacterium; species Pectobacterium fontis. Next base: position 20,179 of record NZ_JSXC01000056.1, read on the forward strand.
GCGCTTGCGCCAGACCAAAACGGCGATCGTCATTTTTTTGATTTTGATCGACCATTAGCCGCCGTAATTCTGATTCTTCCCGGCGCTGTAACGCATTATCCATCGTGTTGAATCCAGCCAGAAAGCCATCTGCCAGACCGCGTAAATCAGCCATAAATCCCCCTATTATGAAAACAATGAACCAGCCAGCAACCCTACCCCTGCACCAATTACCGCACCAATTGGCCCCCCCACTGAGCCGTAGGATGCCCCCATTGCTGCTCCGCCCATCGCCCCCATTCCCGCCATCGTCCCTTTCATCTGGTTTGCAGCCTGCTTCTGCTGGGCTTTAAGTTGTTCGTTAGCCGTTTCGCGCTGTTGCTCAAGCTCTGCATCCTGCTGCATACCTTGCATTGCCTGCTGACGCGTCTGCGCCGCAATATCAATTAATCCGTATCCCATTAGGTTTCACTCCCAATATTTAGCAGTTCGCGCAGTCCAGTCGAACCGCCAGTTAAAATGCTCATTTGGCGATCGGTTTCCGCCTCACGAATACCGTTTTTCGCACCAGCAGTGGCGAGTGCGGATTTAAGCCCTAAGCTATTATCCCCCTGATTGGTTTGCTGAGTTGCCCCGTAACGCGCCTGCTGATTAGCCGAGCCAACTGTTGCCGTATTCAGCGCCTGCTGCTGCGTCGCATCTGCGCGTGCTAGTTGGTTATTCATTAGCTGGCCGCTAGTTGATAGCTCCATCAGCCCTTGTAGCTTTGGAAAATATCGCTGCTGCCAGTCGGCGTATTGCTTACGCGTCACGTCAGCAAAAGTATCTGATGCGTAGCCCATAAATTACCCCTTACTTAGCCAACTACTGTGTGTCGTGCCACCAAATGGCGTATCAGAAACTCCAAACACACCACTAGAGCTGCTGCCTGTAGGTGTTGGTGTTTTCTTAGGCAAACTCGATAATCCATAGCTAGCCAATGCCCCACCGACTGCCCCTGTCAATCCCTGCTTCGATTGCTGTTTCGCCAATGACGATTCCGCATCTGATATCGCTTTTTTCTGTGATGCAGCGGCAATACTTTGGAACCCCTGCAACGCCTCTGCTTTTTGCCCAGCTCCCATCGCTTGAACATCCTGTAACCCAGCAACATACTTATTTTGCTGATCGGTCTGGGAGCGGTTCGTCGCATCAATCGTGCCTGCAACTTGATCGGTAGCAACATCATTCAGCGTTGACTGGAATTTGCCGCTGCTGGGATCGACACCTGCCGATGCAAGACCATCGGCCGCTTGCCGCCTGACTTTGCCAAACTCCTGCTGGTAACCCAGATTGACATCGCCAGCGATACCGTCGTATTTCTGCTGTCCGTTAAGCCCTTCCACCTTATCCATGAATAGGTTTTCATAGGGCTTCAATTCGTTCTGATAGAGATTCCACTGTTGCCGCGCAACATCAGCCGCTGCCGCTTGCTGCGATGTTTCCTTTACTTCTGTACTGCCACCGCCACCTTTTCCCACGCATCACCTCACATCGATATCTTGAATTTCATTAGCCCAAACTCATCAGGCAGACGCTCAAACCCAAGCCGCCGCGCCACTCGAATGAACCCTTTTCTTGCCGTGTAGAACTCAGCCCAACGCCCACCGGCCATACGCGTTAATTCCTGAACGTGAGGCAGCCAATAGGTCAATGCATCTTTTCTTGTGCTGGCACCCAACCAAACCACCACATACGGGATTCCGTAATAACTCCGTGGCCGCAGAACAATCCGCGTATCATCTGTACCAAAGCAAAACGCCTGCTTTTTAAGGCAGGCGCTCTGGATGTTTTTTATTAAATTGGGTTCTCGACTGTCTAAAGCTACACGCTGGATTAGCCCTTCTATTTCTGTCTGACGCACGATCAGAATCCTGTAACATCAACTATCATATATTGCGAATCAGTGCTATTTCTGGTGAAATTAGCTCCCATGGTGTTGTAATTACGCGAATCGAACATGTCGAACTTACGAGATATACTCCCAGGTGATACACGTATCCCATCATAATACCACGTTAAATCAACCTCACCGCTGGTTGATTGCTCTACATAAAGATATCCAATTTTATTTACCACAACTGCATATTTTCTTTCCAGTGGAGTTTCAACTATTACCTCATCTGGAAATGGGTCGAGCCAAGTTCTATAATTAAAGCTTGGGAAACTTTGCAACGAATGCACCGTTAAATATTGCTTATCGCTATCAAATGTCACATAGCCATCTTTGTTTCTAACGATGATATTCCCTGTACCTTCTTTCGTTAGTTCCCCTGCATCAAATATAAAATAGCCACCCGTGATAGAGGGGTCATATCCTAATGCATCAATAGCTATGATAGTAAAAGTGTAAGTATTGTTCGTTTTTTTTGTTGATAGCAGCGAGATATAATGAGTCGAACCTGATAATGCAATCAACGGAGGTAGATCTGACTTGGCGGTATAACTAACAGAAGCATGCCACCCTTCATCGGGTGCCCATTCAAAAGAAAGATCTCCTTTCTCTGCCAATGTTAAATTGAATACCTCAGAATCAATAAGTGTCACCCTATCGTCATTAGTTATTCTAATGAAGGCCATTCTCAATATATTCCATAAATACAGAAACAACGTACCCCCCTTACCGTCGATACGGTAATAGAATTACCACTAACAACAGCGCTAGGCGGTGTACTCAATACACCGATATCAAACTGTATTTGTTCCGCTGATGCTGAAACCCATAATCGACCACCAAATAGCTCAGGGATGATGACCGTTTTTGATGTACCAGGTTCGACGGTAAAATACCCAAGTGTTTTCGTTGCACTTTTTGACAGATCAAGAGTGATATTACCGTGCTTGTCTCTAATGATAAATTTTGCCATTAGCCAGATATCTCAATTCTATTTACCCCATTTTCATCCTTAATCAGAATTTCGTTATTGGTTATATTTAAACCATTCCCATTCGCTAAAGATTTAATATTAATTTGTCCTGCTGCTGATATTTTCACCAACTGCCCAAACGTTGCATTCCCTAACGGATCTACAGTAAAACCACCGCTCTCAATCCGCGCTGTTTTGATATACGGCGAAACGATCTCAATCCCCGCCTTTACACTGTCTGCAATAATGGTTTGCGCGGATAATATTTTTATCACTGCATCTCTGGCGATCAGTTCATCAATAACCACTTTGCCATCCACAACAGCAAAGGGGATCGCATAGGTGGTTTTATCGTTGGGGTTATTAGGATCAAAGATAAAGAACTGATTGGCTGATACTGCAACCTGGCTAATGGTATTTCCACTTGAATCCTGACCAGCAACAATACCAATTCCTGCCGTCACATCTCCGGCTTGTGCTTTCGCGCTCCACATGGCCCGATATGATGTTGAGCCATTTTTATCCATTTCACTGATGGCTTTTGCGTTTGTCTGCACCGCTGCATTATTTTCTCTCGTCGCAGCCTCAACCTTTTCAACACGCTCCGCTGATGACGAGAACTTATCGGATACCGATTGCGATAACTCCCTGACTGCTGACGCATTGGTTTGTGATGACGTTTCAACATCGGTTACCCGCTTTGCCATTGCACTGTTTTGATCACTAACAGACTCAGATAACATTTTTACGTTTGCATCAACCGTACCAATATTTTTGGTATTTGTTTCCAGCTTCTCCGTCAGATCGGCAATCAGTGGCGACGTATTTAATTGCTCCTTAATCACCTCAATGATGGCCGCCGGATCAGGATGCGTTTGTGCGAACGTGCCTTTTGAGTCATTGAACGGTCCCGGTTCCCCCAGCGCATTAACGTGTCGTATCCAGTAGTACCCTTTCCAGTCGGGATCAACCGGGTCCCCGTAAACCCCAGCAGCAGAGCTGGCAATCAATACCGCATTTGCCAAATTATCTTCAGGAGAACGATAGATTTCCGTCAGCGACCGGCCGCGATAATTGGGCATATCCCATTCAAGCAGCACGTAAGCAAACCCGCCTGTGGCTTTAAAATTGGTGGGTTTGCTTGGCTTCTGTACACCACCACCAGAATTAGAGCTCCCCGGACCATTACCAGGTGTTAAGGTAACCTTACCGCCCCCCAGTTGGCGCAGGTTAGCCAGACCGAGCGTAGCCAAATCACCATACGTCACCGCACGATTACGCCCGTCACCACGTTGGCCAGTCAGTGTTTCAACGTTCTCTAAAACCGCCGACTGATCTTTACCCGCTCTGAACTTAGCCGTCATGCTGTCATTTCCTGCATTGATGTAGCTAACGTAATCCGGTCAACCGGCACGCTGCCGTAGACTTCAATCTGCCAGCGTTTACCACGAATAGGCGGTAGCTTAACTAACGACTCTCGCAGACTGCCCGGTGGCAAATGCAACGCTGCGCGACCATCGACATGCAGAATGACGCCGACGTGCGATAACGCATGACTCATTACTCGCAGGCAGGAAAAGGCCGTATTCGCCGGAGCCAGGTATGCTTTTGAGCGCCAGCGCATATTCAGGTTGAAAGCGCCATCGTTAAACGTGTACAACTGCCGCCCTTTCACGATATAGAGCGTGTCACCCGCCGGATCGTTATAGGCTGTATCAAACGATGTCGTGATGTGGCGAATATCCATGCTGGCAGGATCGAAGATAAACCCTGCTACGCCGTTATCGGTGTCATACAACGCCAGATATTCATTTTCCACGCGCCAGGCTCGGATCGTTGTCGGATTGAAATCTTTCCGCCACTGCTTAGCCTCAACGATATTTGCCGTGGCAATCGTCGCCGCTCCATCAGCACTGATAGAAACCAGGCCATTCGGCGAGGCATACAACGCGAAACCATCCATCGTTACCATTGAGTGACGTGAGACGCAAGATAGCGCGATCAAGGAATGCGTTGACGTGATATTCGACGGTGTGATACCTGAAAAAATAGAGGGGATACCTTTCGTGCCAACGACCAGCGTTGTGCCTACTGGCGCGATCGCCACAACATCATCCTGTGTGGTCTGCTTGTTGCCATCTTTCCATGCGTAAGGCAAATAGGCTTCACTGAACATCACCTGATTGCCTTTAAACCCGGCAGCAATACCGTTCGACATCATGCATAAGCCGATCATGCCATCCGGCGGCATGTAATAGTCGTAAGTCTCCAGTGAAGCACTAAGCTGAGCATCTGACAGGTCGTCAACAAATACACCGACGGCAATATCCAGCTCGGCCACCAATAAAAAATCCGCCGATTGACTACTGGTTGCAGATCGATAAATACGGCGCTTGGTGATGTTGTTGTTCTGCTGTCCGGGTGGTTGCAGATGCAGTTCCACCGAACTCCCAGAATACGTTATCGTCAACTCCGCAGACGCTGGCGCTGGCGCACCTTCTTCACCGTATGCCGTAACGTAGGTTTCGGTGTAGAAGCGCGTTTCGTCATCTGTTGGATCATCCTCTTCAACGTCAGCCGGTGGCGTGATGGTGCCAATGACAATCGGGTTCGCAGGCACCGGAACACCAAGACGGAAAAATGCCGAGGGATAATTGCCGTTGCCGCCCGTCGCAATCTGCGAAGAGGTAACCTTCGGAAATTCATCATCGGTGTAGTAAACACGCCCATAATCATCATTGGCGACCGGACTGCGGATCGCATCAACAATCTTGTTCCAGGCAAACCAGAAGTTATCGCGATAGTGGAAGATGGTTTTGGGCTTGAACGCAAAGGTCTTGCCCTGATCGGTATCATCCAACATCGGCGTGATGACGCCATGCCGAAAGTGACAACTCTCCGCCACCGTCGCGTTAGATTCAGGCAAAAGGTGTTCAACAACGCGTGGCATCATTCCGCGCATTGTGGTGATATCGATGGTCGCCATGGGATTCCTGAAGCAGAAAACAAAAAAGCCCCGCTTTTTAAGGCGAGGCTTGGTATCTTTGGGGAATTTAGCGCGTATAGTGCGGTGTTGCAATATTGTATGAATAAAATCTACACATAGATTCCTATCTGTTCAGTGCTCACCTTTATCAATAAAGATGGAACCATTAATATGAAATTAAATGATTTATCAGATGCACTAATTCAGATCATTAAAGATGAAAATGGTCATTATTTATCGGCTTATCAAATATGCATGATCATACAAGATAAGCTCCCAGAAGAATGGGAAAAAATACACAGCGAATACACATCAGAAGCTTCACCTGTCCCAATGGGTACAGGTGCTGGAACTAATTATTCTCCAGCCTCCTACGTGGCCCAATCACTGGAATTCCTCAGTAAGTCTAACAAACAAATAAAGAAAGAGTACCTAAATAGCAAGTGGATAACCATCGATGGCCTTGAACCAGGCTATAGCGGAAAGATAATTTCAATATGGGCATGGAAATCGTAATTATTTAGAAAATACCGATTAGCTGGGTGAAACAGTACCGCAATACACATTACTTGTATTAGTCGCGACCAGA